>JAEWWJ010000123.1 GCA_023396415.1 Bacteroidota bacterium
GTTCACTCCGTTCACAAACCATTGATATACTGGTGATGACCCAGCATTGGTAGCCAAAGAAGTAAATTGCACTGCGTTCCCTTCGCAAACCGGGTTGGCATCAGCAGTGATGGTGAGTGTAACGGTAGCAGCCAAATTCATCTGAACTTCAACTACACCATCCATGGTTACCGTTCCTGCATTGTTGCTTGCCGTTACGGTGTAAGTTCCGGCTTCGAGATCGTTGAATACCAATGCGTTTCCTGATCCTAGACTGGTTGATCCGTAGGGAATACCATCACGTAGCAGGGTGTAAATGACATTGGTTTGGGAGTTGTTCAAGCTGGCGTTTATACCTGATGGGATGGTCAATTCGCAATAACTGCCACCACCCGTGAAGTTATAAATTTCAGGAAGAGGAGTGAGGGTTGTAAACATGCCTTTTGTGCTCCATGAGCTCATACTACCGCCACAGTTGGTACGCAGGTAAAAGTCGTAGTTTTTTTCTGATTGTAGGTTGGTGAGCGAATAGCTGGTTGTATTGATATTTTGAATCAATGTTCCTTCCACTTCCGGAGTGAAATCCTCATCGCCAAAGGCCATTTCCCATACCGTTCCGGTTCCGTTGGCATCCCATGAAATGAGGGCAGCGGTTGTGGTAATGTTTGAGGCAGAAAGATTGGTGGGTGGTTGGCAGCCTAAATCGTTGATTTCGACTGTGACAGCATTAGACGTGGGTGAAATTCCGGCATCATAAACGGCTTTGGTAAAATAAGTATAGCTGCCGTTGTTGAGTGGACCATCTTGATACGTTGTCGAGTTTGCATTGGTAGTAGTGATAAGATTGTTGTTTCTATATACTTCATATCCAATAGGTTCAACATTTAATACGGTTCCTTCTATTAAAAAGGGGATGCCTTGAGGTGTAAACAAGGTGTTGTCTTCAATATCTGTCCAAGCACTGATGGAAGTTTGATATTGTTTTGCATTTCCTGTTGTTGATTGACCTGTGATTGTAATTGGGGGCGCCCATGGACCACTTGAACCTGTGCCGTCGAGGGTAAAAACAACCCAATAGCTACCGGCAGAGAGATTTAAGTTGGGCGTTTGACAAACCGCTTGCATGATGGGTCTCTGCGTATTCACATTGGTCTGGCTCACCCGATAACCATTGATCCAAGCAGTTGAGCTGAGGATGTTGGTTTGTAGATCTCCCCAAATGACTTGTCCGCCATCTGTTGGACTTCCATCAAGAATTTGCATATAACAGCCTGTTATGGTGCTTGTTGTTCCCGATCCGGTTTGATAAGTGTAAAAAGTAAAACCTTCTATAAGGCAATCATCCGTTAAGGTAAAATCATCGGCGATTAAATTTCCGACTGAAAATTGACAACCCATACCTAAAGTTGATAAGCCGAGGGTATTGTCTTGGAGCACACTGTGGTCAGTTCCATTGGGTCCTGTTCCGGGGCTGTTGACAAGGGGGCCATTGTTAAAGATGAGCGATTTAGTGTTGGATTTCAGTTCTTGGCTTTCTCCGGCTTGAATAAGTGTTGGCCCATGGCTGGTTTCAATTTCTTGCGCAAAAGCTTGGGTATTGATGGCATTGTTTTTCGCAGGTGGTGCAACAAATGTTTTTGATGCAGTTTGTGCAAAAGACTGCACAACAGGAGCTTGCCAGTTGAGTTGAACCATTTGTCCGCTCGGCAGTGCAGTGAGGTTTACTGGAGGTTGAAAAGGATTGGGTTGAATATGTACATAATTTGTTTTCGTACTTACATAAATACCTTCTAATGTCAGACTAACTGTTTTATAACCTGCTTCGGTATAGGTTACGGTATGAGGACCTGGTCCGGTGGCTGTGGCAGGCTGTGCAGCAGAACCAAAATTCCATAGGTAGGAGGTAAACGGGCCATTGAGTGAGGCATCGGTAAAAACAATGGCTTCATCGGTAAATGCGGTTGTTGGGTTGGCAAAGAAATCGGCAAAAGGACCTACGGGTACTGTGGTAATTGTTACTTGGTCAATGACATTGGCGTAGCCCCAATTGTCAATTCCTTCAAATGCAATTTGATAAGTGGCTGTGGTATTGGGCAAAATAACATCGGTCACTTGAGTCCAAGTGGCGATGTTGAGGCTGTATGTTGAGCCCATTTGAACCCATGGTTGGTTGGATGCAGTTCGATAATAGATTTTCAGTTGGTTTTGATCCCCACTCCATGCTTCTTGGCCGTACCAAAAACTTAATTTGCAATTCATTTGCGCGGATAAATCAAGCATAGGGGACATCAATTTGGTGGTGTAAGGGCCACCTGAACTGCTTGAAAACCGTGCGTTTTTCATACCGACTTTTGCATTGGTGATGGCTCCGCCACCTGCTCCTGTTGCATAAGTCCACGACTTGCTTCCTTGAACAAATTCCTGTGACCAGCAACTTAAACTCGTTGAATTGTCTTCAAAGGTTTCAATAAAGGGAAATGTGTTGATGGAGCCACAGAGCGTAGTTGCTGTGGCCATTCTACCGCTTGAGTAATCGTTAGATACTGTAAATGAAAAAGCTTTGTAGTAATAATTGGTTAATGGCGTTAATCCGCTATGCGTGAATGAATTGGCACCACCTCTATACAGCACAGTTCCGCCTCCGGGAATGATTTGTCCGGCGTTGTAAATTGTTCCATCAACAGGTACCCCGAAGGTGGATGTTGGCGACCAAACAACCAGCACATCATTGTTGTTGGCGTTTTTGGTCCATTGTAAATCTATTTGTGTTGCACTTACAGCTGCGGCTGAAAATGTGGATGGATTCAGTATGCCGGTTAAATAGCTTTGTGTTTCAACAAGGGCTTGGTAAGCATTGAGCCGTCCAGTGCCGAGTTTTCCTAAAAAAGTGGGATTGTTGGAATAATGATTTTCGGTTGTGCTCTCGAGAATGTTCCAGACATCGGTATTGGTCAACTGTCCGTAAGCCAACGAAACGATTAAAGCTGCAACTCCTGAGGTATGCGGACAAGCCATCGAAGTGCCTTGGTAGTAGGAGTAACCGCCGTTGGTTACCGTGCTCAGCACTCCTTTTGCTGCAACGGAGTTTGTTTCTCCACCCGGTGCTGAAAGGTCAACCCAAGTGTCGAAGTTTGAATACCAAGCTTTTTCATCTTTGTTGTTGGTTGCAGCAACGGAAAGACAAGAGGAATAGCAGCCCGGATACCACAAGCCGCTGGAATTGTCGTTTCCGGCAGCAAAAATGGTGATGCCTCCTGTCATTGCCGTTCCTCCACCATTTGTTTTAAAATAATCAATGGCATCAAGTACGGCTTGATCATAAACACCTACACTTGTGTAACCCCAACTGTTTTGCGAAATGGAAGCGCCGTTGTCAGCAGCATAAATAGGCGCAAGATGAAATCCTCCATTGATATCATTGCTACTAAAAACTTGACAGCTCATCAGTCTAACACCATCGCTTAAGCCGGTACCTCCGGCTACACCTGCCACTCCAACTGCATTATTGCTTACTGCCGCAACAGTTCCCGAAACATGGGTTCCATGGTCAATTGGTATGATGGTAGATGAATTGTTTGCAAAGTTATAGCCAATGCCTGACCAAATATTGCCTGCCAAATCGGGATGGTTAATCTGTATTCCGCCGTCAATAATGGCAACGATTACGCCGCTGTTTCCTTTTTCAATTTCCCAGGCTTCAGGAAGGTCAATGTCTTTGTCAATTGTTCCGCCTTGTTGGCCGGTGTTGTGGTAGTGCCACTGATCGCTGTATCGCGGATCAATTGGTGTCCAATTGGGACTTTTTTCAGATGAGGTTTCTTCAGCTTGTTGAACGGCTTTATACGGCAGCTCGGATACAGGAGCTACCAAACGTTTTTTGTAAATAGGGTCGGCAAATTCAATCTCTGATAATTTTCGATAATTCGATACAATGGCTTTTACATCGTCTCTGTTTTTATCGAGTACGAGCTCAAACCAAAGGTGAAACCCCCACGCTTTGTGTTTTTCGGTGAAGGTGTTGCCCAAGGCCGGCGAATAGAAATACTGCTTGGCTACTTGAACTTTATAGTTTTTGTTTAAAGCGTCCAAGGCAGGAATGCCAAATCTCACTTCACCATCAACAGCTTGAACAATGTGTTGGTCTTCAATTTGTTTCGCTTGCTCGGGTTTAAATTTAATCAAGATCCGATCGTGTTCAAAAGCCGTTTCGGCCACCTTATTGAGGTCAATGGCGGTGCGTTCGCCTTTGTTAACTTCGTAAACGGTTTGTGATGAAGCAGTTATCCCTGCAAAAAGAAGGATACTGATGAAAATGGTTGTAAAGGTAGCTTTCATAATTTTGTTTTTTTTGAAAGATTTAAACAGGCTTTAGAAGCGCTATTTTTTTTGATTTTGCTTACAAATATAGCAAAGTAAGTTTGCGGATGTAATGCTTTTTTTAGATATAACCTTTCAACTTATAGAAAGCAAGTGCAGTAATTTCTCTTAATACCTTAATTTCGTATTGCAGATAGCTCCACATATTGTAACGCAAACTGAGGTTCTGCCCGGGTTTTTGAAGGCTTTGCTTTTCCGATGGGTCTTCCACCAAAAGATTTTCATCAAAATAACCTTCAAAGGCAGGTTGGCCATTGAGGTTGGTGAATCCGGTTTTTTTAAAGGTGAGGATGCTGCGACGAATATGTTCGGGTGAGCTGACAATGAGCAATCGGGCTTGAGGCTGGCCGACGATTTTAAAAATTTGTCTCGATTGGAGATAGGTGTTACTGCCTTTTGTTTCTGAAATGATGCGGCTGCTGTCAATGCCCGATTGTATCATCTGGTGAAGCATTCGCCGATGGTCGCTGTTTTTGAATTCGAGGCTGTCAGAGGGTAAAGCGACAATAATTTGGCTCAGCGGATATTTTCTTGCCATTTCGGCGGTATAATAAATCCGAAGAAGGGTTTCGTTGCCCGGAACGCTTCCTGCACCCAGAAGCACAATGTATTCGGGGGCTTGCTTCTGTGGTTCTACCAAGCTGGTTCCCAACCAGTGATAAGCGTAATAGGGGTAATCAGTAAAACTTAAGATGAGCATAAAAATAAAGATGAAGCCTGCAACAAAAATGATTTTACGCATAATTCTGTACAGCCTCAGTACAATTTTTAGAACCTCAATAGTATAAGGTGCTAACCATGCTTTCACTTTTTGTTGCGCTGCATCTTTCATCATCCCCAGCGGGAGTTATTTGGTATTCAGTTCAATGAAACTGTTCATTTTCATGGGTATTTTCATGCCTGCTTGCTCCATTGTCATTTGAAGCTCTTGATTTACTGCGGCTTTTGTAACCCATCCGTTGCGGGTATCCACTTCGGTTTTGCCGGTGATTGTGCCATTGATCAAAGCTTTTTCGCCCATTATTTCAGTGCCTTTAATGGTTCCGCTGAAGCTTATCATGGCCGCATTGCCTTTCAATTCGTCTAAAGTATAAGTTGATTCAATCACGAAATCGCTCTTAGGATCGGGTTTCAAACTGGTGCTCCAAGTGCTTCCTACGGAAATTTTTTCGGTAGGGTAAACCACCATCATTCCTGATTCAAAACCGGCAAGATTGGTTTGGTTGTTGAGGCCTTCGTCTTTGTTTAAACTAATGGGATTTCCTTTTTCGTCAATCACAATTACGATGGAATTGTTGATCATGCCACCCAATGATTGTCCGATTTGTTTGCTGATGGGATTGATGGTGTCGGGGTTTTGTGAATCCCAAATAACCTCCATCCCCATCGCGTTTTGCTTGAAAAGGATATTTTCATACGTCAATTCCAAGGTTTGTTTGTTGGCGTCATCAACATCGCTTACCAGCACATTTTGTTGCATGTTGAGGTTTTGTTTGAGGACCATGGATTGGCCCGACATGCTCATATTGATGGTTTGGTTGTTTTTGATTTCGAGCACATATTTCTGACCTTTTTTAAGTTGATAGCTCAGTTGAATTTGTTTTTGTGCTTGAAGCCACTGTCCTGAAACGAGCATAAATGCCATTGAAAGGAGGAGGATTTTTGTTTTCATGGAAATCAGTTTTTTGTTGAATTAAAATGGAACATCATTGTCATTTTCTAAGAATTCGTCATTCATTTTGGAGCCAACAATGCGGGTATGAACGTCGAAACCTTGGTTTGGCATCAAGTCGCTGGTTTTGTTTTCAAAATCTTCGAAGTCGTCGAAACGGGCAAATTGACCGACAAATTTCAAATTTACATCGCCCAACTTTCCGTTGCGGTGTTTGGCGATGTTGATAATTGCAAGACCTTGTGTGTTTTGTTTGCCTTCGTCTTCAGTAAGACCGTAGTATTCAGGTCTGTAGATAAAAATAACCATATCAGCATCTTGCTCAATAGCTCCCGATTCGCGCAAGTCGGAGAGGATAGGTTTTTTTGATCCCGGACGCGATTCAACCGAACGGCTCAACTGCGAAAGGGCTAAAACCGGCACTTCCAATTCTTTAGCTAAACTTTTAAGTGAGCGCGAAATATTGCTGATTTCCTGCTCACGATTGCCTCTGTTTTCGCCTCCGGTGGTCATTAGCTGAAGGTAGTCCACGTAAACCATTTGAATATCAAACTGCTGCTTTAATCGCCTACACTTGGCCCTTAGTTCAAAAATGGACAACTGCGGGGTGTCATCTATATACATTTTCGCATTCACCAAAGGAGTGATTTTGGTGGTTAATTGCAGCCATTCGTGTTGGGCCAAATCGCCTTTGCGAAGCTTTTCGGCCGGTAGATAGCTTTCGCTCGAGATTAAACGCGTAACCAGCTGAACGGAAGACATTTCCAATGAAAAAAACGCTACCGGTTTATTAAATGTTACTGCGGCGTTACGCGCTAAGTTGAGGGCGAGAGCCGTTTTTCCCATGCTGGGTCGTGCAGCAAGAATGATGAGATCGGATTTTTGCCAGCCCTGCGTGATGGCGTCTAATGCGGTGTAGCCCGAAGGAACGCCACGCATATCATTATCTGAATTTTTGGCGTTTTCAATATCGGTAATGGCAGCATGAACCAAATCGGGCATGGTGCTAAAACTGCGTCTAAGGTTGGTTTCGCTTACCGAAAAAAGACCCGCCTCGGCCTTGTCCAAAAGGTCGAAAACGTCGGTGGTATCTTCATAAGCGTCTTTGATGATGTCGGATGAAATCCGAATCAGCTCGCGTTGGATGAATTTTTGAAGGATAATACGGGCATGAAATTCGATGTTAGCTGCCGAAACTACTCTGTTAGTAAGTTGCGAAATATAATAAGCGCCACCAATGAGGTCTAATTCGCCACTCGAACGCAAAGCATTGGTAACTGTAAGCAGATCAATGGGTTCAGATTTCGAGAAAAGGGTTTTTATCGCGTTGAAAATTATTTGGTGGGCATCTTTATAAAAGGCCTCGGGCTGCAAAATATCAATCACAGTGTTTACCGCATCCTTCTCCAGCATCATTCCGCCCAACACTACCTCTTCTAAATCGAGTGCCTGGGGTGGAACCCTGCCATGTTCAACCATCATATTGCGTTGAATATCAGCAGGATTCATTGTATTTGTTTTCGGTTTTCTTATGTTTCTATCCATGAGTCAAAATTAGAAATAAGTAAGGATGAAATGATAAATCCTTTTTTTTAAATGATTGAAAGGGTTGGTTGGCTGTTTTTGAGGGATTTAGTGATGTGTCATTTCTGCCAGCCTATCAAAACAGTAAGCAATGGCTTTGGCGTATTGGGCCAACTCGGCGGCCAAATGCATGGATTCATTTTCGTTTTCATCAGCCATAAAGTTATTGACCAAATACACCTCTTCTTTCAACTTGAAAGTGTTTTTTCCAAAGGCTTTGAGGAGTCCGGAAAGAAAAAAGTCGGCGGTTTTTGTCGGAAGTGAAAAATCTACTGATTTTGTCAGCTGTTGCAACCCCATCAGTGGTAGCGAGTTTTCATGCCTTTCGAAAATTGATGTGTCGTTTGCTCGATTTGCTGTTTGCAAACACATCAATATGAATGTGTTATCATCTGTAATCGTAAGAGGGTGATGCTTTAGCAAATCTGTTATTAGTGTCTGAAATTTTTTGAGACCCTCGGTGGATTGTTCAAAAAAGACAGTTTCTTCGCTCTGTGGTGTTTTCGCATACATCGCGATGGGTAGGGCGTCGTAAGGTTTGGTGTTGGCCAACAAAGGCACAGCAGGTCTGTGAATGAGTAACTTAACCCATATGGCCTCATTAAGTTGCTTTTGATCAGGGACTTGCTTCTTGGCCAAAGCCCTGTTTAATGCTACCGAATTTGTAGTAAATGCTTCAAGTTGAATTTTTTGCGCATCTGTTTTAAAAATATTTTCAGGTAGGTCTTGAAGTATAACAGCACCTTGATTGTGGTATTCAAATCTCAGGTTCTCATCGAGCGATTCCATGTAAAGGTAACTGTTTTGGGGAATATTTTTCCAGCAATGTCCAATAAAATCGCAAGGGTAGGGGTTTTGGCATTGCGGACCGATAGCTATCTCAGGCGATTTTTCAAGGGTAAGCACTGCTTTAAACTTTTCTATGGCTGAAATGGTGTCAAACTCCGCTTTTTTTGCTTCTTTCATAACGGATTGTGTAACAAAAAGCTGATGTACATCAAGCTTTGTGCCTCTGAGGTAGTCCCGATTCATGAAAATTAAGCTGAAGTCTGACAAATGCACTCCGTTGTTTGTAATGATGTAGTATTGAAGTGCGGCATCTTGCAAATATGTTTCGCTAATTGCGAGGGAACTTTTTACCTCGAAAGCCTTCCAGTTTTCGCCATCCCGAACCAAAACATCAATGATGATCAATACTTCATCGTGTTGAAATACACCTTCGTAAATAACGTTGACAAGAGGGTTGGAAAGGGCTTCGCGTGTTTCGATTAACTTTTTCGGAAACTGCGAAGGCGATTTTGGCTGGCAGTCGAGGCCACCGGGAAACAATTCCTGAGCCAAGATACCTACATTGGTGCCGCGTTTAAATTTTGCCAACTGCAACGGACTCATTTTATCTCTAAGAAACGGTCTTTTTTTGTTGAGGTAAAGCGATTTTTCACATTGTTTTCCCCTGATATATGTGGATTTCGAGAGCAGATGATTTGCCATATGGTTTGTGAAGATGGTAAGTTAAACTATTGTGATATAACAACTTGCTCCTCGCGAATGAGCGGCTGGTTGAGGTAACGACGCATCACTTGTGCCACGGCTAAAACATCTTTTTGGCAGTAGCTTCTAATACGTTCTAAATCGTGCTCCACCCAATAGATATTCCCAACCATGCTGCCGTCAATGTCGTCTTTTGGTGTGGGAATGTTGAAAAGTGCCGTGAGTAGATCCAATGAGGTATAGCTTTTATAATCCCCAAATTTCCACAGCTCCATAGTGTCTAAATGCTTCACTTCCCAAGGTTTTTTGCCTGCAATTTGAAGAATGTACGGCAATTCCACGCCATTCAAAATCATGCGACGGGCGATGTATGGATAGTCAAATTCTTTGCCGTTATGGGCGCAAAGCATATCATCGGCGTTGTTGTAGTGCCGGTTGAGTAGTTGGGCAAATTCAAGAAGTAATTCCTTTTCGTCGTCTCCATAAAACGATTTCAATCTGAACTCGTTACCGTTGAAAAAACCAACTGAAATAACGATTATTTTCCCGTATTCTGCATAAATTCCGGCTCTGGAATACAGCTTCTCGGGCTGGTCTTCGTCTTTTGTTTTAATTTGATTGGCTTTGCGGTTCCAAAAGTGTTTCATTCTGTCGCTAAGCTGCGAATAGTCGGCCACGGCGGGAACAGTTTCTATATCAAGAAAGAGCACCCTTGATAAACTCAGTTGGTATAACATGGTGTGTTTTGTTGAAAGGTTTTTGATTATTTTAGCCAAAGATATGCAGAACTTCGCTTCTGCCCCCGCGAAATAACAGAAGTTTTTAACACATTTTGTAGGCAGTACTTTGTCAAAAGGCTTGCCAATAGTTTTCAAAGTGAAACGCCAAGTCCATGAAACCCACATCCGATAAACCCGAAATCCAAGACAATAAGCTCATTCTTACCCTCACTGATGACAACTCATACAGCTTGCTTCGAAAGGATATTGGTGAAACGTATCATTCAAAAAATGGTGCTTATACCGAGTCAATGTTGGTTTTTATCAATAACGGACTGGTGCCTTTGTTGGCCCAATACGATCCATTAATTGTTCTTGAAATCGGTTTTGGAACAGGACTTAATGCTTTGCTTTCACATGCCGTAGCATCTCAACACCTAATAATATATGATGCCATAGAGGCTTTTCCTGTGCCGATAGCAATGATTGAAAAAATGGAGTATCATCGGCTGCCTAAGTTGGCTGATTTTGCTGCTTTTTTTCAACAAATGCATCACATTCAATGGGAAGAAACTGTTGGGTTGAATGACTTTTTTAGGCTTACGAAGTTCAAAATTGATTTTTTGCAGTTTAATTTCCCCCCGAACCACTACCACCTGGTTTATTTTGATGCCTTTAGCATGGAAGTGCAAAGTGAATTGTGGACAGTTGACTTGCTTAAAAAGGTGTATGATAGCCTTAAAAAGGGTGGTGTTTTGGTTACGTACAGCGCGCGCGGGCCTGTGAAACGTGCCTTGCGCGAAGTGGGTTTCAAGGTGGAGCGATTGGCTGGCCCTCCGGGCAAAAGGCATGTATTGCGGGCAAAAAAAGAATGATCTTTTGTGCGATAGAAGCTGTTAAAACTTCTGGTCGTTGCAGCTTTTGGCGCAATTGGTAGTTGCAAAATACCTAATGGCCTGACTAATTGCAGTTTGATTTTTGCGGGAATAGAATTGGCTTACCTCCTCTCCAATTTATAAACATTCTAAATTTCTTTCGGCTGTTCCATAGTTAAAAAAAGAATCTATTTTTGTTGTGAACGAATTAACAACAACATGTTGTTCTTGTAAATAATTGATTCACTCAACTTTATCATTCATGGAAAAAATTGTCAGACAAATCATTGAAAAGTACGGCAGTGATCCTACCCGTCTTATGGATATGCTTATTGACACCCAAGAACATTTTGGATACATCAGTCGTGAAGCCATTTCGTGTCTGTCTATCCATTTAAAACTGTCGCAGGTGGATATCGAGCAAACCATCACTTTTTACCATTTTCTGAGCACACGACCCAGAGGTAAATATTCTATCTATCTCAATAATAGCGTAGTAGCTTATATGTATGGTCGCGAAGCCATTGAAAAAGCCTTCGAGAAAGAGGTAGGTGTTCAATTTGGAAAAGTTACCGATGATGGCCTAATCGGCTTGTTCGATACGGCTTGCATCGGCATGAATGATCAAGAGCCTGCTGCCATCATTAACAACAAGGTATTTACCAAACTCACGCCTTACCGTGTAAAAGAAATTGTTCGGCATATGCGCGAAGGCAGAAGCCTGGATGAGTTGATGAACGAAAGTTACGGCGATGGAAAAAATCAATTACCACAGTTGCAAACGATGGTTTCGAGCAATATCCGCCGCAAAGGAATGATTCTTTCCGATGACTATGAGATGGGTAAGGTGCTCAAAACCATGCTTCCCACTTTGACACCCGAGGCCGTGATTGCCGAAATCAAACACAGTCACATTCGCGGACGTGGAGGAGCAGGCTTTCCCACCGGATTCAAATGGGAGTTTTGTCGCAGAACCAAAGGCTCAAAACATTACGTGGTTTGCAATGCCGACGAAGGCGAACCGGGCACTTTTAAAGACAGGGTAATTCTGACCGAAAAACCCGAATTGGTGTTTGAGGGTATGGCTTTGGCCGGATTCGCCATCGGCGGCGACGAAGGAATTCTTTACCTGCGATATGAATACCGTTATATGAAAGATTATCTTGAAGCAGTGCTTCAAAGCATGCGCGATCAGAATTTGTTGGGCGAAAATATTGTTGGCATCAATGGCTTTAACTTCGATATCAGAATTCAGTTTGGAGCCGGAGCTTACGTTTGCGGCGAGGAGTCAGCATTGCTCGAATCGCTCGAAGGCAAACGTGGCGAACCTCGCGACAAACCGCCTTTTCCGGTCGAAAAAGGCTACCTCAACCAACCTACTATTATCAACAATGTTGAAACTTTTGCCACAGCTGTGCGCATCATCGAAAAAGGCGGTGAGTGGTTTACGCAGTTTGGTACAGAAGACAGCACGGGCACAAAAATTCTCAGTATCTCCGGCGATTGTATGTTCCCCGGCGTTTATGAGGTCAATTGGGGCTTCAATGTTAAAGATATGCTCGATATGGTAGGTGCTTATGATGTTCAAGCTGTGCAAGTTGGCGGGCCCTCGGGAACTTTAATCGGCCCTGATGAGTTTCATCGCACCTTAGGTTATTCCGACCTTTCAACCGGTGGTTCTATGATAATTTTTGGTCAACAGCGCAATCTGCTGAAAGATGTGGTGCTCAACTTCATGGAGTTTTTTATTGACGAATCCTGCGGTTCATGCAGCACATGTCGCAACATGCCTCAGGTGATGCGCAACAAATTGGTGAAAATTCTCAATGGTAAAGGGGTGAAAAACGACCTTGCCGATCTGCGCGAATGGAGTAAGGTGCTTCTTGCCAGTCGTTGCGGATTAGGGCAAACGGCAGGCAACCCCATTGTGAGTAGCTTGAAAAACTTTAAATACCTCTACGACAATTTGGTGCAAAAAGATGTGGAATTTGATGAGGGATTCGACCTTGCCGATTCGGTTCAAAGCTCTTGTAACTACGTTGGCAGAATTCCTAAATTTCACCATCATTAATTCATTAACCTGATAATATATTCACTATGAGTAATTTAATAAAATTCAAGATTGATGGAACCGAATGTATGGCCGAAGCCGGAACGTTTATCGTTGAGGCTGCACGCCAAAATGGTGTTTATATCCCCACGCTTTGCAATATGCCCGGGGTAAAACCAAAAGGTTCATGTCGCATTTGTACGGTGCGAATCAACGGTCGGTTGATGACATCGTGCACCACACCGGTCACCGATGGAATGGAAATAGATTCAGGCTCGCCCGACATCATTGATTTGCGAAAAAGCATCGTAGAACTGCTTTTTGTGAGCGGAAACCATTTTTGTCCGGCCTGCGAAAAGAGTGGAGACTGTGAGCTGCAAGCTTTAGGCTATCTCTACCAAATGATGGTGCCACGCTATCCTTACGATTTTCCTTTGAGGGAAGTAGATGCAACTTCACCAAAAATTATTAAAGACCAAAACCGTTGTATCCTTTGCAAACGTTGCATCAAATCCATTAAGGATGAAGATGGAAAATCCTATTTCGCCTTCCGTAGTCGCGGCAACCATCTCGAGGTTGTTCTCGATGCCGAGATGGCCACCACCATGACCGACAAGATGGCCGAAAAGGCCATGCAAAACTGCCCGGTAGGTTCTATACTGGTAAAAGAAAAAGGTTTTGCAACGCCCATCGGCAAACGAAAATTTGATCATCAACCCATTGGAAGCGACATCCATATTTAATGATAGGAGGCAAAAATTATGAGTAAACCCGTTTTAGCAACAACGTCGTTAGCCGGTTGTTTCGGCTGTCACATGTCAATCTTAGATATTGATGAACGTATTCTTCAACTTATTGAACTGGTTGAGTTTAACAAATCTCCTGTGGATGATATCAAAACATTTACCAAGCCTGTTGATATTGGCATCATCGAAGGTGGCTGCTGCAACAGCGAGAATGTTGAGGTGCTGCGTTCATTTCGCAAAAACTGTAAAATTCTTGTATCATTGGGCGAATGTGCCATCATGGGTGGCCTACCTGCCTTGCGCAACGGCATTCCCGTTGAGGAGTGTTTGCATGAAGCATACATTGGAGGTCCTACCGTTCAGTTGAATACACAGCATATTTTGCCCAAGGATGATGAGCTGCCCATGTTGTTAGATAAGGTGTATCCTTGTCACGAGATTGTGAAAATAGATTATTTTCTTCCCGGTTGTCCACCTCGTGCCGATCTGATTTGGGATGCCTTGGTGGCACTTATCACCGGCGATCCGCTGAAGTTGCCTTATGAAGTAATAAAATTTGACTAACCCTAAACCGCAAAGCATCATGTCAAAAAAAATAACCATCGAACCTGTAACCCGTGTTGAAGGTCATGGAAAAGTTACCATCCACATGGACGATTCAGGTAACATAGAACAAAGTCGCTTACATATTGTCGAATTTAGAGGGTTTGAACGTTTTGTGCAGGGCCGTCCTTATTGGGAGGCACCGGTTTTGGTACAGCGTCTTTGCGGCATCTGTCCGGTAAGTCACCATCTTGCGGCTGCAAAAGCACTCGATGTAATTGTAGGTGCCGGAACTGGCCACGGCCTCACTCCTACGGGCGAAAAGATGCGCCGTTTGATGCACTATGGACAGTTTTTTCAGTCGCACGCCCTCCATTTCTTTCACTTGAGTGCGCCCGATTTTTTGTTTGGAATTGATGGCGATCCGGCCATCCGCAACATCATTGGCATTGCCTTAACAAATCCCGAGCTGGCCGTTCAAGGTGTTATGATGCGTAAATTTGGACAGGAGGTCATCCGTGCCACTGCCGGAAAAAAAATTCACGGTACAGGAGCCATTCCCGGCGGCATCAACAAACACCTTACCATTGCAGAGCGCGATGAGTTTCTAAAAGGTGCCGACCCGCTCAATGCCGATAAAATGGTGTCCTGGGCTGAAGGTGCCCTCGATTTCTTTAAATCGTATTATGCCGCTAACAAAGATTTTATTGACAATTTTGCTCACTTCCCAAGCAATCACTTGAGTTTGGTGCGCGAAGATGGTGCCCTCGATATCTATCATGGAGTTTTGAGAGCAGTAGATACTAATGGCAAAAAAATTTTAAATGATGTTGATTACCAGGAGTATGCCGATCATATTGAAGAAGAGGTTCGCAATTGGAGTTATATGAAATTTCCTTATCTGAAGGCTTTAGGCAAAGAAAAAGGATGGTATCGCGTTGGCCCTTTGGCTCGGTTGAATACCATTGATTTCATCCCGTCGCCAATTGCGCAGCGCGAATTTGAAATTTATAAGGCTTTAACGCATGGCAAACCCAACAACCACTGCATGATGATGCACTACGCCCGATTGATAGAAACTTTACATGCCGCAGAAATGATTCGTGAACTGCTTCACGATCCCGATCTACTTGCAGGTGAGCTGGTTACCAAAGGTATAAAACAAAAAGAAGGTGTAGGTCTGATTGAAGCGCCTCGTGGAACACTCTTCCATCACTATCGCATCAACGACAATGACCAGATTGAAATGGCTAACCTCATTGTTTCGACCACCAATAATAACGAGCCTATGAACCGCTCGGTGAATCATGTGGCCAAAGCTGTAATGACCGGAAAAGAGGTGATTACCGAGGGCATGATGAATGCTGTGGAGGTTGCCATAAGGGCCTACGATCCTTGTTTGAGCTGCGCTACCCACGCTTTGGGAAATATGCCACTCGAAATCACCCTCGTGGATAAAAATGATCATGTTATTGACAGAAAAAGATCCAAATAAAGATGAATAATGGTGCAAAAATACTCGTGTATGGGTACGGTAATCCTGGCCGGCAAGACGATGGCTTGGGTGCTCATTGCATCAAAAAACTTGAAGATTGGCTGGTGTTGCATCCTAATAATGAATTGCTTACCGATACCAATTATCAGTTGAACATTGAAGATGCAGCAGCAATATCCGAAGTGCAACGCGTTGTTTTTGTAGATGCCTCCATCGAAGATATTGACGGATTTTCTTTTACCCCCATCCAAGCGAGTGATGCCAAGGTGGAGTTTAGTATGCATGCTGTGTCACCGTCTTTTGTGGTTGATCTTTGCCAAAAAATCTATGGCCGCTCACCAGAGGCTTTCCTTTTGCACATCAAAGGTTACGAATGGGATTTTAAAGAGGGTCTTACGCCTCGGGCTTCTCAAAATCTTGATGCCGCTTTTGAGTTCTTGCTTCATTTTTTAAATCCTAACGTTGAAAAGTAATATCGTTTTAAAAAATCAAACCCTTAACAAATGAACCTAACAACATCATATCTTGGTCTTTCGCTAAAAAACCCGATTGTGGTAAGCAGTTCAAAGCTCACCGGAACACTCGAAAATATTAAGTCTATTGATAAAGCCGGTGCAGGAGCAGTGGTGCTTCAATCGCTTTTTGAGGAGCAAATCATTGCAAAAGTTGATGCAAAATTGCGCAAAAATGAGATGTATTTTTGGTATCCTGAGGCTTCCGAATATGTTCAAAACATCTCGAAAGGTGCAGGTGCTGAAGACTATTTGCGTCTTATTGAATCATCAAAAAAGGTAGTTAAAATTCCAATTATTGCCAGCGTAAATTGTGTCAGTCCGGTTGAATGGCCGCGATTTGCTGCCAAAATCCAAGAGGCAGGTGCTGATGCTATAGAACTGAATATTGCCATCTTTCCGAACGATCGCCACCATAGCTCGCAGCAAATTGAAGAAACATATGTTGAAATTCTGAAAGCTGTTAAAAGTCAAGTAAATATTCCTGTGAGCGTGAAACTGGGACCTTTTTTTACCAATATGCTGTCTATGGCATTTCAATTGGAAGAAGCCGGAGCTGACGGCTTGGTGCTGTTTAACCGTTTTTACAATCCTGATGTTGACATAGCCACCAATAAGGTGATTACGGACAATGTATACTCCAGTCCTGATGAAAAATCTGTTTCCATGCGCTGGATTGCCTTGCTGAGCGCTAACGGTTTCAAGACCGATTTGGCGGCTTCAACCGGCATTCATTATTCTATTGGTGTAGCAAAACAATTGTTGGCCGGAGCCACTGTAACCCAAATTTGCACCACCCTGTATCAAAATGGCATCCCATATATTAAGGAAATCGTGGAGGGATTGGAGCGTTGGATGAAGAAAAAAGGCTATAAAGAACTTGCTGATTTCAGAGGTTTGGTGAACAATCTGCCCGAAAATACTGCTGCTTTTGAGCGTATTCAGTATATGAAAAAGAATTTCGAGTAATTTTTTTGCCGTAAGGCCCAACCAAATTTTAATTTCAATCCCGATTGTGTAAACAGTCGGGATTTTTTCTTCCGCCGCCGAACCATTTTCGGGGCTTTTTCGTTTTTCATCACAGCTGCACTTTTTTGGTGTAAATTTGCGCCTCAAACGAAATCTTTGCATAAGCAGAGACCTCTTCAAGCATGAACTATCTTTCAGTAGAAAACATATCCAAGAGTTTTGGTGATAAGGTTCTTTTTGAGAACCTGAGCTTCGGCGTCAACAAAGGCGACAAAACAGCCTTGATCGCCGTAAATGGAGCCGGTAAAACCACCCTGATGCGTATGCTTACAGGTAAAGACGAACCCGACAGCGGGTCAATTACCTTTATGGAGGGCATCCGCGTGGGCTACCTCGATCAACATCCGGAATATGAGCCCAGCCTTACCATTGATGGTTTTATCCGCAGCGAACATAACGATGTGCGCAAAGTTATTCAGCATTACAATCAAATCTCCGAAGCGGCTTTTAAACCTGAGGAACTTGAACAGCACACCAAATTGCTTGCCGAGGCATCGGCCAAAATGGATGCCTGCCATGCTTGGGATTATGAGCGACGACTCAAAGAAATGCTGACTAAATTTGGTTTTGTAAACCTGGATCAAAAAATTGGAAGCCTCTCGGGCGGACAGTTGAAACGCTTGGCTTTGGCCTTGCTCTTGCTCGATGAACCCGATCTTTTACTGCTCGATGAGCCAACAAATCACCTCGATATTCAGATGATTGAATGGCTCGAACGGTATCTTAAACAAAACAATATCACCCTTTTAATGGTTACCCACGACCGGTATTTTCTCGATCGGGTGTGCAACAATATTTTGGAGTTGTTTTTGCGAAAACTCTACCATCACAAGGGCAATTTTTCGTATTACATCGAAAAAAGTACCGAGAGAGAGGCTGCCATCACTGCTGAAATTGAAAAAGCAGGTCAGTTGCTGAAAACCGAAACTGAATGGATGCGAAGGATGCCAAGGGCAAGAACAACAAAATCGAAAAGCCGGATTGAAGCCTTTTATGAACTGAAAGAAAAAGCAGGTCAGCGCCGAAATATTCAACAGCTACAATTGGATATCAAATCGCAACGTATTGGAAGTAAGGTGCTTGAAATGCGGAATGTACACAAAAAATTTGGTTCGATAAATATACTTTCGGGTTTTGATTATATGTTTACCAAAGGCGAACGCATTGGGATTGTGGGCGACAACGGTGTGGGAAAATCAACTTTTCTGAATCTGATTACCCAAGCCGAAAAGCCCGATCTCGGACGTGTCATCAGCGGCGATACCATTGTATATGGCTACTACACCCAAAAAGGCATTCAATTCGATGAATCAAAAAAGGTGATTGATGTGGTAAAAGAAATAGCCGAAATCATCCCGTCGGGAAATGGAACCACAGCCACGGCATCGCAATGGCTCACGCGTTTTATGTTTCCACCTTTAATGCAAAATCAGCCTGTGTATCTTTTAAGTGGAGGCGAAAAAAAACGGCTCTATCTGTTAACTGTTTTGATCAAAAATCCCAATTTCCTTATTCTCGATGAGCCGACCAACGATCTTGATTTGCTTACTTTGCAAGCACTCGAAGATTTTATCAACGATTTTCAAGGCTGCTTGATCATTGTTTCGCACGATCGTTATTTTATGGATCAGGTTGTTGATCAGCTATTTGTGTTTGAAGGCAATGGCGTTGTTCGGGGTTTTATTGGCAACTATACCAACTATCGCGATGTCCTCGATGCCAAGGCCAAAGAAGAAAAATCAGCCATTCCGCTTCAAAAAGCTAAACCTCAAAATGCTGAAAATAGTAGTGATTCATCAAGAAAGTGGAAGCGAACCTACAAAGAAGAGCAAGAATATCTTTCATTGGAAAAAGATATGAAATTGCTTGAAAGTGAAAAAGAACAGTTAATTGCAAGCATGGCTGTTTCGCACGACGATTACCAAAAATTGCAGCAAAATGCTGAGCGGATTCAAGAAATTGATGCACTTTTGGATGTGAAAATGGAACGGTGGATGGAGCTTGATGAAATTTCGGCCACAAATAGTTAAAAATCAATTCTATACATAAAATGGAAAGAAATACTTTTGAACGCTTTATTCAAGATGCTGTGACCCATGATGGCGTTTGGCTTCTTCAGGCTTCTGACGGAATGTTTGCAATGGTTGAATCGGCTGATCAAGTTTCGTACCTCGCGGTTTGGGACATTGAAGAAGAGGCCAAAGCTGCCATTGCTGATGAATGGGAAGACTACTCTTGTGTTCCGATGGAACTGAAAGAATTTATCCACTGGCTCAATGAAATGCAGGAAGATGACGCCTGGATAGGCATTGCTCCTGATCCGGAGGGTAAAATTTTGCCTATAGAAGCCGCCGCTCTATTGCAGCTGTTAGTAGCAGAAAAGAAAAGTAGGAATAAGGATTAACTTTAGGTCTTTTGTCTTTGACGATTATCGTTTTAGAACACAATCGTAAATCCTTCTTTTGTCTTTTGGTCGAGCTTATTTGATTTCAGTGATGCGTTCTTCCATCTGTCTGATCAATAGTCTTTGCTCATCGTTTTCTTTGATCGAGCGCTCTTGGTCGCTCTGGTTGCGCGTAATTTTTTCTTCGTAGCTTCTGATGGTGCGGTAGCGGGCGGCAATACGCGACTGAAGTTTTCGTTGTGCAGAAACTAGCTTTTTCAACTTCCTTTCTTCGGCCTTTAAACGTTTTTGAAAATCTTTATATGTGTCTGTGTTTCGCTCCAGCGACGACGCTGTGAGTTTCATATTTGAAATGCGCTCACTGGTCATGGATTGATCGTTTTGGTTTGTCATCACCTTGTTCTCATCATTCAAAATATCCAAGCGACTTTGAACGATTTTACTCTCGTACCGCTCCCTGTTTTTCTTGAGTTTTAAAACACTTTTTTCTTGCGCTTTAAGTGCTTTCTTTTTTGCATATAATTCATTGTTTTTTACTTCTGTGATGCCACGAATCATAAAGTTACGCAACAAACTCTTCGTGCTGTAATACAACTCTTCGTTGTTTTCTTTGGTCACAAAAGTCGAATCGAGCGAAAAAAAAGCTGAAATTCTTACGCCGCCTTCCATTGGTGCCAGCAAAGCATAAACAGTGAGCGGTTCCGAGTAAAGATCTATTTTGGTTAAATAAGCTATGGATTCTCCGTTTTTAATGGTATAGGTAGGCCTAGGATCACCTGATTTTTTCGAATAATATCGTTTATTGAAAATGGTGCTTTTCCACTCTTTTTCAACCCATTTAATGTTGGCATCCGGAATAAAAACCATAATTCCGGTGGCATTGCCGGCACTGATGGTGCGTTCGGTGTCTTCAACATCGGGAATTGTAATTTTTTCCTGCGACTGGGCTAATAAAGCTGTGTTGAATACTAAGACGAGGAGCAAAGTATAAATTCTCATGAGGTAATTGTTTTAATGCTTGGTTGAGCGTTTAATAGTCTTGGGTTTTCTGAGGTTAAAATGGGTTTACCACTTGTCTAAACCGATGCAAAGCGTGGTTTGATGGCTTTTAAATCTTCCAATAAATCAGCACCTGCGAGGGTGAGGTTGTGGTAGATTTCATCTAAATTGGATGGGTCTGATTCTACACCCTTCATTTCCAAGTCTTTGGCATGTTTCTGAGGCTGTGCGGCAAAAAAATTCGCAATTACGCCTTTCATGCTGTGGGCGTCAAATTTGAGTTTTTGGAAGTCCTTTTTGTCAATGTCATTTTTGAGATCGCTCATCCTTCGAGGGTACTCATCAATAAAAATATCAATAATTTCTACAACAATGGACTTATCAAAATATTGAAATGTTTCCATAAAGGAAGTTTCGTCAATTACTTTCATCGGGTTTTCTCTATCTTATTTGCTTCGTACAACAGTCTATTAATGGGTAAAAATACAAAAATTGTTTTTACGCCATCAATGAATGTGGTGGTTGACAAAAAATAAATCAAAAACCCAACATGCTTCCGATTTGATACACTGCAAAGGCCGAAAGCCAGGCCAAAGCGGTGGTGTAAACCGAGGTAAACAAAGGCCAACGCCACCTTCCCGATTCTTTTTTAATGGCGGCAAAAACTGCGATGCAGGGGAAGTAAATCAACACAAAAACAATGAAGCTTAAGGCTACCAAAGGGCGCATAACGGGTTGGCCTTTTTTTGGTCCGGCATCATAGGTGCTTTCTTTCATTTTCTGGCCTAAACCAATTCCGCCTTCAACATCGGGTTCGGCCTGATAAAGCACCCCCATTGTTGAAATAACAATTTCTTTGGCGGCTGAACCTGCCAAAAGACTTACACCCATTTTCCAATCGAAACCAAGGGGCTGAATCACTGGTTCAATGAAGTGTCCAATTCTGCCAATAAAAGAGTTTTCTTGTTTGAGCTGCTGTCTTTTTAATTCTAAAAGGTGTATTTGTACTCCAGTGTCAGTCATCTCCGAAAGCGCTGCTGTTTCGTTTTCTGAAAAAATTTCATCAACAAACTGTGATTGATTGGTCTGCAAAAGCTCAATTTGTTGATCAATTTGTTGGTCAATCTGTTTTCCCAATGGAAAATAACCCAATGCCCAAATGGCAATGGAAGCCACCAAAATAATTGTTCCCATTTTTTTGAGATATTGGGCACCTTTGAACCAAGTTTGACGGAAAATTGATTTTGTGGTTGGCATTCGGTAGGGAGGCAACTCCATTACAAAGGGCATTTCTTCGGTGCGAAAAAGTACTTTTTTGAATACCCAAGCCAGAGCAGCTGCAAAGGCAATTCCCAATAAATAAATGCTGAAGAGTAAAGTGCCTTGAAATTTTGTAAAAAAAGCGCTGATAATGAGGATATAAACAGGATAACGCGCGCTGCACGACATGAATGGAATAATCATCATGGTAACTAAACGGTCGCTTTTGTTTTCGATGTTTCTTGTGGCCATAATGGCCGGAACGTTGCAGCCAAAGCCCATCAGTAAGGGGATAAATGACCGTCCATGCAGTCCTACGCGGTGCATCAGCTTGTCAACGATAAAGGCTACCCGTGCCATGTATCCGGTAGTTTCGAGCAAACTTAAAAAGAAGAATAAAATTAAAATGTTGGGCAGAAAGACAATAACACCACCCACACCGCCAATAATGCCGTCAACAACCATGTCGCGTAACATTCCATCGGGGAGGAGGGCTTGTGTTTGTTGTCCCAACCAACCCATCAAAAGCTCAATCCATTGCATGGGATATTGGCCTAAAATAAAAGTGGCTTGAAACATGCCCCACATCACCAAAAGAAAAATCGGATAGCTTAAATACTTGTTGGTGAGGATATTGTCAATTTTTCTGCTTTTGGTTGTTTTTTCTTTCACCAATTCTTGATAGGTTTCTTTTAAAGCACCTTCAATAAATCCGTATTTGGCATCGGTGATAATGGTTTCCGTTTCGGCTTTCAGAATGTTTTCAATGCGAACGGTTTCGTGCCTCACCGTCTTTAAAATTGTTTTATGGTTCACACATTTTTCAATGCGAACATTTTCTTCTTTGTCGCCTTCGAGCAATTTGATGGCAAGGTAGCGGGGCGAAATAACATTGATAATGGGTTCGTTTCCAGGGCTGTTTAAAAGCTTTTGAATTTTTTTTATCGAATCCTCAATCTCAGGGCCGTAATTGATGTGCACGTGACGAGTGTCGGGGTCTTTGTCTTCATACACTTCTATCAGCCGCTGAAAAAGTTCGTCAACCCCCTTGCCTTTTGACCCGATCGTGGGAACAACGGGAATCCCAATGAGTTTTCCGAGGCTTTCATGGTCAAATTGAACTCCTTTTTGTTGCAGCTCATCAAACATATTGAGTGCAATCACCACCTTAATGTCCATGTCAATGAGCTGGGTGGTTAAATAGAGATTGCGTTCGAGGTTGGAGCCGTCAACAACGTTCAGAACCAGATCGGGAATTTCGTCAAAAATGAAGTTTCTTACAAAGAGTTCTTCAGGTGTATAGCTGGTAATGCTGTATGTTCCGGGTAGATCGGTGAGCTTGAAGGTATATCCAGCAAACTGAAAGCTGGCGGTTTTTGCTTCAACAGTAACTCCACTATAATTGGCAACACGTTCTTTTGAGTTGGAAGCAACATTAAAGAGGGTGGTTTTTCCGGAGTTTGGATTTCCTACAAGTGCTACCGAAATGCTTTTTCCTTTCGTCAATGGTCTGAGGCTCAGTGCGTGTTCCAAGGTTTGAACACCGTAAAAGTTAGAACCTGTGGCCAGTTGAATATCGTCACCGGTGAACACTTCTATCAATGCAGCTTCACTTTTTCTCAGCGAAACTTCATACCCCATGATATTGTACTCAATAGGATCGCGCAAGGGCGCATGTTTCACAACGATAACTTGCTTTCCGGGCACAAAACCCATCTCGATGATTCGTTTTCTAAAAGCACCCCGCCCTTTAACTTTGGTGATGATTCCCTTTTCTCCTGTTTTTAGCTCTGAAAGTATCATCTATTTTTAGGGGTTTGATGAAATTCGTTTTTCTTCATTGTTGAAACTCTTCGTTTTGGGCATCTGTATAGTTTGCCCAATTTAACAACAAAGAACGAGTTTTTGTTCTGTCATGCAACTACCTAACATTGGGTATTCTGTTTCCTATTTTCCTCAAAAAAAAAAGCAGCATTTGTGAAAACGCCGCTTGGGGAAAGGAAATAGAAGCATAGCTCGAAAAAGTTATGTCAAATAAAGGTTGCTCTGCTTTAATATTCCAATTTATTTATTTGTTTTCCAGTTCGTTAAGTATTTTTTGCGCTTTGGTTTTATACACGCCCCTGTCGGCAGCGATGGAGGTAAGAAGTGTTTTTGCCTTGCTTACATCTTTTGTTTTTAGGTAGGTTAAAGCAAGGTACCACTGGGCTTGATCAATAAAAAGATTTCCTTGTTGATCAATAATTTCTGTGAAATCTTTAATGGCCGGTCCGAACTCTTCCAACTCGATATACGAAAGGCCGCGATAGAGCTTTCCAAGAAGGTTGTCTGGTGTTTTGTTGAATAGTTCGATGGCTGATTCGTATTTGCCGAGTTCATAAAACTGCAATCCTTGCATTACAGGCTGGTCAATATTGGCATTGCCCGATCGCAGACCGAATGAACCGCTTTCGGTGGTATAGTACTGCTTGAAAAGCTTTTCGTGCTTGTTGCCTGATTGAAGGTATAACAACCCGCCGCCAATAGCAGCCATCACTAAAAAACTTGCAGCAGCTGCTCCATAAGCAGGGATGCCCAAAAAACGTTTTTTCTTTTGCTCGTTTTGGTGAATCGTAAACATTTTCTCCATGATTTCTACTTTTTTTGTTTGCGACATTACCTTCTTTAACTCTTTGAGCGCGCGTACGTCTGCTTTGAGCTGGGGGTCGTTGTCCAAAGCTTTTTTGAATTCCCATAGGTCATCTTCTTCAAGCTCTCCATTAAGGTAACGTTCAATGTTTTCAAGGTTTTTCATCATTCATCATTTTTTTATATTCCGGATCTTCATTAATTAGTTTCAAAATGTACTGAATACAAGTTCGCTTTTTGTTATAGACGGCCTGCAATGACTGGAATTGAAGGTCATGCATCATTTTTTCCGTTGATTCATCATTGGCCATCATTTTCAAAAGATTTCTGCAATCGGGCTTCAGATACATGAGGTATTTCATGCAAATTCTAAATAAAGCGGCTTCCCATTCAATTTCATGCTCAACTTCTTCGGGATTCACTGATCCTTCTCTGATATGTTCAGAGCTCAAGATCACCTTTTTGTTGCTTCGCATGGTTTTGTACCATTGCTTTTTGCAGATTTCTAAAAAGAACGTTTTTAAAGAGGATGTTAATACTAAAGATGAGCCTTCGCGGATAACCTGATCTACCAACATACCTATACCTTCTTGAAAAAGATCCCAAGCATCTTCAACGTTACCTCCATTACGATAAACCAGTTTTCTGACGGGTTTAAAATAATCTTTGTAGATGAAGCGAAGTACATTTTCATTTTGATTTAGGATACCTTGAATGATTTCAGCATCAGTAAATTTCATCTTCTCTCTATACATTAATACCACTTAAATTGAAAAACGCATCACTTTTTTTGAACTTTTTTTAATTTTTTTTGTAACTAACTGAATATCAATATAAAAAAATGTAATTTTTTTTCGATGTCAAATAGAGAATTTTCTTCTCACAAGGGGCAAACTTAGTAAAAATGACGCTGAAATAGTTTATTTTTGAATCTAATTTACAAACATCTACCAACCTGCATGATGAAACGTTTCCATTTTTTTAGGCTAAGCACTTTTTTTACCCTTTCGTGGGTTGTTTTTTTAGGATTTGAGACTGCACAAGCACAAAATCCTGCGCGGTTGCGATTTGCCTTTTACAATGTTGAAAATTTTTTTGACATTGAAACAGATTCCACTCGCGATTACAATGCTTTTACTCCCGATGGTGATCAGCATTGGACTTTATATAGGTTTTTTCAAAAGCGAAACAATATTTTCAAAACTTTGGTAGCTCTTGGACAAGGCACAGCGCCGGCTTTGGTAGGCTTTTGCGAAGTGGAAAATGATCTGGTGCTTCAAGAGGTAATTTATAGAACTCCTCTGAAATCAGCCGGTTATGGAATAGTTCATTACGAATCGCCCGATCGGCGCGGCATTGATGTAGGTTTGATTTACCGAAAAGAGTTTCTCCGCTTGGTTACAAGTCAACCCATTCCAGTTAGCAATCCTGACGACTCTTCGTTTTTGACTCGCGACATTTTATTTGCGGGATTTGAAACTCCGGCCAACGACACTGTTTTCGTGTATATCAACCACTGGCCTTCGCGCTATGGCGGCCAAGTTGAATCTATGGACAAGCGGATGCTGGCTGCCAAAACCCTACGTCAACATTATGATTCGTTGCTTGAGGTGTTGCCAAAGGCTAAAGTGATCATGATGGGCGATTTTAATGACACACCACTCGACCCCAGTTTGGTGGATGGGCTGCAAACCAAAAATGCAGGATCGGATTATGCTGAAACAGACCTTATACAATTGTTTTTTCCGGGAAATACTTTGGGCTATGAAGGAACGCTAAAGCACGGCCACAGCTGGCAAATTTTCGACCAAATAATCGTTTCTCCTCAGCTTTATTTGTCAGAGAAAGGAACAGGCTATTGTCGCAGAAGTGCTACTATTTTTGCTGCTGATTTTTTAATGGAAAACGACGATCGCAATCTTGGAAAAAAACTCAACAGAACATATATGGGACCCACTTATATTGGAGGTTACAGCGACCATCTGCCGGTTTATATTGACCTCTGTTTTCCTAAGTGATTTTGCTCCGAAAGGGTGTTTAGTAGTTTGATCATTTCACCCATCCCCAAAACATGATCTACCTCTCCGGTGTGTAGCGCAGCCAAAGGCATCGCCGGCACTTCGGCTTCGGCGGGGTCTTGAACAATGGTGAGGCCACCAAACCGGTGTATCTTTACAAGTCCTTTTGCGCCATCATCGTTGGCTCCTGTTAGTAATATGCCGATCAGCTGGTCTAGAAAAACCTCTGCCGCACTTTCAAAAAGTACATCAATCGAAGGGCGGGCGTAACTCACTTTTTCGCTCACCGACAAGCTTAAACTGTGATCTTTCTCCACCAAAAGATGATAATTGGCCGGGGCAATATAGGCGTGATTGGGCAATAAAAGTTCGCCGGCATCGGCTTCTTTGATGGTTAGCTGCGATAACTTATTAAGGTAGTGTGCCATAAACCCATCCGACTGGGGACTTAAATGCTGAACCACCAACACCGACATGGAAAAATCAGGAGAGAGTGCAGCAAACAATTCTTTCAGCACTTTAAGCCCACCGGCAGAAGTGCCAATAACTATTGCTTTGTATGTGTTGTTGAATTCCAAAATTAACAGTTGGTTATGGCAAATGAACTTTCTTTTTATAAATTTTGTTTTTGCTATCCACGGTATCAAAAACAGGAAAAGCATCGGTAAACATAATGTTTTCTTTTGAACCTAAACCAAGATACCCACCTTTAATTAAGCTGTCCGAAAAAATTTGTAATACCCTATTTTGAAGTGCTTTGTTAAAATAAATCAAAACATTGCGGCAAATAATCAAATGCACTTCGGCAAAAACGCTGTCGGTTACCAGGTTGTGTTCGGCAAAAACAATATTTTCTCTAAGGTTTTGATTCAAGATAGCGGAATCATATTTTGCAAGGTAATATTCAGAAAATGAATGTGAACCCCCTGCTTGTTGATAGTTGGCCGTAAACTCTTTAATCTTGCTGATAGGATAAATTCCTTTGCGTGCCGTTTCGAGCACCACCGGGTTAAAGTCGGTGGCGTAAATTTGTGTGCGATGATACAGGCCTTCTTCTTTGAGCATGATGGCAAAAGAATATACCTCTTCGCCGGTGGCGCATCCCGCGTGCCAAATCTTAATATAGGGATAGGTTTTTAAAATGGGCAGCACTTCATTGCGCATGGAGGCATAAAAGGAGGGGTCGCGATACATTTCCGTTACGTTGATGGACAAGTCGCGCAGCAAAACATCTATGAATCCTTTTTCATGTAATGTTTTGTGCTGTAAGTCGCTCAAACTGCGAAGCCCAAGTGATTGTTTGCGTTGTAAGATGCGCCTTTTAACATGTGCTTTGTTGTAATCACGAAAATCGTAGCCATATTTTTTAAAGATGGCATTTAACAAAAGCTCTAATTCAATGTCTTCTGTCTGTATTTCGTTTTGATGTTCTGTTTGCTCCATAAGTAATTTTTTAACTGGCTGTAATGTAGATTAATACAGCCAAACACGGAGCAACGAAAGCAGTTTGCCGGTATCAAAAGGTTTGGTGAGGTATTCGTTGGCTCCGGCCGCAATACATTTGTCGCGGTCGTCTTTCATGGCTTTTGCTGTAAGGGCAATAATGGGCAGCTTTGCAAATCGAGGGTCTTTTCTAATTTCACGCATGGCTTTGTAGCCGTCCATTTCGGGCATCATAATATCCATCAAAACCAAATGTATTTTGGGATTGTTTCTGAGCTTTTCAATGCCTTCTCGACCGTTTTTTGCAATGGTAATGTTCATGTTAAAAGCATCGAGAAAGCTCGTAAGTGCAAACACGTTGCGCATATCATCATCCACAATGAGGATGTTTTTTCCTTCGAGTACATCTTCGCGAGGATGAATTTTTTTGAGCATTTCCTGTTTTTTCTTCGGTAGTTTTTCTTCTATCTGATGCAGGAATAGGGTTGATTCTGAAAGCAGTCGTTCAAATGAACGTGCGCCTTTGAGAATAATGCTGTCGGCAAACTGCTCAAGATGATCGTTTTCGTCGGGACTCATTTCGTGAGAGGTATAAACGATTACCGGCAGCAGCTTGAGCTTTTCATCTTTTTTGATTTTTTCTAACAATTCAAAGCCACTTATTCCTTCCAAGCCAAGATCGAGGATCATACAGTCAAAGTGCTCTTTGTCAAGCAGTTCCCAAGCTTTTTCGCCGGAACTAACTGCTGAAATCAAAATATCATCGCCCGCCATCAAACTTGTGATGCTCTTACGTGTGATTTCGTCATCTTCAACAATAAGCAGTTTTCGGCTGTTGTTGGCCACCACACTTTCAATTTTATCAAGTGCCGACTCGAGCAATTCTTTACTTACCGGTTTGCGCAAATAACCTATTGCACCTTGCTTCAGCGTATCGAGACTACGGTCGGCAGCCGAAATAAAGTGAACCGGAATATGCCGTGTGCGGTTGTTTTTCTTGAGCCGATCCATTACCTCATAACCATCAATTCCGGGCAGTCCAATATCAAGTATGATGGCACTGGGGAGATAAAAATCTGCAAAATGCAGACCAGACTCGCCATCGCTTGCCAACAGGCATTTAAAATGGTGCTCGTTGGCCATATCTTTCATCAGGCCGGCGAAGTTAGGGTCATCTTCAATAATCAAAAGCACCTTATCGCCTTCGCTGATGAGGTGGCGGTCGTCTCTAACTTCTTCATTCGCCGAGGCGATGGGTGCTGTTGCAGCCTCAGCAGTCATTTCCGCTGCTGGTTTTTCGCTTTCTATTGATGAATTATCAACCTCATGACTTGAAGTTGGCAGGCTATCCACCACCTTGTGCTGTACGGGCAAATATAAAGTAAAGGTTGTTCCTTCGCCTTCGTTACTTTCCACCTCAATGTGGCCACCCAGCAGCTCGGTAAATGCTTTCGAGATGCTGAGGCCTAAGCCGGTGCCGCCGTATTTGCGACTGGTTGTTCCATCGGCTTGTGTGAAAGCATTGAAGATCAACTCAAGTTTGCCGGGTGGGATACCGATTCCGGTGTCTTGTACTGCCAAAGCGATATATTCTTGATCGTCAGCTTGCTCCGGAGTATGTTCGGGCCAAAAAATATTTAAACTTACGCTACCTTGATGGGTGAATTTCAAAGCATTGGAATAAAGGTTTTTCAGAATCTGAAACACACGTTGGCTATCGGTTTTAATGTGTTCGGGTAGGTTTTTGCTGATGTTGATAAATAACTCTAAGCCTTTCTTTTCAGCCACCGGACCAAAGTTTTTCTGCACATATACCGCAATATCACTAAGATACAGCGATTCAATGAACAGATCAATCTTACCGGATTCTACCTTGCTCAGATCGAGAATTTCGTTGATCAGTTCTAAAAGGTCGGAGCCGGAGCTGTTGATGGTTCGTGCGTATTCGAGTTCCTTGGCACTGAGATGCTGCTTTTTGTTTTCCGCTAAAAGCTGCGATAAAACCAGAATACTGTTGAGTGGTGTTCGCAACTCGTGCGACATATTGGCTAAAAACTCGGATTTATAGCGTGAGGCCTGTTCGAGGTCTTTGGCTTTGGCTTCTATTTCTTTGCGCGCGGCCTCTAATTCCACGTTTTTGTCGCGGATGGCATCACGTTGTGCCTCAATGGCTTTGGTGCGTTCTTCCAGCTCTTCGTTGGTAACTTTTAGTTCTTCTTGCTGTGCCTGAAGGGTTTCTTCCGATACCCTTAGTGCGGCTGTTTGCTCTTGTAACTCTTCGTTGGCTTGTCGAAGTTCTTCTTGCTGCACGGCCAATTCGTTGGCTTGCTCCTGAGAGTGTTTAAGCAATCCCCTCACTTTTTCGGCGGCGTTAACAGTTCTAATGGCGATGGCCATATTGACGCCTGAAAGTTTAAAAAAGGTTTCTTTCAGCTCATCAAAAGGCTGTGTCGAAATCAACTCAACTACTCCGGTCAATTGGTCTTCGTGGATAAGTGGGAAAACAATACAACCATGTGCTTCAACGCTATGGTTTCCAAAACTCAATACCAATGGGTGCTCTCCGCCTTTGAGGTGCATCACACTTTGATTCTTGGCCACTTGTCCGATAATGCCTTCGCCCAATGGAATTACTGCCTCTGTGTTAGCGGAAGCCGGCGCGCCATAACTGGCCCTAAGATGTAGGTTTTGTCCGTTCTCGTCAACAATATAGATGAACCCCTGTTGCGCATCAACGTAGCCTGCCATGAAACGGATAATTCTTTCCGAAAGAAGGTCCACGGTTGGTACCCCGCTCAGTTCGGCGTCCAAGAGGTTTATTCCGGTTTTTAACCAATCTTGGTTTCGGTTGTTTTCGGCGTTGGCATGCAAAGTGCGTGTCATCTCAAAAAGTGCAATGTTCAAGGTGTCTTTTTCGCTCCTTGGAACAACATTAACGCTGTAATCGCCCTCAGCGATGCGGTTGGCTTGGGTTACAACTTGTCGGAAACTTTCCACCATCTGATTCATAGAGGTGCCTAAAATATCGTTTTCGCTTCTAATTTCAACTTTTTCGGTATAGTCGCCTTTGGCCATTTGCCTGGCCACATTGGCATACTTTTGCAAAGCACTCACCAACCGGTTGAAGGTGATTACCATTTCGCCTATTTCGTTGGCGGGGGCTTTTATTTCTTTGTTATCGAGTTGGCCTTCAGCTACTTCTTTTGCCCAAGATGAAAGTTGTTTGATAGGGTTGACGAACCAGCGGGTGACCAAAATAGAGATAAAAAAGACCAAAAGTATGGTGATGATGAAAGTGATTTTTACAATATCGGATAGTTTTCGGGCATAAGCAAAGGCCTCACTGTGTTCAATTTCTTCCATCAGGGTCCAATGTACGCCAAGCTTCTCAACCAAATCGAGATGGCGGTAGATGCCCAAGACGTATTTACCTTCCAGGTCGCTGTCATAGGTAGAAACTTTTTCTTCGCTCAGCTCTTTTTCTTTCAGCAGTTGCTTGTTGTTTCTGTTTTGAAGGAAAAAAAGCCAGTCGGTTACTTTTTGATTTTTCACTTCTTTGGTCAAAATCTGGTCGGTGCCCTTAAAACGCAGGGCCGACCGTAATAGACGATCATCGCCTACAATGTAGGCTTGGCCAGTTTCGCCGTAGCCGGCATCTTGCCGGATGATTTGGTTGATACGATCCATGGTAACTTGCAGCGCAATAACGCCTACCACTTGATTGCTATCGTTGGTGACAGCCACCGCAAAAAAACCCGACATTTTATTGTAGGAGGGTTCGTAAAGCTCGAGATCGGAAAAGGTGATCTTTCGCGTTTCTAATACCGCTCGCACTGTTGTGGCAAAGCGGCTGAGCCTTAGATCGCCTTTCAATAGGTTGGTTCCCAAATCACTATCTTCGCG
>JAEWWJ010000014.1 GCA_023396415.1 Bacteroidota bacterium
AAAGTTAAGCACCCACTGTTGTAGCCAAGCTTGGAGAAATCTTTGCCGGAGCACCTAGATGAAAATTTACTCTCTTAACTTTAATTATTGATTATTAAACAATTAACAAATTTATATACAGATGAAAAAAGTTGGGATTTTTTACGGCTCAACCTCCGGGACAACAAAAGCAGCAGCCGAAACAATACTGAAAACCTTTGGCAAAGACGCAGAAGCACACAATATTAAAGGTATTGATCCTGCCATCATTGCCTCCTACACCAATGTTATTTTTGGCACGAGTGCATGGGGTATCGGCGATATGCAGGACGACTGGGAAGATTTTGTTGACAGCTTGAGCGAAATTGATTTCACAGGAAAAAAAATTGCCCTCTTCGGCTTAGGAGATCAGCATGAATATCCTGAAAGCTTTGTTGATGGGTTAGGAACTTTGTATTGCCGTCTGCCTCAAAAAGATGGCGTAGTTGGTTTTTGGCCTACTGATGGCTATAAGTTTTATTTCAGCCTCGCTGAAAAAGACGGTAGCTTTGTTGGATTGGTTATTGACGACCACCACCAACCCGAAATGACTGAGGAACGCATTCAAACTTGGGTGAAACAGCTTAAAAAAGAATTTATTTAACCCAAATGGGGTTGTAAATCACCCTCAACAACGTATTGTTTTGAAAGCATCTTTTTTAAGATGCTTTTTTTTGTGTCATTTACTCATAGTTCAACATCACACTATCGTTTCATCAAGGGCTAAGTTTGCCCGTAAAATGATTCGCAGCAACCTTTAAAAGGTTAAAACCACTGAAGTGTTCTGCCCTTTCAACTATTTGAATTATTTTTGCAGCACTAAATTGCCCGATGAAAAGAGAAAATACATCTAAAGCTATCAAATTGATTATGGCATTTGCCATTTTCTGGATGGTTATTGGTGACTTGATTACCTATCATCAGGAGAAAATTTTTGGAACCAATTATTACGAACATCATACGCCCTTTACAAAACCGGGCAGCAAAGACGATGGCAAAACCAGCCATGCAAAGTTCTCGAAAGACTTCGACAAACAGTCGTTCGTAAAATTAGATTTGGTTGTTTCCGACAACTGCGATTTATCCCTTTCAACATCGTGGATTACGCAATGGATGGCTCCCAAACCATACCTTATGCTTCGTCATCTTTTTTTAAAGCACATTCAGTCCTTTCGGGGTCCTCCCGCTTTGTTGTAGTCCATTTTATTTGAATCAACTCTACTGATTGTGTTGAATGATAAAACTATTTAATCATTCTATGTCGGCTATTTACACCTGAATGAAAACTGCAAATAGCTTCTTTCGCATCTCGGTTGAGGAGAATCGCTTTTCAATAAACCATAATTAATAAATTACACTTTTCAACAAATGAAAAAGCTTTTACTATTATTTTCTTTTGGCATTTTGATGTTTATCATGCCAAACATTCAGGCCAACTCCATCAACGACACCGTGGCGATGGGCCCAGGCTATGCCAACGACGTTTTTTATAGCCTTGCCAACGGGGTGGTGAAAACAGAAATTCGTGCCAACTGGGAGATTGCTTTCTACACCAACCGCTGGAGTGCAGGCATTTCCATTAATGATGGCGGTGGAGTAATGCTCTATACCTATCCTTTAGGCGACGCTTCAGCTTGGAACAACATTGACGTTTCCAATATTGAGAATTGGAAAAACTTGGTCAATTCAGATACCATTTGGGAAGATGGCGCCTTTAACCGCAACGCTTTGGGCCATCCCGATTATGGTTGGGGCGTTTACAATACCATCAATCACGATGTGATGGGCGACTCGATTTATATTGTAAAATTGGCTGATGGTGGCCTGCGAAAACTTTTTATTGAAAGAAAAAATTCGGTCACCAATACCTTTTACTTTAAATATGCCAATATTGATGGAACCAACGAGGTGAATCAAGTGCTGGATGTGACTCCTTATCAGAATACGCGGATGTTTATTTACTACTCCTTAACGATGGGCGCAGTGGTAGATCGCGAACCCGAAATTAACAGTTGGGATTTGCAATTCAGTCGTTACTCAGCCATTGTTTTCGACAATACCGGCGCACCCTCTGACTATGTGGTGGTTGGAATAACAACGAATAACGATGTTGGAGTGGCCCGTAATTATCCTGTTGGTCCTGATTTTGTTGGCTGGACTGCACAACCGATGGAATTTCACCGTACACCCATTGGCCACAACTGGAAAGAGTTCAATATGAGTGCGTTCGCATGGGTAATTCAAGATTCACTGGCGTATTTTGTTCAAAGTCGCCAAGGCGATATTTATAAATTGACACTCGATTATTTCAGTGGTTCAGGTGCAGGAAAAACCGGCTTCACTAAACAGCTTGTTTCGATGGTATCATTGGATGAAGCTAATGCAACAGGCACAGCTCTAAGTGTTTATCCAAATCCGGCCAACAATCAAGCCGTGGTAAAGTTGAATGCTGAACCTCAAGCTTTAGTTCAGGTGAAACTCTTTGCCCTCGATGGAAAAATGGTATTTAACCAAATGATGACCAACACTTCCAATGGAATTCAACTTCCACTCGGTGGCATTGACAACGGCATGTATATCGTTGAAACACTGTCGCAAGGCCAAACGCAAAAAGTAAAACTCATTATCAATAGATAAAACGAAATCCATGAGAAACTTCGGTTTCATTTTTATGGTGTTGTTTCTTGGTCATATCTTTTCAGGATATGGCCAGGAAACCACCTTAACCGTTATTGATGCACGTAGCAAAGATGTTGTGCCTTTTGCACACGTTGTTACGCAAGACCAGCAGCAAATCGAGCAGAAAACTTTCGTCACCGATCTTTCGGGCAAGGTGCAACTTCCTGTGTCAAAAAAAATTGTATTTACCGTTAGTGCACTGGGATTCAGATTGCTTACCGATACCTTAGAAGCCGGAAAACCCAAAAAAGTATTTTTGGAGCCTTCGGTTTACAATATGGACGAGGTGGTGGTTACCGGCCAGTTTACACCTCAGGCTGCTGATAAGTCTATCTTTCGCGTGAAGGTGATCGGTGCCAGACAAATAGACCAAAAAGCCTCCAACAACCTCGGCGATTTGATGGCGGGTGAGTTGAACATCCGTTCTTCGTTTGATGGTGCTTTGGGTTCAAAAATTACAATGCAAGGCCTTGGTGGAGAGCATATTAAAGTGCTTGTTGATGGCGTGCCTATTATCGGTAGGATGAACGGCAACATTGATTTGGGACAGCTGAACCTTTACAACGCCAAACAAATTGAAGTGATTGAAGGTCCTATGTCGGTCATTTATGGGAGCAATGCTCTGGCTGGTGTCATCAATATCATCACTGGCGAAAACCCTTACAGCCAATATACTGCCAATGCTTCGGCCTACCTCGAAACCGTTGGCATTTACAATTTCACAGCCGATGCTTCCATAAAAAAGAACCGTTGGGTGACTTCAGCCGCGGTGGCGCGCAACTTTTTCGATGGGTTTGACGTAGGGGGCGACAATGTTCGCTCACAGAAATGGAAACCAAAACGACAATACAACGCCGATGCCAATGTGAGCTATGCAGGAAAGGATATTAAGATGCGTTTTTCAGGAGCTTTTTTCAACGAAATGCTCCTCAACAAAGGCGAATTACTGAAGCCGTATTATGAAACAGCCCTCGACAGCTATTTCAAAACCAACCGTTTTACAGCCAAAGCCGACGGACAAGCACGTGTGTTTAAAGACCGTTACCTCAGTGTGTTGGCTTCTTACTCCTTTTATAATCGTATTAAAAACACTTATTTCAAAGACCTTACCACTTTGCAAGAGGTGTTAACGGCCAATACTTCAGATCAAGATACCACCAAGTTTGGACAATATTTATTGCGTGCCGAGTTTAGCAAAAGCACCCAAAATAGTCCTTTTAACTACCAATTGGGCATTGATTTGAACCAAGAAACAGGTGTGAGCCGGCGTATCCTCAACGAGCGGCAAGCCATAGGTGATTATGCTGCTTTTTTAAGTTTAAAGCTACGCCCTTCAGTGCGTTGGATGCTTCAACCCGGACTACGTTACGGCTACAACACCAAATACAAAATGCCCTTGGTATATTCCATGAATGTGAAATGGGATTTGAATAGCGACATCAGCGCCAGAGCATCGTATGCAAAGGGTTTCAGAGCGCCTTCATTGAAAGAACTTTACCTTGAATTTGTGGATGTGAATCACAATATCCGAGGCAATGAGTTGCTGAAAGCGGAAGATTCGCAAAATATCAACCTCTCTTTTCACTTTCATAAGGAGAAACCTACTTATGATTACGGTGCTGAAGTCAACTTCTTTTACAACGAAATACATAACAGCATCACCCTTCTTACTTTGGATAGTGATGATGGCCTTTATACCTATATCAATCTGGATCAATTTGTTACCCAAGGATATATGATGATGTTCAACAACCGCTTGTATCCTTGGCTTGAACTTAAACTCGGCACCGGACAAACCGGTCGCAAGCAAATGTTTCAAAAAGAAGTGGATGTTTCGATGATTTACAGCACCGACATTTTGGGAACCGTAAATTATCTCTGGCGTGCCACCGATTTGAGGTTGGGTCTTTATTATAAATACAACGGCAAGTATCCCGAAGTTTTTGCCAACAGCGACGGCACTGTCTATCGCACCATCATGTCGGGATACCACACTTTTGATGCAAATCTTACTAAAACGTTTTTTAACAACAGTTTAAACTTTCAGGTGGGGGTTAAAAATCTTTTCGACAACACCAATGTTTCTGTCAAAGGCGATAGTGGAGGTGGGGGGATTCATACTGGAGGCGGTGGAGGATCGTCGCCGGTGGGTTGGGGTAGAACCTTTTTCGTGAAAGTTGCATATCAATTTCAAAAACTAAATCGCCCATGAAAATAAAATGGATGATCGTTCTTTTGCCCTTCATAATGAGCTCTTGTTTTAAAGAAGACGAGCTGATTGTGCCTTACGACAGAGGTGAAAAAATTTCGGCAACCCTTGCCATGACGCAGACATACAAATATCAGCTTTACTACAACATCGCGCAGGCGGCTGAGGTGAGTTCAAACAATAAAATTGATTTTGATCTTGTGTTTGACAACAGCCCTCATGGTTTTCAAGCATTCCTGAATACGGCTAACTTTTCGCAGGCAGCCGCTACCGGGAAGTTCAAAATGGAAGATGTAAGTTCTTCGGGTGGTTTGGTTTGGCGTTTCGATGCCTCTTCGGGCAATGTTGATTCACTGGCCTTTCCCAACTGGATAATCACAAATGCAGGCGATACCACCTACAGTCGAGAAGTTTTTGTGATGGATAGAGGCTACGACGATTTGGGAAATATGTTGGGATTTCGTAAAATTATTTTTGATAGCCTTGTCGGTCAGCGATATTATTTTAGGTATGCTTTGCTCAATGGCTCCGATTTGGTTTCGGCCATGGTTGAAAAAACGGGGGATGCCAATTTCATTTATTTTTCATTTGTTGAAGGTAAGCAAGTGTTTCCCGAGCCATCGCGCACTGCTTATGACTTGTTGTTTACTCAATACACCACCTTGCTCTACACCAACGATGGCGAGCCATATCCATACCTCGTAACCGGAGTTTTACTCAATCGCTTTGAGACTGAATGCTATTTGGATCGAACATTGGTTTTTGATTCAATAACAATGCAAGATGTTGATTTTGATCAGTTTACTAAAAGGCCTGATGTGATTGGCTATGACTGGAAAGAGGTGCTGGGCGATGTGAGCTCGGGCAATGTGTTTTACGAAATACGGCCTGAAAACAATTACTTCCTTCGCGACCAGAATGGATTTTTATTCAAAATGCGTTTTATTGGTTATTACAATAATTCAGGCGAAAAAGGCTACCCAACCATTGAGTTTCAGCGGCTTTAATGGCATTCATTTTTTAAATCTGAGTTTTGATCAGACTTTTAGTGCTTCATTTCATACAAGTTTTGAAGGTGATTGCTGACCTCAAATAGTAGTAAACCGGTTCAAATGACAGCGGATTCATTCTGATGAAGGTCTAATTGTTATTTGAAACAAATTATCTTTGTCAAAAAAAAACAAGATGATACTTTCAATTGTTTGGGATGTCTCTCCCGTTATGTTCACATTTCCAAGTTGGCTTCCGCTGATGGGCGACCGAGAAGTACGTTGGTACGGACTTCTTTTTGCAGCTTCTTTCGTAATAGGTTATGTCATTATGCAGAAGGTGTTTAGGCGCGAAAAAATCCACAATGATGTTCTTGATGAGTTGTCAACATATATGTTGGTTGCTACTGTTATTGGTGCCAGATTGGGCCATTGTCTGTTTTATGAACCCGCCTATTATTTGGCAAACCCCATCGAAATTCTCAAGGTTTGGGAAGGCGGTTTGGCGAGTCACGGCGCAGCAGTTGGGATCATCATTGCATTATATTTCTTTTCTAAGAAGCATAAAAAAACCATGATTTGGACTTTAGACCGCGTGGTGATTGTGGTGGCTTTGGCCGGTTTCCTCATCAGGATGGGCAATTTGATGAATTCCGAAATTTTTGGTCATGCTACAAGTTTGCCATGGGGTTTTTATTTTATCCGTTACCACGACACCTCCATGCACGCCGATCCGCGACATCCCACTCAAATTTATGAAGGCCTCGTTTATTTGTTGACGTTTATTTTTCTCTATCGTAGCTATTTCAATTGTAGCAAGGGCGATCGTCAACCGGGTTTCATTTTTGGCTGGTTTTTGATGCTCATTTTCGGCTCCCGTTTCTTTATCGAATTTCTAAAAGAACCTCAAGTGGGATTTGAATCAACGATGACTTTAAATATGGGACAATGGCTGAGTATTCCTTTTATGATTGCCGGCTTTTATATTTGGTACAAAGGCTATCAAAAGAATTTAAAAGCCTGATTGTAAATGTGTTTTAGAAAAGATTAAAAAAAATCCCACCAAAGCTCATTGCCATGCACATTTTTTACCTTCCATCGGCTGCATCAGCCGGGCCTGTCATTCTTTCGGAAGAGGAATCCAAGCACAGCATTCGTGTGTTAAGGCTAGAGGCGGGCAGCGAGGTATTGGTGACCAACGGAAAAGGACAGTTTTTCAAGGCGCAGCTTCTCGATGCCCATCCCAAACGGGCGGTTTTGCAGCTCGAAGCACCCTATCAAGCTCAGGACGAATCGGTGTGCCAACTTCATCTTGCCGTTGCACCCACAAAAAACATGGATCGCATAGAGTGGATGGTTGAAAAAGCGGTAGAGATCGGCGTTAATGCCCTGCATTTTTTTACTTCATATCATTCCGAAAGGCGGCAACTCAACTTCGAAAGGTTAGAGAAAATTGCTATTGCTGCCATGAAACAGTCGCAAAAGTCACGGTTGCCGGCGCTACTTCCTTTGGAACCTTTAGAGGCCATGCTGGAACGTCCTTTTGACGGTGATAAATACATCGCATGGATTGACGAAAGCACCCCCAAGCACCTTGGCCACTGCTATCGTCCTATGCAGAACTGTTGGGTACTCATTGGCCCTGAGGGCGATTTCAGTCGGCAAGAAGTAACCAAAGCGCAAGTAGCCGGCTTTCTTCCGGTCAGTTTGGGATCTTCGCGCTTGCGAACCGAAACTGCCGCTATTGTTGCATTACACACTTTACAACTGTTGAACCAACTGCATCCATGAAAAAAGCACTTTTGTTAATCACTATTACTTTTTGGCTGACGACGGGCCATGCACAAAGCGATGTGTCTATTGCCTTGCTGAAGTATCGCGGTGGCGGCGATTGGTATGCCAACCCTACTTCCCTGCCCAATTTAGTGAAATTTTGCAACGAACAATTGGGAACCAATATTCGCGAAGAGATTGCCACCATCGAGCCTGACAATCCTGACATTTTTAATTTCCCCTTCGTTCACATGACTGGCCATGGCAATGTGGTTTTCAATGCCGCTGAAGCTGATAATCTTCGTAAGTATCTCATTTCCGGAGGTTTTCTACACATTGACGACAATTATGGAATGGATGTTTATGTGCGTGAGCAAATGAAAAAAGTTTTTCCTGAATTGACTTTTGTTGTTTTACCTTTCAACCATCCCATTTATAAACAGCAATTTAGCTTTCCTGATGGCTTACCAAAAATTCACCTCCACGACAATAAACCTGCGCAAGGATTTGGCTTATTTTACGAGGGACGTTTGGTTTGCTTTTACACTTATGAATGTGATTTAGGCGATGGTTGGGAAGATCCGCGTGTGCACAATGATTCGCCCGAAACGCGCGAAAAAGCACTTCGCATGGGCGCCAACTTGATTCAATACGTGTTCAATCGTTGAAAATGTTAGCAAAATGACGCTACTTATAGGTCAATATGTAAGATGTAAATTCCCGGAAAAAGACTAAATAGCAGCTAAAAAGTATTATTTTTCTTCATTTTCATGGGTTAAAAGTAGGAAAATAGAAGTGCAATTGATTCAATAACTTATCTTTGGCCCTGTAAATCTACTCCCATGATTCAAAAAAACATTGTTTTACTTTTAGGCATTTTCTTATTCCTGCCTCTAATTTCGTTAGCGCAAACTGAAAACATAGGACCCTTGCAACCGCTCACGGCAGCCGATTCGGTAACGCTTTCTAAAATTCCCGAACTGAAAATGAATGCCTTAGCCTTACGGCGCACCTTACCGGCAGTGGTGGACAACTCTTCCTTGCCCTATATGCGCCCCTTGATTGGTCAGGTGGGGCTTGAGTGCGGGCAGGCCTCAAGTATAGGAATTATGTTTACCTACGAAATCAATGCCAAACGAAAAGCACTCGGCAGTTTGCCCGAAAACCAATACGCCACTCACTTCACGTACAACTTCTTGAATGGAGGCAACGATGCAGGCATCAATTATTTTGAGAGCATGCACATTGTGAAATTTGCCGGCAATCCAAACGTGGTGGATTATGGCGGCATGGCAAGTGGTGGAGCCTCACGCTGGATGTCGGGCTACGATAAATACTACAACGCGATGACCAATAGGGTGGATGGAATTTATGCCATTAAAACCAATACTTTGGAGGGTTTGCAAACTTTAAAAAACTGGATTTACGATCACGGTGAGGGTTCCGATTTTGGTGGAATGGCCTCCTTTTATTCGCAATATACAAGTCCGCCATCCATTTTTCCTCCCGGCACACCCGAAGCCGGAAAACATGTCATTTATAGCTGGGGAAGCTCACCCAATCATGCCATGACCATTGTGGGATACCACGATTCTATCCGTTGGGATTACAATAGCGACGGGCAATATACCAATAACATTGACCTTAATGGTGATGGCTTGATTGACATCCGCGATTGGGAAATTGGCGGGTTTAAAATGGCCAATACGTATGGCAGCATCAGCGGATGGGGCGATGCGGGTTTTTCGTATATGATGTACAAGACGGTGGCCGATCTTACCTCACAAGGCGGAATTTGGAACAACCAAGTGATTGTAGCTGAGGCTAAAAAGGCCTATCAACCCATGCTCACCGCAAAGGTTAATCTTTCCTATCCTTGTCGTAACAAGTTGAAATTCATGGCCGGTGTTTCTACCGATCTTTTATCGCCTGAGCCGGAAGTGGTGATGCAATATCCTATGTTTGACTTTCAAGGCGGATGCAATCCAATGCAGGGAAGCGGAGGTCCGAATTTTGAATTTGGCCTCGACCTCAATTACTTGCTGCAATATGTTGAACCCGGACAAAACGCACGCTTCTTTTTTATAGTCATTGAAAATGATGATGCGGGAAGCTCGCAAGGGGTCATCAACAGTGTTTCTTTGATGGATTACACCAGTGGAACACCACAAGAAATTGCAGCAAATATTTTCGCTTTACCCATACAAAACAACAGCACCACAAAAGTGGGCATTAACGCCGCAATCAACTATGACCCGGTGAGCATAGCTACCGATGAAATTCCTCCTTTGGAACTTTATCAACCCTCAGAAGCACAGCTTGTTGCCGAAGGCGGACAAGATCCTTACCGCTTTTGCCTTTTGCAAACTTACGATACCATCAACGCTACGGCTGAATTTCCACTCATCAATGGCACACAGCTGAGTTTGTCGAGCAACGACAATGGAACAGGAGAAGTGGCACTTCCTTTTTCATTCCCTTTTTATGGGACGAACTATGATAAAATTTATGTTGCCGCCGATGGCTTTATCATGTTTGAGCCTTCAATGGTAACATGGCCTTATTATGTAGCCGGAAAATCGTATCTCATTCAAAATAAAATTATTGCACCAGCACTTGCGAAACCTTTTTATATTCAACCCTCTGCCGGTGATGGCATTTGGGCAGAAACAACCAATGAGTCTGTTACCATTCGCTGGAAACTTTCTGTTTACGGACAAGGAGGAGACAGCGAAGTGAGCATGGCCGCCCGTCTGCATCAGAACGGACAAATTGAGTTTTTCTATGGTACACATCTCGCTGCCGCTTACATCGCTCGCTTTGCAGGAATTTCAAACGGTGACGGTGATAATATGACCATTTTAAATAAAACAGGGTTCTTTACACCTGTTCCACAACAACATACGGTTTTTACTCCTCCTGAAAATTTAAACAACATTACCCTAACAAAAAATGGTTTGCTTTCGGCCAACATGGATCATTTTGAGGCCAACCAAACGATCAATGTTTTGGTAAGCGACCGCAATAACATCCGTTCAATCACTGCTTTACCGCTCCAGGTGCAAGGTGTGTTGATGGATTATGAGGTGGTTTCGGGCGATGACAACATCATCGAAAATGGAGAAAATTTCCGTTTTAACTTCAATTTCGAAAATAAAAACGCCTTTGATTTGGGTGAAGCTACTTTTCAAATCACCGGTGAAGATGCTTTTGTGACCATCATTGACGGTCAAACTACAATTCCTGCTTTGGCAGTGAATGAAAGCCTGATGATGACTGACCTTTTTGACTTGTCTGTGATCGCTAATGTTGAAAATGGACATCAAGCACATTTCACTTTGCATTACACCACGCCTCAGGGTAGTTGGACACGACCAATCGTTTTAACTATTTTATCGCCCGATCTGCATTTGCTCACCGTGAGTGTTAGCGATGGCGGAAACGGAATTCTTGAACCCGGCGAAACTGCCAACCTCGTGGTTCGATTGCACAATATTGGCGGTGGTAAGTTGCAAAATGTTGTAGCTCAGATAAATACACAAAACGCCGATCTTTTTATTCTTGACGGAGAAGCCCAAACCAATAAAATTTTGCCCTCAGAAATTTGGGAGGCTGTGTTTCAAATTCGGCTTGCTGCCGATGCCCCCGCCATTCAGGTTGTACAAATTCATCTTGAGGTAAGTGATTCATTTGGATATAGTTACGAACGTGATTTGCCCTTGATGACGAGCCTTATTGCTGATGGCTTTGAGTCGGGAGGTTTCGATCTTTTCGACTGGCAAATGGGCGGAACTGCTCCTTGGACTACCACCAATATTGCACCTTATGAAGGTACGTATGCAGCCCGTTCGGGTGTTATTGGCGACAATGCCTCTTCGGTACTGACGCTCAATTACGAAGTGGCATATCCAGATACCATATCCTTTTTCTATAAGGTTTCTTCCGAAACCAACTACGACTTCTTAAAATTTTCCATCAACAGTATGGTCAAAGGCGAATGGTCGGGAAACCAAATCACCACTTGGCGGCGCGCTGCATACGCTGTTGATGCCGGAGAGAAGGTTTTCCGTTGGGAATACACTAAAGATTACAGTGTGTCGAATGGAACCGACTGCGGCCATATTGATTATGTGGTGCTGCCAGCTGCGAAAATCTATACAGGAATCAACGAAAGTGAAAATGAAAGCTCCTATATATTAAAGGTGAGCCCCAACCCTTTTACCGAACGTTTTACTGTTGGTGTGGAAGCGGCAAAATCAGGGCCTTTTGAACTAATGCTTACTGACAACAACGGGAGAATTTTGTTCCATCAATCGGCTGTGGCTTCAAAAGGGCAAATCATTCAATTTGAACCCATTGAATCTAAATCCGGAACAGGAATCGTGTTCGTAATCCTTCAATGGGATCAGCAACGGATTGTGAAACCGGTCATTCGTATCAGTCAATAATTGAAGATTATTCATTTTCTTTCAACCTTTTGTAAATGATAAAGTCCCATATCAAACAAGGATTATTTGCATCGGTGTTGCTGCTGCTGCTTGTGCCAAATATACAAAAGTGGTTTAAAGTAGTGGACGAAAAACCGCTGTTTGGTTCCTTCGCTAAAGTGGAGGCCATAACATGGGATTCGCTGAGCTATTCAAGTTGGCTTGATGGTAGCTTTCAAACAGCTATGAATGAGTATGTTGAAGCAAACATTGGATTTCATGCGAGTTTGGTTCGAGTGTACAATGAGTTGCGTTTTTTGACCTTCAAAAAGGCAGCTGCCGAAGGGGTTATTGTTGGTGCTGAGGGTGAGCTTTTTGAGGAGGATTATTTGAGAGCTGCTACGGGGGAGTTTTTTGTGGGTGAAGATGTTTGGATGGCTAAAGCATTACAGTTGAAGGCAGTACAAGACACATTACAAAAGCTTGGGAAATACTTGCTGGTGGTGATTGAACCCGGAAAAGGAACGTTATACGCCGACCGTTACCCATCAAAATACAGTGGCAAACAGCCTTCGATGAGCAATTATGTGGCAATGAAAAGCTTTTTTGAAGCGCAAGGTGTTCATGTCATTGATTTTAACTCAGTATTTTTGAATTGGAAAGATCAAACACCTTACCGGCTTTTCCCCAGAATTGGTACCCATTGGTCCTATTATGGGGCTTCATTAGCCGCTGATAGTTTGTTGCGACACCTTAAAACCGTTTTCCCTGATCGAATCCATGGTTTTAAAGCGCTTGAAGCGTATGAAGCAACACAGTTGCGCCATCCCGACGATGATATTTGGTTGACAATGAACCTCATCCGTAAAGCTCCTATTGAAAATATCGGTTATACTAACATCAACTTCCATCCGGTTCCTGAAAATGGTTTGCGATTGCTTACCATCGGCGACAGTTTTTATTTCAATTGGCTGAACCAAAAGGTGATGCTAAATAGCTTTGCCGACAGTCATTTTTGGTATTACAACAAGTTGGTCTATAATCATATAGGAGCTGAAACAGGTCAAATGAAAGATCTCAATTTTAGCGATGAGCTACTCAAAAATGATGTCATTCTATTGATGATAACGGAGCGTTTTCACCAAAATTTTGCTTGGGGGTTCGATACCCGTATTTATGAACATTTTTTCCCTGGTCAAATCAAGCGTAGGGATTATTTCATGAATGAGGTTCGGATTGGAAACCTAGACTTTATTCGTATTTACAACGATGCCCGCAAAAACAATATGACATTGCAACATCGTCTCAAGCTTGAAGCCGAATATCGGATGTTCAGCGATTGGCAAAAACATCCTGAGTTTTACACAAATAAAGATGAGGTGATTGACATGATGGTGATGGCCATTAAAGGGTCGCCGGATTGGTTGGCCAGTGTGCAGAAAAAAGCGCGCGAAAGGAATATTTCTGATGAAGAGATGCTAAAATTGGATGCCGAGTGGATGTATGACCAGAAGTATAAAACAAAGGAATAAACTTCTATTGAATTAGTTTTAAGAGCAATCTTTGCTTTTTATTGCTGATTTCCAAGACATAAATTCCTCTTTTTAGCTTTTCTATTTCGATGTTTATGGCAGTGAGCGGCAATTTGTTTTTTTCTAATTTCATCAAAAAAGAACGGTGCTGCACCAACTGCTTGCCATCATTGCTGCGGAGTGTAAATAGAATGTCGGTATCTACATTGCTTTCTACCTCAATTACACTTTTGCAGGTAAGAGGGTTCGGATAAACAGAAGCTCTAAACTCTTCATTTTGCATCCATCCCACACCCACATATCCTTGGTATTCATAAGCTCCCATATCAATGGTTGCGTACATGATTCTGCTGTGTAGGTCAAGGTCATTGATGGGTAGTGTAATGTTTTCGGGTGTGTTGGTACCACTGTTGATGCACGGACTGCCGGCCAAAAGTCTGAAATCTCCTTGTTGGGCATCCACAAAAAGGGGATTAAGCTCCGTGTTTGCAATGTATTCGCCATGAAAACTACTTCCGCCAAACAATGGTATTCCGCCTTGAATGGCACAATTATAGAAGCCCGGTTCTGAAAAAACATCCCAAATCCAAACCTGCGAACCCAAGGTGTCATAGGAGGTATTGTTCCATAAAATGCTGTTATATAGCTTTGTATGTGAGCTTTCATTACAATAAAAACCACCGCCCATCGCGGCAGTGTTTTCGATAATGGTGCTGTTGCTGATGACAGGTGTAGCATTTATATTGGCAATTCCTCCGCCAAAAAAACGAGCTTCATTGTACCTCAATAAAAGGTTGGAGATCATCCGGTCCGGCGTTGCGCGTAAGAAGCCTAATCCGCCACCCAACCCGCTGTAGTTGTTTTCAATGATACAATTCAGTAGCAGCGGATTTGAACTTTCAAAGGATGCGCCGCCACCAATTCCGGTGGAGCTGTTGTTGTCTAATCGCATAAAACGCAGGTTGGGCAGTGAGGCCACAAAGCAAAGTCCGCCGCCGTATCCATAAACCATGCCGTCATTTCCTGCAACGTTTTGGGTGATGCGGCAGTGCTCCATCAAAATGTTCGATTTGAAAGCGTAAACGGCACCTCCCCAATAGAAAGCATAATTGTTTTTGAATGTTGAATGCCGGATGCTCAATTTGCTTGAGGAAGATACAAAAATAGCTCCTCCATAGGAGTTGATCGAATCGCCGACAGCTTTTCCGGAGGTAAAAACGCAGTATTCAAAACTGGAGGAGTCGTTTTCAGGAGCAGTTTCGATGAATTTAATTCCCTTCCATCCGCCTTGCGTACTGTGGATATTGCCGAAACCGCTGGTGTCGGAAACTCTGAAAATAATGCTATCCGCAGCTGTTCCAATAGCTTTTATTGTTCCTTGAACCTGCACTGAATAGTGCCCATTGAAAACAACCCGGGTTCCGCTTTCAATATGTAATGTTTCACCATTCGGGATACTGACGTCGCAGGTAATATAAACAGTATCATAATTCCAAATCCCTGATTGTAAGCCACATGCGCGATAAACATTTTGTGATTTTGACAGGAAATAAAAGCCCAACATTAAGATGGACAACAGGATCAATCGTTTCATTTTGCTTAATTTGGTGTGTCAGCCTCTGCGGTAAACCTGATATGAATCAAAGTTTAGGCTTGGGATGATGCGCAAAGTTAAGCATTATAAAAGGGAACAAATTTGATTTTTTTAACTTTTCATCTGCTACTGTCAATCTTAGCCTTCAATTCGAGAACAGATTTTTGAACCTTTTGTGCCTGATCTACCAGGTTTTCGGGATAAGTGTTTTCTGTCAGTTGTTGAAGGCATTTTTCCATCAAAATTTTAGCTTGTGCAAGTTGGGCCGTATTGATCTTTACGCGTTTATTTTGTTGGTTTTGATTGTGCGAAACGGCGTATTCATTATAAGCTGCAACGGCTTGATTGAAGGTTTGTGCAATGCTGTTGAGCAATCGAATGGATTGGTTGTATTGGTTGGTGTTGGAAGCGTTTTGCAGATAGTTCAGGCGTTCGTTTAAGGCCGAATGTGGCACGTATAGGGACTGGATACGTTGCAATTCCATATCAATTTGCTGTACGCTACTTGCTGATGAATAGCGTTTTAGGCTATCACCATGGTGAAGGTAATAGTTTGTGAGCCGCTGATTCATTTTTCTGTTGAGAATGGCTTCATGGGTAATTGGTGAGGCCATAAACTGCCATAAAGGGTCGTAAGGAAAATGCGTTTTTATCATCTCTTCGGGCTTCACAAGAAAAAATTTTGGGTCGTATTCTTTCACAAAACGATTGTTAACCATAGTCCCCGAGCCCCAAGTAGGGTCTGAAAGCATCCATTTTCCTTCGATGTAAGAAGCCACCCACACGTGCGGTGTCGGATCAATTTTATCTAAGATTAAGGTGTAGCCATTCACCAAATGCGTTGGAATGCCCACCAAAACCGAAAGGCTGTCCATCAAACCGGCATAACCTTCGCAAACAGCTTTTCGACTTTTGAAAGCTTTTTCGGTGATAGTGGCTTGAGAAAGGGATAGCTCGAGGCTGTTTGTTTGTTGCACATCATACCGAATGTTGTCAGTTATCCAATTATAAATGAGGGCAATACGATCAGAATCTTTCTTGCTTTCGGCTGAAATCTTTTTTGCAAGATCGCCAATAGAAGTGGGTTTGTATTTTCTAAGACTTTCGGGTAAGGGGTTTGCATTTTGTGTAAACGTTGGGTTCGTACCGAGCAAATAGACGGTTAAAAGAATGAGTGGAAAAAGCGGTGTTTGTGTCATATTCATCAAACGAAATCGGTGCCGAAAAGTTTTGGTTGAGACAAAAAAAAACTGCCATTGCCTCCCCCTGAAGCAATGGCAATTCAATAAAAAGCTGTTTTTGATTACAAAATGAACGAGCTTTTATGCACAAATCAAAAGCAGATGGTTTTTTAGTTGGTGATATTGACGCTTTTTATTTTCACGGTTTCGTTTACAAAGTAGAAGTTTTTTCCACCATAACTTGCTGTTCCAAAATTCCATGCGGCCACGGTAACGTTACCTTGACCGGTCGAAAGTCCGCTCAATTCGCTGGAAGTAAAGGTGTAGCTTCTGGCGTTTCCGGCAAGGCTTTTTACCACATCATTGATGATAAGGTAAACGGAGTCGGCGTTGGAAATAGAGCTAAAAGTGAGTGTATATCCAGCTTTCGATACTTCTGTGCCACTGGTGATGCTGCCCACATTTGGAAATCCTCTGTTGTAAGTGTGTTCAAATGCGGGAACTCCAGATCCGGAATTTCCTGAAACTGACCATTTTACGTTGGTTCCGAAATCAATGCCGGTAGGAGAGGTGAGGCCGGGTGTAAAAACATACGAATTGTTGTCAAATTTTTGGAGCGCGTTGCCGTCCACCGACACATTTCCCGCATCGGCTAAGGTGGCGTAGTTGTTTGATCCTGCAAAAGCAGCCACTGCTGTTCCGAGGTTAATAGGGATTTCGCCAATGGGTGTGCTTTGGGTGGCTTCTGTAATCACTGCTACTAAAGTGCCGCTGCCCAAGTTAGGCGTGGATGAGCTTTGGGTGTTTTCAGGCGTTTCAGGCTCATCTTTTTCGCAAGAAACAAAAAAGATAGAGGATGCAATAAGCAAGCTTGCCGTAATGGTTTTCAAAGGTTGGAGGAATGATTTCATAGTTTTATTTTTTATAGTGATAATGATAGGCAAAGATAGCCTCTACCCATGCCTTATTTTCTAAGGTTTTGCCCGTAAACTTCTACGATTATTCACGTAGTTTTGCGCTCATAGTGCGAACTGAAATAGAATCGCCTAACTTTGTCCACCTTAATTATAATACGCGTCAACAATGAAAACGAAGATTGTGGCTACCCTCGGGCCTGCCTCCGACAAGGCTGAAATGTTGGAAAAACTCATCGAAAAAGGTGTAGATGTCTTTCGTCTCAATTTTTCGCATGGCTCGCAGCAATACCATTTAGAAGTGATGAACCGCATTCGGCAATGCCAAAGCAAACACACTTCTTCGGTTGCTATTCTTGCTGATTTACAGGGGCCTAAGATACGATTGGGTGATTTTTCCGATGGAGAACTTTTACTTCAACCCGGCGATCGGATTGTTTTTACAAGTGAAGCTTGCTTAGGAACAAACAAAAAAGTGTTCATCAGTTATCCTTCTTTTGCAGCTGATGTAAGGGTTGGTGAAACCATTCTTGTTGACGATGGCAAAATGGCCTTTAAAGTGGTGGAAACAAATGGTGCGGATGAAGCCTTGCTCGAGGCCGTGAATGGGGGTGTTTTGCTTCCGCGTAAGGGCGTAAACCTTCCCGATACCGTGATTTCGCTGCCTTCGCTTACTGAAAAAGACCTCAGCGATTTGGATTTTATCCTCGACCAAGAAGTGCATTGGATAGCCCTTTCTTTTGTGCGTTCGGCCAACGATATTAAGCAGTTGCGTCAACATATTACCAATCATCCGGCACAAAACAAGCCTTTAATTGTGGCAAAAATAGAAAAGCCGCAGGCTGTCAACGATATCGAAGCCATCATTGAGGCAACGGATGCCATCATGGTGGCCCGTGGCGATTTGGGTGTTGAAATTCCCATGCAGATGGTGCCTATGATTCAAAAAAGAATCATCAACCTTTGCAAAAAGGCAGGCAAACCCGTAATTGTAGCAACGCAAATGATGGAAGCCATGATTGACAACATCCGACCTACCCGCGCAGAGGTAAGTGATGTGGCAAACTCTGTTCTCGATGGCGCTGATGCACTCATGTTAAGTGGCGAAACTTCTGTTGGAAGATATCCCGAAGAAACCATCGCTATCATGCAGGACATCATCGGCCAAATTGAATTGGATCAAGCCATTTATTACAATCAGCGCAACTTCGATGTACAACCCGGTAGTCGCTTTACCACAGATGCAATTTTGTACAATGCCATCGTTATGGCCGGAACGGTTGAAGCTGAGGCGATTGTGGTTGTAACGCATACCGGTTATTCCGCACAAAGGTTGGCGAGTCATCGCCCCAAAGCCGGATTGTTTGTTTATTCAAACAACATCCACTTGTTGCACGCGCTGAACCTTGTTTGGGGGGTGCAAGGCTATTACGATGCTTTTGTTGATGATGCTGAACATTTGATGCAGCGGTTAAACTCTGACTTGCTGAAAAAGGGCCATATTCATAAAGGACAGTTGATTATCAATATTTTAAGTACACCTTCATGGAAAAAAGGTACTTCAAATACTGTCCGTTTGGGGAGGGTGGGTGAGTTAAGTGGTGATATTTTAAAGTGATCATGGTTTATTAAATCCATAAGTCATGCACTTTAATCATCCTTTTGGGATGATGCCCATATCCTGCATCAGCCATGTAGCATTGCGGTTGACGGCGATGCCTTCATGTATTTTGTAATCAAACAAGAGCTTTCCTTCAACGATATGACTTTCAAAGCACCAATTACTGATTTTATTTTCAAGTTGGCTTTCTAACTTGCTCAGCTTGAGGTCGTGAGTAGCCATAACAACAAGGCTGTTGGTTTCGGCCAATCGTCGGATTAAGGCCTCAGAACCGCTGTATTTGTCATCGGAATTGGTTCCGCGAAGTACTTCATCCAAAAGAATGAAAGCCGGACTTTCTTTAGAAGCTTCGTCGAGGATAAACTTCAACTGCAACAGCTCATTCATAAAAAGCGAAGTGTTTTCGTGCAACGAATCTGTCTGCCTCAGCGAACTCAGTACAGCCATTGGTCTCCATTCAAACGATTCGGCACACACCACCGCTCCGGCCTGGGCCAGTAAGATATTTACACCTAAGGTGCGC
>JAEWWJ010000050.1 GCA_023396415.1 Bacteroidota bacterium
GTTCGGGAAGATTTACGAATACTTCCTCAACAAATTTGCAATGACCGGTGCACAGGAAGGCGGAGAATTTTTTACGCCTATGAGTTTGGTGCAAACCATCGTGAACGTGATTGAACCCGACCACGGCATTGTGTTTGACCCTGCCTGCGGCAGTGCGGGTATGTTTGTACAAACGGGTTATTTCATAGAAAGCGAAGGACTGAAACCTGCCGAAAAAGTTACTTTTTACGGACAGGAAAAAGCCGAACTCAATACCAAATTGGCCAAGATGAACCTGGCAGTGCACGGACTGGAAGGCAACATACAGGAAGGCAATACTTTTTACGAAGACAAACACGACCTTGTGGGCGGTGCTGATTTTGTAATGGCAAACCCACCGTTTAATGTGGATGGCGTGGACAAAGCCAAAGATGCCGTAAAGAAAGACCCACGCCTGATATTAGACGGCAAAGTAAACCTACCGAAAAACGACAACGCCAATTATTTGTGGATTCAGTATTTCTACAATTACCTGAAACCAACAGGCAGAGCAGGTTTTGTAATGGCTTCGTCTGCCAGCGATGCAGGACACAGCGAAAAGGACATACGGGAAAAGTTGGTAAAGACAGGTTCGGTAGATGTGATGATGGCTATTGGCAACAACTTTTTCTATACCCGTTCATTGCCCTGCACCCTTTGGTTTTTTGACCGTGCAAAGGAGTCTAAACACGATTTTGAAGATTCAGAGATTGACACGATTAATTCAAAAGAAAAACAACAATCCTGGCTATCCTTTAATCAACGAAATCGTGTCCTGATGCTCGATGCCCGTAAAATTTACCGCAAGGTAACCAGCAAGGTAAACGACTTTAGCCCCGAGCAATTGCAAAACCTCATTTGCATTGTAAACCTGTACAGGGGCAATACCAAAAAGTTTGAAAGCACGGTAAAAGATTATTTGCAAACGTCTGCCGACTTAGCCAAAGAAACTGCCGAAGCAAGCACCGAACTGCAAAAGCAATTACAGAGAGTATTTAAAACAGTAAGCACATTCAGTCTTGAACAGGATTCGCAGGATTTGAAGATAGACAGGATTATTCCAGAATGGAATGATTTACTAAATGAAGTCAATGTCATTTTCGCCATACAAAACAAGTTGATTTCTGACATTGCTTTACTTGATAATCCTGCCAATCCCATAATCGAGAAAATTGTGTTCCAGACAAAGGGGCTGCGCAAACCACAAGACAAACTCATCAAGCAATTGCTGGATGCCATAAGCACAGCCGCCAAAGAATACCAACTGAACAAAAACAAAGACTGGAAAGACCTTGGCTTGAAAGAACAACTCGACCAACTGAAAACCCTGCAACAACAGCTGAGCGGAAACCCCGATGAAGAAGAACCCGGCTTGCTGCACGAAACCGAATATTTCTACAAACAAGCCCATTGGCTCACCAGCCGTTTCCCTGAAGGCGTTTATACCGATGTGGAAGGACTGTGCAAAGTAGTAACCCAAAAGGAAATAGAAGCCAAAGACTGGAGCCTAAGCCCGGGCCGATATGTAGGCGTGGACACCAGCACCGATGAGGACTTTGACTACGAAGAACGCCTGAACGAAATACATATTGAGTTGGATGGATTGAACGAAGAAGCGATACAACTTCAGAACACGATTTCAAATAATTACAGGATACTCACGATTTAATAATTAAAGAGATTATTTGATGGACAGAATTAATGAAAGTGATATTGATAAACTGACGCACAAGATAATAGGATGTGCTATGAAAGTCCATTCAACACTTGGGAATGGATTTCAGGAAGTTATTTATCAAAGAGCATTGGCTATTGAACTGGCTTATGAAAATATTTACTTTCAAAGAGAAATGGGAATGCCCATATTTTATCGTGGGGAGCAGATAGGCACACGAAGGGTTGACTTTTTTGTGGAAGAAAAAGTGATGGTGGAATTAAAAGCCATCGAGAAGCTGGAAGGTGTTCATAAAGCACAAGCCATAAACTATCTGGAAGCATACAACATTGCAGATGGACTTTTGATAAATTTTGGAAACATAAGTCTGGATTTCAAAAGGGTTTACAACAAAAAACTTATTTCTAAAGAAAACCTTAAATACAAAAGCGAATGAAACAACAAATTCAGAACACGATTATACGATTTGAAGATTGTCAGGATTTTGAACAATGGAAATCGTGTCTATCCCGAAATCAAAAAAATCGTGTTCAGACAACCATTGCTGAAAACTATAAAGAGCTGGTGATATGAAGTGGGAACAAAAGGAAATTGAATTTTTACCAATTGATATAATTGACGGAGATAGAGGTGTTAATTATCCCAAGTTGAATGAGTTTTATGAAAATGAACACTGCTTGTTTTTAAATACTGGAAATGTAACTCAATCAGGATTTGATTTTTCAAAATGTCAATTCATAAATTTCGAGAAAGATGAGAAGCTAAGAAAGGGAAAGTTAGTTAGAAATGACATTGTTCTGACTACAAGGGGCACATTAGGGAATATTGGGTATTATTCGGACAAAATTCCGTTTGAAAATGTTCGAATAAACTCTGGAATGGTGATTATTAGGAGTAAGAATACTAATGAGTTTATTCCAAATTTTATTTATTACTCAATAAGGGAGAGCAATTTTCAAACTCAAATTGCAAATGCTAGGTCTGGGTCTGCTCAACCACAGCTCCCTATTGGTACTTTAAAAAAACTAAAGCTATTCAATCCACCCCTCCCCACCCAACGCAAAATCGCTTCCATTTTATCGGCTTATGATGATTTGATAGAGAATAATTTGAAGCGGATAAAGTTGCTGGAGGAGAAGGCGTTTTTGAGGTATAAGTTGATAGTGAAAAGTGAAAAATTCAAACTTGAAGAATTGTATGATACAAGCTCGGGTGGAACACCTTCAAGAACTAATGCTGAGTATTTCACAGGAGAAATAAATTGGTTTAAATCAAAAGAGTTATCAGATAGTATTTTACTTGAAAGTGAAGAAAAAATCACTGAACAAGCCATCGATAAGTCATCTGCTAAATTGTTTCCAACAGGTTCAGTAATTATGGCTATGTATGGGGCTACAATTGGGAAACTAGGATTACTTTCACAACCTTCAACAACAAACCAAGCTTGCTGTGCAATTATTCAAAAAGACGAATGGAGAAGTAATTTTTATATTTTGAATTGGCTTCTCGAAAACAGAGAATATGTTTTAAGTT
>JAEWWJ010000058.1 GCA_023396415.1 Bacteroidota bacterium
TTATGAGTGTCGGTAATGATGAATAAAAAGATTTATCTTAGTGAAAAAATAATTGACATGAATCTAATCAATTTTATGGCTCAATTTCCTGATGAAATATCTTGTAAATTGAAATTCAAGGAAATGCGAGACAAAGTAGGTGTAACTTGTCGTCATTGTGGTAGCAAAGATCATTACTGGCAAAAAACCATTTGGATGTATGAATGTAAGCATTGTAAGACCCGAACAACATTACGCAGCGGAACGGTAATGCAGGCCAGCAAGCTTCCGTTTCAACATTGGTTCATAGCTATTCATCTGTTAACCAGTACAAAGAAGCCTTTTTCATCACTTGAAATGCAGAGACAGATAGGCCATAAATTTTATGAACCTATCTGGTATATGATGCAAAAGTTAAGAAAGACAATGGGAATTCGTGACAGCGAGTACCAACTGGATAAGATTGTTGAGTTAGACGAAGGGTTTTTTGAAAGCGTTGATACAGAGATACCAAAAGAAGATAAACCACTAAACCTAAAGAGAGGGAGAGGTAGTGAAAAGCAATCAAAGGTACTTGTCATGGCATCTACCGTCCATACACTTAAAGCACCTGTTAAGCATAAAAAGCAAACCAAATTCCGTTATGTTAAAATGATTGTTGTGGATAATTTAAAGGCTAAAACCATTGAAGGGCAAGTCGCCTGTAATATTCGCGACAATGCCTTGATTAAAACAGATAACTATAGGAGTTACAGTAATTTAAAAGACTTAGTTTGGGTTCATCAGGCTCAGACTGTTGTGCCTGCTGATGCGACAAAAGTGCTTCCTTGGGTGCACACGATGATCAGTAATGCTAAGCGAAGTTTACTCGGTATCCATCACATGATTTCAAGAAAATACTATCAGGATTATCTAAATGAGTTTTGTTACAAAGTAAATAGACGATACTTCGGCGATAAACTGTTTGATAGATTGCTATTTGCCTGTGCATCTTATAATTACAAGAAATTTATTCATGTTACCTGATACTCATTTAAAGAAAATCCATTTCGGTATAAAAATAATCGTTTACTTTGCGAGGTAAATCGGTTTAGATGGTTTTTTGACAGCTTTACATGCAAAAAGTCAACTCCGAGATAAAAAAGAAAAGGCTGCACATTTTTGAGTTAAATCAGTATTTTTTTCATCATTTCTGCACACACCATTGAAGCGGTTTTGCGATAACAAGTGTAAAAGAATGTATGAAAACGTAGAGAATAAAAAGGAACTATCATGCAACAGAGTAGCGTAGAAAAGGCTTTCGGTAGCCAGCAACACCGTAAAAATCCGGTTAACATACCTTATTTGGTAGTTGAGAATTTCCCTCAATTGGGGTTTTTGACTGCTTTGAGATTTCTCGAATGGGTAGCGGCAAATCCGCAGGGTGTCATCAGTTTGCCCACAGGAAAGACCCCGGAGTATTTTATTTCATGGACAAAAAAGCTGTTAAAGGAGTGGAACACTGCCGCAGGTAGGCAGTTGCGTGAGGACAACGGTTTGTTTCTGAGTGAAAAACCCCGGCTTTCGGGCTTGCATTTTGTGCAGATTGATGAGTTTTATCCCATCAGCTCCTTGCAACACAACAGCTTCTATCATTACGTAAAAAAATATTACATCAACGATTTTGGCCTTGATCCGTCGAAAGGGCTTTTCATCAACTGTGATGAAATTCATCTGGCCGAGGATAAGTCCTTTAAAGAAATTTTTCCGGAAGGTGTGGTTGACCTCGATTTGCGTTACCGCGATCCGGTGAATAAGTTGGAAAGACTGCAACAAGAGTCAATATATCTGATTGACAATTGGTGCAGCAATTATGAGCAATCCATCAGAGATAAAGGTGGCATAGGTTTTTTTCTGGGCGGAATCGGTCCGGATGGACATATCGCTTTCAATACACGGGGTTCCGACCATCATTCGGTTACCCGCCTTACCGCTACCAATTTTGAAACACAAGCCGTGGCCGCCGGCGATTTAGGAGGGATCGAAATTGCGCGAAAACGTTTGGTCATCACCATTGGTTTGGGAACCATCACTTACAATCCTGATGCTGTTGCCCTTATTTTTGCTGCCGGCGAAGCCAAAGCACCGGTGGTTCGCGATGCACTTGAAAAGCCGATTTCTAATATTTATCCGGCTACTGTTTTGGCCAAATTAAAGCATGCTCGTCTTTACCTAACGCATGGCGCTGCCTCTATGCTCACCGATGCCGTAGAGGCTTACTACCAAAACGGGCCTTGGACACAAGAGAAAACCGACCGCGCAGTGATTGATTTGTGCGGTAAAATCAACAAATTTGGCAATCGCCTCACCATGGACGACCTGAAGGCCGATCCTTATTGCAGGCTCATTCCTGATCTCAGCGAAAAAACGGTGCTGTCGGTTGTTGCATCGGTGATGAAAAAAATCGAAAACGGAACACATCCTCTTGGAAACCAAATGTTTTACCATACCGGTCCGCATCACGATGACATTATGCTTGGTTTACTGCCTCATATCCATCGCCTATCGCGTAATGAAACCAATCAAGCTCATTTTTCGGTTTTAACCTCTGGTTTCACTGCTGTGACCAATAAGTTTTTTACCAATATCATGCTTGATTTACTTTCGTTTCTTGAAAAAGGCGAGATACAAATGGTAAAATATCCCGACTTTTTTGACAGCGGCTATCAGCTGAAACGCGATAAGGATGTGTATCATTTTTTAATGAAAGTGGCTTCGGGGCAGCCCCGCGAGAGGCGGCGCGGCCTATCGCACCGCATGATTCGAAACATTCTGCAAATATGGCCGATTCAAAACGAAGAGCAATTGGTTTTAAAAATTGTTGAGCTGCTTTCAATTACCCGCAAAAGTTACGATGGTCAAAAAATGCCCCCTGAAATCCAAACGCTCAAAGGTATGATCAGGGAGTTTGAAGAAGAGTTGGTTTGGGCTTGTTTTGGGATGACTTCAAAGGAGGTGCACCATTTACGTTTGGGATTTTATACCGGTGATATATTTACCGAAAAGCCTGATATTGAACGAGATGTAATACCTATTTTGAATCAGCTGCGAAGCCTTCAGCCCACTGCAATCAGTTTGGCTTTCGATCCGGAAGGCAGCGGTCCCGATACGCATTATAAGGTGCTCCAGGCCATCGCCGAAGCAGTGAGGATGTGGTCAAAAGAAAAGGATTTGAGTCAATTGTGCGTGTGGGGCTATCGTAATGTGTGGTATCAATTTCATCCTGCCGAGGTTACACACATTGTTCCTGTTTCGCTCAATGCTATGGGTGTTTTAGATAAAACCTTTACCAATAGCTATTTAAGTCAAGTTGATGCTTCTTTTCCCAGCTATCGTTTGGATGGAAAATTCAGTGATTTGTCTAAAAAGATTTGGGTGGCGCAACTCAAGCAAGTTCAATTGTTGCTTGGCAAACCATTTTTTTATCAAAATGAAAGTGCCAGATTGCGGACCACACTCGGCCTGCTCTATTTTAAAGAAATGAACGTTGAAACATTTTTAACCTCAGCCCGCGAATTAGAGAAATCGATGGGAGGTTAATCGCTGGGTCACCCTTATCTTCCTGAAAATTGATGCTGGGCTTATTTATAAACTTGCTTGATAGGTTTTTTATAAACTGATAGTTTGGATTGCGTCTATATAGAGACGCATACTTGGAACAGATGAAACATATTTTTACATTTGTATGTTGTCAATATAGAAATTGAAAAGAATAATTATAAGGCTATAACATAAGGATTGTCCGATAAAACAATAGGAAATCTTAAACAAAAAGCATTGATTTTTAGTTAAGTAGGAGGCGCACCCATGAACTTCAACCAACCCAGCCTTGTTATTTTACTGTCGGCAGCAATTTCATTTTACCTTGCCGGCCAAGCATGGAAAAGAAAAAACGATGAGGCCATTTACACTTTGGCATTATTGCTTGTTTCTTCTGCCTTTTGGGCAACAGGCTATTTCTTAGAACTGATTTCAACAACCATGTTGCAATTGAGGTTGTTTGGTTGGTTTGCCTACGTGGGCATTACCACAACGCCAATTTTGTTTCTCATATTTGCTTTACGCTACACCCAAAACGACTGGGTCATCAATGAAAAGCGTGTGGCATTGCTTTTCAGCGTTCCTGTTTTTAGTTTAATAATGCTGGCTACCAACGACTTACACCATCTTTTTTATACTTCAGTTGCATTGAATTTTGAAGGAGGAATTTACTATCTCAACTTTGAGTATGGCCCTATTTGGTATTTTCATGCAGCGTGGTCGTACCTTTCGGGGTTTTTTGGTGTTGCGATTTTTTTACGGATGTTGGTAAAGTCAGAAAAAGAAAACAGACTTAAGATATCGTTTTTTATTGTTGGTTCGCTTGCCCCCTACATTGCCAACATGCTCTATTTGTTGGGCGTTAGGCCATTTGGTTTCCTTGATTTGTCGCCTTTAGGCTTTATAGTGATGGGTGCGTTGTTGATGCTTGGAGTGGTAAATATGAAACTTTTCGAGATTAAACCTTTTGCCCTTGACTTGCTTTTTGTGAACATCCCCGATCCGATTTTTGTAGTGGATAAAAATCGAAAAATTGCCAACAGAAACCCGGCTGCCAAAGCGCTTACTGAACGTATTTGTAGGGAGAAGCCGGCTTTGTGCAACAAAAAATTATCCGAAAAAGAAGATGGTCTCTTTCATATATTGACCGATGATTCAACGCTTGACTTTGAAATTGGCGAAAAAATTTATCATCGCGATCAATCGAACATCAAATTACCTGATGGAAAAGTTGTGGGTACTTTAATCATTTTCAAAGATGTTACCGAAGCAAAAGCAGCCTCCAAAACGATTGAAGAAAACGAAGCGCGCTTTCGCTCGATTCTCGAAAATATGCCCATCCTCTTAGATGCCTTTGATGCAGAGGGAAATATTATTGTGTGGAACAAGGCTTGCGAAGAAGCTACAGGTTACAGTGCAGCCGAAATTATCGGAAACCCAAAAGCAATGGAGCTACTATATCCTGATCATGCTTATAGAGAAACTGTTATACGGGCATCTTCCAACGAAAACATGACCCAAAAGTCGTTCCGGCTTGTTGCCAAAAATGGTCAAGTGCGCACCATTGAGTGGTTTGATATTTATCTGAAGTTGCAAATACCGGGATGGAGCAGCTGGGGTTTGGGTTTGGATGTAACTGAGCAAAGGCAAATGCAAGAAGCGCTCATTGAAAACGAGAGAAAATTACAAGAGTTGAACGCGAGCAAGGATAAATTTTTCTCCATTATTGCTCACGACCTGCGGAGTCCATTCAACAGCATTATTGGGCTGAGCGAGCTGCTGGTGGAGTTTGCCCAAGAAAAGGATTTTGATAGCATTGAAAAATACGCGCCTATGGTGTTTAAAACCGCTAAAAACACCCATGTTTTGCTTGAGAACCTGCTCGAATGGTCGCGTACGCAGATTGGCCAAATTGAATTTAAACCCGAAGCCATTGAAATGTTTCCCTTTGTGCAGGAAGAGGTGAAAATATTGCTGGAGCAGGCCAATAACAAATCCACGCGCATCTATTTGAAGGGTAGTGGTTCATTTGTGGTGTGTGCCGACAAACGAATGTTGGGTTCTGTGCTCAGAAATTTATTGTCCAATGCCATCAAATTTTCTTTCTTTGGAGGTCAAATAACCATTGATATTGTGCAAGATAACGAGCAATTGATCGTATCCGTTCGGGATGAAGGCGTGGGCATGGATGCGGATCACCTTGAAAAGCTATTTAAACTCGAAGAAAGTTTTACCTCTCCCGGCACCGGGGGCGAAAAGGGAAGCGGACTGGGGCTGCTCATTTGTAAAGAATTTATAGAAAAACACCATGGTAAATTGTGGGTTAAAAGCCAATTGAACCAAGGAAGCACCTTCTTTTTTTCGCTGCCACTGCACAGCATTGGTCAACATGTTGTTTTAAACCATCAAGTCAAAAGCCCATGAACCAGCAAAGTGAAAACAATAATTTTCGCGAAAGCGAAGAAAACGTCCAAAACCTTTGGAACAACGACCAAGTAGGGCTTTTTCGGCTTTACTTAAAACAAGAGAAAACCATAGTCTGTAATGAGCGGTTGGCCGCCATGAATGGATATGCTTCGGCTGAAGAAATGATGGCTCAATATGACGTCTTTAACAATTTTGTGGATGTTGAGGTACGCAAAAAAATTCTGGAATCCTTATACAAAAATGGTTCCATCAACAACTTTGAAGCCCGTTTTTATAAGAAAGACAGGTCAGTTTATTGGGTCAGCTTTTCGCTGCATTTAAACAATGAAAAAAGTTGTGTTGAGGGTGTGGCTGTGGATATTTCAAATTGCAAAAATGCACAAGAAGCCCTCCTCGAGCGCGAAGCCAACATCAAAGCCATAGTGGAAAGCTCTTTAGACAGTGTTTGGTCAATGAACACCAACTATGAGATTGAATATCTAAATGAGGTGTTTGCCAATGCTTTTTATCACACTTTTGGAAAAAAACTTGAAAAAGGAAGCAATATTGTTGAAGCTTTGCCCGATAGCATAAAAGAAGTGTGGAGAGCACGTTACGAAAGGTCATTTTTGAACGAGCGATTTACCTTTGTGGATGAAATAAGTGCGGGCGGGCAATCCATTTTTATTGAAGTAGCCGTGCATCCCATTGTTATTGATGGCCAAGTGAGGGGTTCTGCTTTTTATGGGCGTGATATTACCGAGAGAAAAAGAAAAGAATTCCTGCTGAAATACCAAGCCGATTTGCGCGAACTACTCGTTGAGCTGTCGTCGTCATTTATCAATCTGCCCTTGGAAAACCTTGAGACCGGCATCCAAGATTCATTGGCAAAAATAGGCGATTTCATTGGGGTTGATCGCTCTTACATCTTTTTTTACGATTTTGAAAACAAAGTCGGTCGGTACGCCTACGAATGGTGCAACGAAGGAATTGCTTCATTTATTGATATAGTCCCCTTGGTTTTATTCGATGAATTTGAGGATTATCTTGAGCAACATTTACAAGGAAAACACCAACAAACTGAGGATGTTGATCTTTATCCCCGAAGTAATCTGCGTGAGCTGCTCAAACGGCAAGAAATTAAGAGCCTGGTTACCATTCCTTTAATGCGGATGGGCCAGTGTATCGGCTTTGTGGGTTTTGACGCAGTTCGGGGCATAAGACGATTCGAAGACCATGAGCTACAGCTGTTTCATGTGTATGCACAGCTGATTGTAAATGTGGTGGAACGCATGAAAAAAGAACAGCAACTCATTGATGCCAAAGAAAAAGCGATGGAGGCCGATCGGCTGAAAACGGCTTTTCTTCAAAATATGTCGCATGAAATACGAACACCCATGAATGGCATCTTAGGTTTTGTTGACTTGCTCAAAGAACCCGAACTAACGCCTGAAGAAAAAACAAAATACATTGGCATTGTCGAAAAAAGCGGAGAACGTTTGCTCAACACCATCAACGACATCATTGAATTATCAAAAATTGAATCCGGTCAAGAAAAACTGAGTCTTTCGTCGGTAGATGTGAATAAAATGCTGCACTATTTTTACGACTTTTTTTTGCCCCAAGCCATGGAGCGCGGGATAAAGCTGACAATTGGAAAGCATACCTTTGCAGATTTTTCGGTGATTCAAACCGACAAGCACAAGCTCGAAGCAGTTCTTGGCAATCTACTCAATAACGCCTTGAAATTTACCTTTATCGGTGATGTTGAGTTTGGTAATTATCTGGAAGATAATGCGTTAGTATTCTATGTTAAAGATACGGGCATCGGCATCCCTCTCGATCGCCAGAAAGTTATTTTTGATCGTTTTGTGCAGGCCGACCTTGAAATCACCCGCCCGCATGAAGGTTCAGGGCTGGGATTGTCCATCGTTAAAGCCTATTTAAATATGCTGGGCGGCAGCATCAGCCTCGAGTCGGAAGAAGGAAAGGGAAGCCTTTTTCGTTTTCGTTTGCCATACAGCCATATCGCCTTGCCTGTGTTGACACCTGAGGCGGAACAAAATGCAAATCCGAATATGGTTCCGCTTACAGCCCTCATTGCCGAGGATGATGATATCAGTTTTTTGGTTCTAAATAAAATACTTAAAAAACAAAACATCAATGCCATTCGTACTTTGAATGGGTTTGACACCATCACGGCGGTGAAAATGTATCCTGATATTTCTTTTGTGCTGATGGATATCAAAATGCCTAAAATGAGCGGCTTTGAGGCAACCAAAGAAATTCGGAAATTCAATTCAACACTCCCAATCATTGCGCAAACATCGTATGCCTTGGTTGGCGATCGCGATAGAGCACTAGCCGCGGGTTGTGATGAGTACATCTCAAAACCCATTGACCGCGATGAGCTGTTTAAGCTGATCATAAAAGTATTGGCAAAAAAGGCATTAACCTAACCCTGTTATCAACTTTTGTTGGCCCAAAGTTGTCATACCACCAACAAGACCTCATTGAATAAGCAATAGCACAATCTTATACTGCATCATAATAAACTTAAACTATTGATAATGAATTTTAAACACACAACAATCCTTTTCATTTTACTGGCGCTTTTTGTGGCTCAGACCTCTCAGGCACAATTATCGGTAATTCCTTTACCGGCTCAAACCGAAATCAACGAAGGTGTTTTTAGCCTTAACGCAGAAACAAAACTAAGTTACGACAGTCCTTTGTTGCTGAAGATGGCAACAGAAGCTGCACAACGTTGGCAACAAAACGGATTAACAATCAAACCCGAAGCCTATCAAAATGGCAGCATTGAAGGTGTAATTTTGTTGAGCTTGAATCGGCCCAACGACAAGCAATTGGGCCTCGAAGGCTATTCGCTTACCATCAACAAAAGCGCTGTCGTTTTAAGGGCCAACACCGATGCAGGAATCCGATATGGATTGCAAACCATTGGCCAATTGCTCGATGTGAGTCCAAACGGCCAATTGCCTTGCGTAACCATTGTTGATTATCCTCGCTTCGCCTATCGCGGAATGCACTTGGATGTGGTTCGCCATTTTATGCCCTTATCGCTGGTTTATAAGTTATTAGACCAACTCGAAAAGCATAAGATGAATGTATTCCATTGGCACCTTACTGATGATCAAGGCTGGCGTATCGAAATTAAAAAGTATCCAAAACTTACCGAAATTGGTGGTTACCGCGTATCTATGGATAGTCTGCATTGGAACAGTATGCCGTTGATTGCCGACAGAACCCATGCTACTTATGGTGGCTTTTATACCCAAGATGAAATTCGTGAAGTGGTGGCTTATGCCGCAGAGCGCAACATCACCGTGGTGCCCGAAATTGAAATGCCTGCCCATGTCATGGCATTGCTTGCTGCTTATCCTGAGCTTGCCTGCACGGGCGACAATTTGGGAGTGGCTCCCGGCGGAGTATGGCCCATCACGCATATTTTATGTGCCGGAAAAGAAGAAACATATCACTTTATGGAAGATGTTTTAACCGAAGTGATGGATATTTTTCCTTCCACTTTTATCCATATCGGTGGCGATGAAGCCGACAAGACAAATTGGATGAAATGCCAGCTCTGTCAGCAAAAGATGCAAGAGCATGGTTTAAAAAATGAACACGAATTGCAAAGCCATTTCATTCAACGGATCGAAAAATTTGTGAATGCACACGGAAGACGCATCATTGGTTGGGACGAAATTTTGGAAGGTGGTTTGGCTCCCAACGCCACTGTGATGTCGTGGCGCGGTGAAACCGGCGGCATCGAAGCTGCAAAAATGGGCCATCAGGTGATTATGTCGCCAGGAACACATTGCTATTTAGATCATTATCAGGGCGATCCTGCCATTGAGCCACTGGCCATCGGTGGTTTTACTCCCCTCTCTAAAGTGTATAGTTTCGAGCCTGTTCCTGCAGCACTCACTGCCGAGCAAGCGCAATATATCATTGGTGCACAAGGCAATCATTGGTCGGAATATATTTCCACACCATCGCATTTGGAATACATGGCTTTTCCCCGATTGGCGGCCTTGTCAGAAGTGTTGTGGTCGCCCAAATCATTGAGAAACTGGGATGGTTTTGCTGCACGGCTGCCACAACAAATGAAAAGATATGAGCGCGATGGTATCAATGCCTCAAGAAGTGCCTATCAAGTGCGAACGAAAGCCATTCCCTCATCAAATCCTAACGCTATTGAGGTGGGATTGGAAACAGAAATGCCTTGTTTGAAAATCCATTATACCATGGATGGTTCGGAGCCCAACCTCAAATCGCCGCTTTATGTTGATAAGGTCGTTTTTGAGCGTACCGGAACTTTAAAAGCAGCCACTTTCGAGGATGGTAAAAAAGTTTCCGCCAATATGGAACGCGATTTTTACCTTCACAAAGCATTTAAGAAAGAGTTACAAATCAATAATTTACCTAACAAGCAATACAATCATGGCGGCATTGCGACTTTGGTTGACGGCATCAAAGGAACTACCAACCACAACGATCAGAAATGGCTTGGATTTCTAGGCGACGATTTGCAGGCAACACTTGACTTAGGTGCTGTTACAAAAGTGCAATCCGTTTCGGTAGATGCTCTTAAAAAGGACGGTGATTGGATTTTCGCTCCAAAGCATGTAAAATTTGAAGTTTCGACGGATGGTGTTGCTTATACAGAGATCGAAAACATCGAAACCAAAAAAGAAGAGTCAAAGAAATCCTCCGGAATGTCCATCATGGTTTATGAAGCTCAGTTTGAAAGCAGAAACATACGCTACGTAAGGGTTACGGTTACTAGCTTAGGTGTTTGTCCGCCCGATCATCAAGGAGCCGGCGAAAAGGGTTGGCTATTTGTAAGCGAAATTATGGTGGATTGATGCGCCTAAACTGATGTAAGAAATATTTTCGAGGCCTATCGCTCCACGTAGTAAGTGACTAGGTTGCTAAATGAATGACAATGTTTTGCCTTAATCATAAAGTAAACTTATTTAATATATTAATTATCAATTATATAGATTTCTCACTTCGTTTGCGATGAACATGTTTTTAGGGGTAGAAGCGAGGCGCAAACCTCCAGATCATTTCGACTAAAAAAACCTGCTAAGCAGGGTTTTGCGGGAGAAATCCCCCTGCTATATGTAGAAAGTGTTTCAGTTAAAAATTGCCTTATAGCTCAATGCAGTCTGCGCATACTTCGCCAAAGACTAAGTGTAAAAGATTGATGTATAATATATTATAATAATATCAACAACCAATAGCATTCAGATTGAAGCGACGAAGTCACAGACTACGCCGAGCTGAGGCAGGCGATAAGCTACGGATAAGTGGCTACAATTATGGCAACAATGGCGATAATGGTTGACCAGAGTATTAAAATTGTCAACGACATACATGGATGCAAAACCCGGCTTTTCCAGGCAACAATGAATGGCGCAAATGGCGCGGCAATAATGAAAGTAATCAACTGAGGCATGTTTTTAACAAATGCCTTAAATGCCAAAAAAGAAAAGGCCACAAAAAGGTAAATACTAATAATCGTACTCATGTCAGAAATTTTAATAAGCACATTGAATCCTGCATCTAAAAGGTACTCTTGATGCAAAGTTACTAAAAATTGGCATTAATATATGAAAAGCAATTAAACACTCTATAGCTCAGCAGTAGTTGCCTACGTTATCAAAAACTAAGTATAATAGATTGATGTATAATAGATTATAAAAATAATTTCAACAACCGATAGCATTCAGCTTGAAGCGACGAAGTTATAGACTACGCCGAGCTGAGGGGTAACAGAAAGAGCTGCTTGATTTACATAAAAGGAAGGTCAAGCAGCTCTTTTAATTTTTATTGAAAAGGATGAAAACTATCCGGGATTCTGATCTATCAAGCCATTGGCAATGGCATATTTGATGAGCCCAACGATGCTTTTGGTTTTTGTTTTGGTGAAGATGTTGCGCCTATGTGTTTCAACCGTGCGTTCGCTGATAAAAAGTTTTTCGGCAATTTCTTCGTTGCGTAACTCTTTAGTGATCAGGTTTAGAATCTCACTTTCGCGTTGTGTAAGTTTCGAAGGGTTTTCGGTCTGTTCAGCTGGTTTTTCCGGCTGGCCCATATTGTTCAACAGGATTTCCTGAACATCTCGACCAAGGTATTTCCCGCCTTTCGCCACTACCCGAATCGCCTCGAGCACTTCGTTCATATTGGTGCGTTTGAGAATATAACCCGATGCGCCTGCTTCAACCATTTTCCTGATCATATTGATGTCTTCATGCATCGTTAAAGCCAGTACCTGAATATCGGGCTGCAAGGCTTTGAGTTTTCGCGTGGTCTCGATTCCCGAACCTTCGGGCATATTGATGTCGGCCAAAACAACCTGTACCTGATTGTTGGTTACAAAATCAATGGCTTGCGGCATGGAGTTGGCGCCACCGGTAAAAACGATATCAGGTTCATCCTGAAGCAGCGATTTGAGGCCGTCAATAATCAACTGATGATCATCAACCACCAAAACTCTAATGGTCTTTTCTTGCGACATTGCTCTGATTTATGGGAATGACGATGCTGACAATGGTTCCACGATCTATCAATGAATCCACGTACATACTGCCGTTCAAATTTTCTACCCTTGATTTGATGTTGCTTATGCCACCGCCATATTTGGTACCTGCATCATTGACATGAAAACCATTTCCGTTGTCTTCAACCATCAGTGTAATTTCCGTGTCGCTTTTGATAAGCTGAACCATGAATAAGCTGGCTTTGGCATGTTTGATAGCATTGTTGAGCAGCTCCTGAATGGCACGATATAGGGTGTGTTCGGTAAGGCTGTCGAGTTCGGTGGTGAACCCAAACGAATCTACCTGCATATTCATTTGGTTGGTTTTGTTGATCAACTCAGCAAGGTTATTTAAGGCTTCGATCAATCCTTTTTCCGAAAGAAGGGTAGGCGCAAGGTTGTGCGAAATATTGCGTAACTCGTTGAATGCTTCATCAATACTTTTAAAAGTAGCCTCAAAAAGCTCTTCTTTTCTACTTTCAGAGAGTTGTCTTTTTTGATGTAACACGCTTAAATGCAAGCGGGCTACAGATAAAATTTGTCCTAAACCATCGTGCAGCTCGCGGCCAATGCGTTGTCGCTCTTGAATTTCGGCAGAAACTGCATCGCGCGATTTTTTTTCGGTGAGGTTAATGATGGTTTGTTGCAGTTTCGCCTGTTGTAAATGCCTGAAATTGAGGTAAAGTAAGTAGATTCCTAAAGTAACAAGAAGGAAAGAAATAACAATGAACACGATTAAATTGTTCTTTTTACTGATGCTCAACCCCTGGCTTTCGATTTGTAGCTGCTGCAAAGCGTTGGCTTGGCTTAAGGTGTTGATTTCTAAATTATAAACCTGATGAAGAATGGTTTGGTTCAACAATTCATCTTTCATGTTTACATACTGGCGAAAGTGCTGAAGGCTTTTATCGGGTGCTCCTTTTTTCTCATAAATCTGGGATAACACTTCGTGACATTGATATTGAAGCACTTGATTGTTCAGCTGTTTTCCAATTTCTAAGGCTTCTGTTGCCTCCCCCAAAGCAGTGTTTAAATCGCCCTCTTTGAGCAGAACCTGTGCCAGTCCAAGCAATGAAAACGCTTCTTGATAAGGCTGCTTGATGGATTGCGATAAGGTTCGGCTGAGGGTGTAATATTTTTTTGCATCAGCAGTGTTTTCCATCTGAAGATAAAAATTGGCCTTCCCTTGGTATGAAATGCACAACCCATAAATATTGTCGTTTCTTTGAGATATTTCAGCTGCCATATCAAAATAAAAATGAGCCGAATCGGCATTCAAATTTTTAGCAAACATGAGGCCTTTGTTGCTCAATGCTGCCGAAATGCCGATGCTGTCGCCAACCAATTCAAAATTTTCGAGGGCAAGCTGAAAATTGAGTAATGCCTTTTCGGTGTTTTCAAGCTCATTGAATAATAGTCCAATATTGTTATAGCTGCTAGCCGCATTTTTTTTGCTTCCCGAACGCTGGTAACGTTCCAATGCCTTCAGGTAGAACTCTAGAGCGTCTTTGTAGTTTCCTGTTTTCAGATAAACCACACCTATATTGTTGTAGATGTCGGCCAACCTTGCAGTATCGTTGTGCTGTTGTGCATTTGTTAGCGCCATATAGTAATAATCGAGTGCTTGTCCGTAGTTGGCTTGAACATGGTAGGTTGCGCCAAGCATGTTGAAATATCTGGAATGGTTGGTTTTCGCTTGGAGGCTGTCGGTGGTAATGGCATGGATAATCATTGATCGCGCACTGTCAGGATTTGAATATAGTATATTCATCGCTTTTTTAATCAAACTGTCTGAGCTTATTCCGGTTCTGTTGCTGCTGTCAACAGCAACCCTTACGATAGTGTTTTCGGCAAAGCCGGTGGTCCATGCTAATAGTATGAAAATTGTGAGGTGGCTCAAATAAAACAAGTTTACAAACAAATCATTTGTGAATAGCTGTTTGCATTTCAACCTGTTTTTTTTTGATGTAGATTGATGGATGAACATGTAGTAATTTGGGTTGATGTGGATAAGAGCATAGCTTTCACTTTGCAAAAGTAGGCTGAAATGTAGCTTATTAAATGAAAAAATACCCCCTTAGATAAAAATACGTGCTGGCTCGGATACCATTTTAAGGGAAATATACCCAACAGCACGGATTGGCTCTCTCAATACTGAGGAATATCTTTGTTGCATTGAAATGTTATCATCCAATGCAGTCAATAGTATTAATTAGTTTTCAAGTGAAGATAAAGGAGTATGCAGTATTTCTCTATCTTTATTTCTTACGAAAAAAAGCTGTCAGGCTGGCAATACGGATCAATAATTTATTTGTTCGTTCACCGGATATTTATGTCCTGTCAACCTATAGTGCTCATCTTTGATTAGATATGTATTTCTGTCTCATTTCATTTTTTTAAAATCATTAATAAAAATATCTGTTATGAAAAAAACGTTACAACACTTTCTCAAGTTGTTTGTGCTTGTACAAATGATTTTCTTGCTTCCAACGACGGTAACGTTGGCCGGTGGCACTGTTTCGGTAAGTCCGAAACCCTTGTTTTCACCTCCCGAAACCCGTGATTCTAATCCAATAGTGATCGGGACAGGAACCTACACCAACTCAAACACCCCTATCTACCCTTACTATGGATATTCGTATTCACAGACGATTTATCTGCAGTCGGAACTTAATTTTTCGAATAAGATCATTACCCAAATAGGCTACCATTATGCCGGACCTAACAATGGGATTGATTTTGATGTTGAAGTTTGGTTGGCGCATACAACTCTTACCGATTTAACGCAGTTTGCGCCACTTTCAAACGCCATCAAAGTGTATGATGGCCCTTGGATATTACAAACAGGAGAGGCTTTTTCTACCATTGAAATCGCACCTTTCTTTTATAACAACACCAGTAACCTCATGGTTACAATTTTCGAGAAGAAACCTGGCTGGGATAGCCCTTCAGACAGTTTTTATGCTACTCCTACTGAGGCCGGACAGAACTTATGTGTTGCAGAATGGAACGATAGTGCACCTTACGACCCGCAAAATGTATCGGGTGCGGGTGGATATCCGATTGCTTACCGTCCCAACATCAAACTCTGGATTGATGATATGCCTACTGGGCCGGCTATTTCGGTGATTAATCCTAAAACTTTTGATTTTGGTGATGTTGAAAACGGTGGAACAAAAACACTTCCCGTAACTTTGAAAAACGGTGGTGTTGATCCGTTGGTTATAACCGGATTTGAGTCAACCAACACCATGTTTACTCTCACTGATGCTACTTTTCCCATTCAACTGGGAATGCTCGAATCCAAGGTGGTTCAAGTGGCTTTTAGCCCAACAGCAAATACGCTTCAGTCTGGCGTAATCACCTTTTTGATGGATCAAGGGATCGAGGGCGATAAAACAATTGATGTAACAGGAAAGGGTGTCAACCTTGTTGCGCTTACCATAGGTGAAGGAACCGAAACAACCGGTGTCGTGCCGATGTCGCCTTACTATGGTTATTCGTTTTCGCAAACATTGTACTTACAGTCTGAAATAAATATGGCTGAGAAAATGATTCAACGTATTGGGTACAGCTTCACTGGTGCTACCTCTAATATGAATGTCAACATGGAAATTTATCTTTCCCACACCCAGCTTACTGAGCTTGAAAGCACACAACAATTGGCTGGACATGTGAAAGTTTATGATGGCCCTATTACTTTTGTGAGCGATGCTGGTTTTACCTTTGTTGAAACAGAAGGATTTTTTTATAACAATACAGATAATCTTATTGTAACGGTTATTGAAAAGAAGCCCGGTTACAGTGGTCCGGCTGATTTATTCTATATGACCCCAGTTGAAGGAAACCAAATCCTGGCTCGCTATGCGCGTAATGACCAAAGTCCTTACGATCCCACCGCATTGCCTGCCGGAAATGCTACTCCTGAACGTGCCAACATCAAATTGTGGTTTGGCGATGTGCCAACCGAGCCAGTTATAGACATCAATCCAACAACATTAGATTATGGTCAGGTTGAAATGACCGTTGAAAAGACTTTACCCGTTTTGGTAAGAAATACCGGTGGCGGAACACTTACCATCAATGGACTTGACTTCTCAAATGATGTGTTTTATGTCACAGGAATTGATTTTCCTATCAATTTAACTATTGGACAAAGCTTTGAGTTTCCAATCAACTTTACTCCCAATGCGGTTGAACTTGAAGAGGGAACAGCCACTTTCTTGGTTGATGAAAGCGTTCCCGGAAACAAGCAGGTGCAGCTCAGCGGTTTAGGTCTTCGGTTTGGCGTACTGCGAGAAGGATTCGAAGGGGTAACTTTTCCGCCACTCGGCTGGAAAGTTGTTGATGTTAACGCTGACGGCAAAGGCTGGTTTAGAAACCTGACAACAGCACCAACCGGAAAAATTGTTCCGCGCACCGGTGTTGCCGCTGCAAGCCTTGATGTTTATGCCGGAAGCCCAGGACAAACCAGTTATGATGATTGGTTAATTACTCCTGAAATGATTTGGCAGAATGGTGATAGATTCAGCTTCTGGATCAAACGTTTGGCTGACCAAAACAATCAAATTTGGAAAGTAGGATACAGCACCGGCGGAAATGACCCTTCCGATTTTATCATCATTGATGAAATTGTTGACCCTACACTTAACTATACTGAAAAATCATACAACCTTTCTGACTTTGGTTTGATAGACGGTGAAACCTTTTATATGGGCATTCAGTTCAATGGATATTGGAGCTGGCCGGGAGTTATTGATGATGTAACAGGTTCAGTATTAAACCGATTTGAAAAGGATTTGATGGTACTTGATTTTAAATCAGCTGCCGAATATATGTATCCAAACACCGCTGGCAATTTTAACGTAACCTATGCCAACTATGGTTTGATGCCTTTGACAGAAGGACAATACCAAGTACAAATTTGTACTTATATCAATGGTCAGGAAACTGTGCTGGCTACTGTGGCAGGTCAAGCTATTCAACCCGGTGAAATTGCAAACGTTTCAATACCAACAGAAATAGCTCAAACTGGAGTTTACGGCATTTATGCCAAATTGAACTGGGCTGCTGATATGAGCCAAACCAATAACATCAGTCAGATGGTAGATGTTGAGGTTATTCCTACTTCTGTTTTGGTTAAAACAATTGGCACTATCACGCCACAAACTTCATTTTATTACCACTACCCTATTAATTTTAATGAAGGTAGAGGTTCGAGCTTATCGCAAATGATGTATTTCTCAAATGAGTTAAATACCGGTGGTATTGTTGAGCGTCTTTCGTTTTACAGAAAGATAGGCACGACTATGGCCCAGCGCAAGTTAAAAATTTGGATGACAACTTATAATGGGAGCTCACTTGATTCCTATATTCCACCATCGCAACAACAACTTGTTTTTGATGGCCGGATTGATTTTAATGAAGGCATTGGTTGGGTAAATATCAATCTCGATGAACCATTTGTTTATGCAGGCAGTGGAAATCTGGTTGTAACTGTGTATTATTATGATGGATCAAATTATACCAGCAACGCGCTTTTTGCATATACTGATCCTGACGGTGGTCCTTCGCGCACCATCTACGAAACAGGATGGTCTGCCATTAATGTTGAAAACCCAACTTACGTTGGTGCCACCTACAATTATCCGCATACAACATTGTTGTTTGAAACAGGCTCTGGTCTCGGAAATATTTCAGGAAGGGTATTGTATCAAGCCGACAACACTGCTGTTGAAGGCGCTGATGTGTTGATCCGCAATCCTTTATTCCCCGACGCAATAGCCAGGTTAAAAACCGACGCGCAAGGATATTTCACAGCAAGTAAGGCACTTGCCGGAGAGAATATTTCAATCACTATCTCTAAGTTTGGCTATAACGATGTGGTCTTTAGCGGACAAACTTTACTGGCGGGAGGTACCTTAAACCTTGGCAACTCTTTGCTTGTACCAAGGCCACATATTCAGCTGACCGGATCGGTCTTATTGAGTGATTCACAACAACCGGCTTCGGGTGCTGTTGTCAAACTCGTTGGTATCGAAAATTATCAGACTACAACCGCTTCAAATGGTAATTTTAACTTTGATAATATCTGGGGATCAACCGATTATACGATAGAGATTAGCTTGGAAGGTTATCAAACTTATTCATCAACCATCACCCTGCCAGCCGTGGCGTATGTTTTAGCACCTATTACCATCAATGAAAATGCCCCTGCACCTAACTTGGTTTCAGCTGCCGTTGTAGGAAATAATGCGGTTGTAAGTTGGTTTGCTGCCGGACAGCCCTATCCTAAATCGTTTAGGTATGATGACGGAGTAGCAGTAGGGGTTTTGATTACTCCTGGAAACCCTGACATTGTTGGAGGCTCCGCATGGAGGTACGATGCACAGGTTCAGAGTGTTCAATGGTTCACCTTTAATTCTGATAATTATGCTCCCTCAACAAAAATTTTAATCACAATTCTTGGATTACTGCCTGATGGCCAACCCAATCCAAATGATGTGTTGTTCACCCAGGGCCAAGTTACCAATAATTTGGGCTGGAATTCCTTTAGTCTGCCTACTCCAGTGCAAGCTCCTAACGGCTTCTTTGCCGGTATTTCCGGTTATAACAACTATACACTGCTTGCTTATGACGATGGCGTGGGTGAACCATGGGAATGGACAGCTCGCACACAATGGAGCAATGGTTTAGGCAGTTATAACCCACTCGAAAATGCTACTTCGCCACCACTGAGAGGAAATATATTTATGCGTGCCGCCGGTCTTACCACCGGTGAACTGCCACTGAATGCCCCCAATGCCAGCTATATTGTTGATTTGGGTTCGGGTGTAAGCAACCAAATTTTGTTGGATATTGAACCGTTTGAAACCGGCCACCCTGAAGTTGCGATTTCACGGCCCGATCAGCAGCCATCGAGAGCTTTCGAGCATTATAAAGTGTATCGTAAACCTGAAGCCGGTAATGATTGGCAACTGGTGAGCCAAACTCCCGTGAGTGATACCAGCTTTGTTGATACACAATTCAACAACTTACCCTATGGTGTTTATAATTATGGTGTTGAAGCTGTTTATACAAATGCAGTTGTTTCTGATCGCGTGATTTCAAATGATGTGGAAAAGGATATGCGCTTGAATCTCAGCATACAGGTAAACAACAACACGCCCAATGCCGCATTGTCGCAAGGGGCGGTGCTAAAGCTGACCAACCAAAATGGCAACCCCAATAATATTTATACGGTAACTGTTGGGCCTAATGGAATTACAAATCTGCAACAGGTTTTGAAAGGTATTTATGACATCAAAGTGACCCAAGTAGGTTTCCTTGAGTATAACCAAACCGGCATTGATTTGCGGATAGAGGGGGTTTCCTATTCATTTAATGTCACAATTATCGAGCGTATTAGTGATCCATTTGATGTTGAGGCTATTACAGAGGGTCAAGCTATTGGAAAAGCCAAGCTGGTTTGGAACCAGGAACCCTATTTTGATAATTTTGATTCCTATCAGCCATTTAGCATTACAAACATCGGCAATTGGAAATTAGTGGATCAGGATGGTAAACCAACTGTTTATCCAAATGGCACTACTTATCCCAATATGGGTGAACCTATGTCGTTTATGGTCATGAATAGAACGCAAACGAACCCGCCACTTTCAGAAGCTTACTGGAATGCCTACTCAGGCACACAGTCTTTAGCCGCGTTCGGTTCTGCGTCAGGTGCTACCAACAATTGGTTAATCAGTGATTTACAAAGTCATAGCTTGGATTATACGCTGTCATTCTATGCTAAATCAATCACCGAAACTTATGGTCTGGAAACTTTCCGCATTGGTTATTCAACAAGCACAAATGCCATTTCCGACTTCGTATTTATTACCGGAAATGAAACGGCTTTAACCTATTATACCCGTTTCAGCTATAATATTCCTGCAAATGCTAAATATGTGGCCATTAGACACAACCATACCGGATTCGCCCTTCTGATTGACGATATACGTTTGGGTGTTGTTTCTGATGGCGCTATTCCCGCTAACGGATTCGAGGTGTATCTTAATAACGAACTTGTTGAAGCTGGTGTGGCTGATGACCAATATCAGTTTACCAATCTCGTGCCTGGAAGCTATACCGCAGGAGTGAAGGCTATTTATCATACCGGCGAATCGCAACTGATTGAAGCCGATTTTGTATTGCCTGAAGGAACACCTGTAACGTTCCAAGTGAAAGACGCTGATGCCCAATGGGTCAATGATGCCCTTGTTACGATTAAGTTCGCAGGCGAAGTAATTTTCACTGAGCTTACCCAAACCGGAGTTGTTGCATTGCAGCTTTACCCAGGCAATTACCAATACACTGTTGAAAAGGCCGATTATGCTACTGTTAGCGGTACCCTGACAGTCGCTGGCAGCCCGATTATATTGCCCATTGTATTGCAAACCAATTTTGAACTCACTTTCCTAGTGAAAAATCAAAATGCTCAGCCTATCGCTAACGCAAAAGTTTCGATCAATGGTCTAACAGGAACGACCAACAACAATGGTCAAACCCAGTTTAACTTGCAACCCGGCACGTACGCTTATGCCGTTACACATCCAGCCTACAACCGCGTATTGGCTTCCGTAACCCTTAATCAGGCCAATGAGCTTACTGTTGTTATGAACGAAATAGATTGTGAAGTTCCACTAAACCTTAGCTACACTCAAAATCAAAACAATGTAGCTTTAGACTGGGATGCCCCTGTAATTGGTGCCGACGGCAGTTGGATACACTGGGACGGCGCACATGGCAACAATAGTGTTGGAACAGGTGGCCCGGTTGATTTTGATGTGGCCCAACGTTTTGTGCCCACCGATCTTGCGCCCCACAACGGTAAATTCCTTACCCGTGTGCTGTTTGTTCCCCGTGAAGCTGCCGCTGTTTACAGTGTGCGCGTCTGGACCGGTGGTAACATCAGTGGTCCGGCAAATTTAATTGTTGACCAGGTAGTTACAAATCCTGTCATTGGTGGATGGAATGAAATATTCCTTGAAACACCAGTCAACATCAACGCTTCCAAAGAGCTTTGGATTGGTTTTAGAAGCAATACTACTACTGGACATCCAGCTGGTGTTGACTCAGGCCCGAAAGTAGATGGTAAAGGAAATATGATTAACCTCGCCGGTGGCGGATGGCAAACCTTGACTCAAGTTGCTCCCACCTTGGATTACAATTGGAGCGTAAGAGGATTGGTGGAATCAATTGATGCCCGCTTTGCCGAAGTGCTGTCACCCATCCTGGAGGAACCCAGAATGCCATTTACTGGCGAACTAACTGTTTTTGCCGACAACACACCAAGAAATGTGTTGGCTGAGCCACGCGTCTTGCTGGGTTATAATGTCTATAGAAACGCAAGTCAATTGAATACCAATGTTGTAACAAATACCAGTTTCAATGATAATAATTTGAATCAAGGCGCTTACAACTATCATGTAACCTCTGTTTGGAGCAACGGATGTGAATCTGATCCATCAAACAATGTTGAAGTTGTGGTCGAAGAAATCAGTTGCCCGGCTCCTGAAAACCTTGAGGTTTGGTTAGATGAAAACAATCCAAACCTTGTACACATGGCTTGGAATCAGGTTGAAGAAACTGAGTTCAGATATGATGATGGTGTCAGGTCAGGTCAAATTGGCTTCCAAAGTGGCACAACCAATGGAATTGCCGGTGCCGCTCATCTGCAAGCAGCCACCCTTACTGAAATGAGTTGGCTACTTAGCGATGCACCCGATGGAGGCGGTCCTCATGCTACTGTGAAGCTTTATGTGTTGGGTTTAAAAGCCGATGGCACGCCCAATAGCAATGCGTTATTGTATTCGGCTGAGGTTACCAATACCGATGGGCAATGGAATACCTATTCATTCCCTCAAGCAATTGAGGCACCTAATGGTTTCTTCCTTGGAGTAGCTTACAATGGTTTTGTTGGTTTGGGTACTGATGATGGTGTTGGTGCACCTTATATCTATCAGAACAACACACATTTCTATGCCAGCAACTACACCACCGGCACTTGGACAACCTGGGAAACTTCGGGTTTCAGTGTTAATGCTATGATTAGAGCTATAGGTGTTGCAAACGCAAAAATTGCTGTTGAAGTATCACCTTCTGTTGAAGTGGCCGATGCCTCCTTTATGCTAACATCAAATCAGTCACCTGTTGCGACCGGCGAACCCGCATGGAGGAATCAGAGAGCTAATGACTTGTTGGGATACAATATTTACCATCAAGGTGTTTTAATGGAATCGTTATGGCAGGAAACCACATACAGTTATACCGAAATGCAAATTAACCTGCATTGTTATAAAGTGAGTGCTGTTTACGATGAGTGTGGTGAATCTGAAATGTCGAATGAAGTTTGCAAGGATATTCTTGTTGGGCTGAACGAAAATGCCTCGGATAATATTCGGGTTTACCCCATTCCCGCTTCGGAAACGCTGACTATTGAAGGAACTACAATCCTTTTAATTGAGCTGTTAGATGCTAAAGGACAAGCAATCGAACGCATTGCCGATCCTAAAGCCTCAAAAATTGAAATCAATGTTCGAAATAAGAAAGCAGGTGTTTATGTTTTGGTTATACATCACAAAGAGGGAGTAACGAATAAAAAAATCCTGCTCAAATAACGTCGGTAGCTGCATTGACGCACTTTATTCTCTCTTTATACGGGACGGCACATTGTGTGCTGTCCCGTTTTTTTGCGTAAACTACAATCTTTTCTTTAACAGTTGAAAATGACCAAAACATGCTCTAATTTTGCAGCATGAATAAGCCGATAAACACTTTGTGGATTTTGCTGCTGGCCGCCGTTTTCGGTATGGCCGGAATGATCTATCCCACTAAGGTTCAGGTTATTTCTACCTATCCGGAAGCAACGGATATGGCCTTTTCAGGACAGCTCGATCCCATACAAATACTGTTTTGCCAGATTCCTGAACGCGACTTTGTCCAGATGGGTCAGGGGCAGGCGATTTCCGCGCTTTCGTTTCGCATTGTTGAAAAAGATTTTTCACTCGCTTTAAAGCAAGTTCATCGCAACGAAACGATTCAGTTGTATGTCACTCAAGTGTTTCAACGGGTTTTTGTAGTGCTTCTCGGAAAAGCCGACCGTTTGTTTCCCTTTCATGGTTTTTGGTAAATGAAATTTTTTCACGGTGCTAGCATCAACGATGGGCCATCAGGATATAGTCTGCAAACGATGCGGCAACAATGGCCGGTGCTCGTTGGCTTGCTTGTCCTAATTCCTATAAACATTTAGTTTACAGTCATTTTCATTTTACTTAAATCAGAAAATCATGTTACAATCATTCATCATATTTATTGCTGCATTGTCAGTTTTTGTGCTTCCATTTGTTATTTATGGACAAACCAAAAAAAAGAAAGTCAAAAAATTAATCACAGCCCTCGAGTCTTTTGCGCAGGAGCAGGGATGTCAAATCAGTCGTCACGAAACCTGGAATCACTCCGCTATTGGCTTAGATGATGCTAAAAAAGTGCTTTTTGTTTACCGCAACCTAAATGAGAATCCAGTAAAGCAGTTTATTCCTTTGCACGATGTGTCGCGTTGCAAAGTGGAAGAGGAAAGTCGTCAGGTAAAACACAACGGAGGCATGTTGAAAGTTGTTGATGGCATTTCATTGGTATTTAGCTTTTTAGACAATAAAAAAGCTCCTATCGCTTTCAGTTTGTACAATGCAGAATCCGATGGTCTGTCGCTCAACGGCATTTCTACCTTGGCCGAGCGTTGGAGTGCCAATGTGCAAAGTTTACGATCAAAAAAGTAATTTTTTTCAGTGGTTTTACAGCCTGTAGCAACCTATAAGCCGGGGCAAACTCAAAAACTGCTCCGGCTCATTGTTTTTTTGGTGTTGTTCAAATGTTTTATTCACCTCATCACTTGGTGGTTCAATCACTGAAATAAATTTTGCCATTCTCAAAGAGTTAGCCTAATTTAGTGGCTCGAAAAAGGCTTGTATCCACCACCAAACGAAAGTTGTAACAATGACAGATTTATCATGTAATTACTTAGGAATGAGGCTTAAAAGCCCAATCATTGCTGCCAGTTCAGGCTTTACCGATGGCATTGAGAAGTTGAAACAGCTCGAAGCACAGGGTGTTGGTGCCGTGGTGTTAAAGTCAATTTTTGAAGAAGAAATCACCTACGAATACGATAAAGCGTTGCGCGATGAAGAGGAAAACACCGGTAGGGAGGAGTTTCTCGATTATTTAGATGTGCGCATCCGTCAGGAAAATATTGGAAAGTATATTCAGTTGATCAAAGCAGCTAAGGAGCAACTTCAAATTCCGGTGATCGCTTCCATCAATTGCAGGTCGTCGTATGAGTGGATGAGCTTTGCCGATGAAATTCAAAAAGCCGGTGCCGATGCTTTGGAGTTGAATATTTTTGTTTTGCCTTCGTCGCTTCACCGCAGCAGCGAGGAAAACGAGAAGGTTTATTTTGAAATTGTGAAACAAGTAAAAAAACGTATCAGCATACCTATCGTATTAAAAATCAGTTATTATTTTTCTAATTTGGCTCAGTTTGTTCACGATTTGTCACATTCCGGAATCAAAGGTTTGGTGCTTTTTAATCGCTTTTACAGTCCTGATTTTAACATTGATACGCTGGAAGTGGTTCAAAGCAATGTGTTGAGCTATCCGGGTGAGATTTCTATGCCACTGCGCTGGATTTCAATGCTTTCAGATCGGGTTCCTATTGATCTGTCGGCTTCAACCGGCGTTTCTGATGGTAGGGCTGTAATTAAACTTCTTTTGGCCGGAGCAAGCACAGTGCAAGTAGCCAGCGCACTTTATCGGCACGGAATAGGCTTTGTCGGTATCATGCACAACGAATTAAGGGAATGGATGGAACAACATGATTTTGAGACGATTGACGATTTCAAAGGTAAGCTCAGTCAAGCCCGTTACTCCGACCCGGGAATTTTTGAACGGCTGCAGTTTATGAAATACTTTAGTGACAAAGGCAAACATTAAGCCACTAAAGTGTGTTATGAGGTATTGCCAAGCATCACTCAACAAAAATAGTCTGTTAAATCATTGATAATATGAAAATTACCATTGTTCCCATCACTTTGCTCCACATCGAGAATGATGGTTTTCATTTGATGACCAAAGGACTGATCAACGGAATGGAAGCTTCATTTTTGATTGACACGGGCGCCTCACGAACGGTTTTCGACCAAACCGGGATAAGAAATTATATCGGCGACCAAACGTTTATTGAAAATGAAAAGCTTTCCACAGGACTTGGAACCAGCACGATGGAAAGTCAAGTAGCAAAAATTGATTGCATCACTTTTGGGGAGTTATCTATTTTAAACTACGAAGCGGTGGTGATTGATTTAACCCATGTGCATTTGTCATACCAACAGCTCGAATTGCCCGAAATCAATGGCGTTTTGGGTGGCGACATCCTCCACAAATACAAAGCGGTGATCAATTACAAGTCAAAAACGTTAAAATTTTATTACCGATAATAGCTGTAATCAAGGTCGAAAATGCGTTGAAATTACTTTATTGCTTCACGATTTTCTGAAAGCCTTTTTTATTTTCCACTTCAATTTCAACCACATACATTCCTTTTTTTAAATCGGAAATAGAAATAGTTGTATGCGTCTCTACCCTGTTTTGCAGCAACAGGCGGCCTTCGAGGGAGTAGATTTTCAGATTTACGAAAGTGATTTTATCTGATAGTCTCAGTTGAAATCCATCTGCTGTCGGATTGGGTGCAAGGTCAAACTGAATGTTCGATTGCTCGGCAAGGTAGGGAGCCACTGCCATATCGCCGTTAAAAAGCTGTAAACCCCCGCTATAGTTACCTTTCAGCAGAACAAAATCATTTGCTCCACTAAAACTTCCAAAACAAGCCGCAGATCTCATTCCTTCATTTATCGAAGGCAAAGGGTTGTCAATCAATTTTTTCCAATCAAACACTTCGCGAAAGGCTCCACTGAGGTTGCCTTGAATTTGATCGAAAAGAAATAACTTTCCTTGATCCGATCCTGAAATAAGGCGCATTGTTCCATCAGCATCGTAAAAGAAAAATGGAACGCTGTAGCCGTCATATGAAACGTTGTAGTCTGTAACATCAACTTGACCAAAAAAGTTGGTAACAAATTGAAAATCAATTTCATTTCCATTCCGAATCCCTTTGTAAAAAGCGATTTTTCCATTTTGTGCGCCAATCAACAAATCTTTAGTTCCATCTTCGTCCACATCAAAAAATTGGGGGCTGCTCCATTGGCCTACGTCAATTTGCAAAAAGCGATCGGTTTCGAGTTGCCAATCTCCATCAATGGTTTGCGACAGATAAATCAAAGTACCGTTTTCATTTCCCACCAACAAATCCGCTTTTCCATCACCATTCAAATCGCAAAATGCTGGCACCAATCCTTGCACTTTCAGTGCAGACAGGCCTGCAAAATCATCATCCATCAAACGCAGATATTTTTGACCCTTATCTTCTATCTGTTTATAATAGAATAGGTTAGATTTGAATTCTGAATGTAAAGTGTTGTTGACAAACCACGATTTAACGTAGCTTCCAACATTTCCGACCACCAAATCAAGGGCCCCGTCTTGGTCAACATCTGTCATTACCGGAAATGCTCCCGAACCAAAATCTAAGGTTTCATCCTGCAAGAAATTCTTTTTAAGTAATTCAAATTGAGGTAGTTCGTTTGTGCCTACATTCAAATAGAGCCAAATGCTGGCCTTGTTGGCGGTAACCAAAGGGTTGGGATCAAAAGGCGAAACCAATAAATCGTCCAAGCCATCGTTATTCACGTCAGCAAAAGTCGCCACCGGCATCGAAAAGAGATGAACCGGCGTGTCGTAAGAAGGGAAGGAGGTGTCCTGACTTACAATCAACGCATCTTCATGCGTTCCGCCATTGGTTAAAAGCGTGATGCCCGGATAATCAACATCTGCAAGCAAAAGATCGGGCAAGCCATTGTTGTCGAAATCGCGCATCAACATGGTGGCGCCTCTGTGTCTATAACCGCTTTCGGGATGAATTGATTTTTGTCCAAACAAACATGAATCGAGATAAAGCTGGTTATTTTCTTCATTTTCGGCCACACGCCCCCAGCAAAAGTCTGTTTTGATAAAATCCAACGAATCGGCATGACCATACTTTTCCATAGATTGGTTTTTGTGCAGCTCGATATATGTTCCGAGCGACCAAAAGTTGAGCATATCCATGTCGCCATCACCGTCAATATCATAAATGGCCGGATAATCGGCATTGGTTGAAATGATGTTAACATAACCGCCTCCTTGAAGTGAGCTGAGGTAAGGCCATACCACCATATCAAAACTTGGAGGAAAGGTTTTGTTGTTCTTAAACACTTTTATTCCGGCCCAACCCGGCGAATAGGTAAAAATATCTTTGAATCCATCAGCATTGTAATCTGTAAAAATAACCCATTCAGCAAGTTGTGGAAAATCAACTGTCATTTCTGGGGCTGGTTGATAATGGATTTCATTTGCTGCACCACGATTTAAAAAGGCCGACAAACGATTTCCACGCCGATCAAAAATAACAAGATCGTTTTTTTTATCTCCATCCAAATCCATCCATCCAAACTGACAAGCATCGAAACCCCCTGTCCATGGGTACCTTAACAACTGCTCCGGCATCTGGCTAACGCTCAGCGGCTGTGCAGCCAAAGAAAAATACAGTCCTCCAAAAAACACACTAACCCAAAAAATCCTCCACATTGCAGCAATAATTTGATTTCAAAATTAGGTAAAAACAATACGTCGGCCATCACAAGTGCCGTTTTACTACCTTTGGCATCAAAATTGAAATTATGGCACGCATCTTAATTATTGATGATGAAGCAAGCATTCGGCGCACCTTGCGCGAGATTCTTGAGTATGAAAAATACAAAGTTGATGATGCCGGAAACGGAAAGGAAGCTCTTGCACAAATAGCAGAACATGAGTATGATGTCATTTTGTGTGACATTAAAATGCCCGAAATGGATGGCATTGAGCTGTTAGGGATTTTGCGCCAAAGTTGCGAAACACCAGTGATCATGATTTCCGGTCATGGAACTATAGAAACAGCTGTTGAAGCCATCAAAATGGGAGCCTACGATTATATTGCGAAACCACCCGATTTGAATCGCCTGCTCATTACCATTAAAAACGCCCTCGACAAGTCAAAACTGCTCACTGAAACAAAAATCCTGCGCAAAGCCATCAGCAAGCAATACGAAATGATTGGTGAAACTGCTGTGATGGACAACATCAGGGAGATGATTCAAAAGGTAGCACCTACCAGCGCAAGGGTGCTGGTTACGGGCGAAAATGGAACAGGTAAAGAGTTGGTAGCAAGGCAGTTGCACGAGCTAAGCAATCGTTCATTTGCGCCATTTATCGAAGTGAATTGTGCAGCAATCCCATCCGAACTCATCGAAAGTCAGCTCTTTGGACATGAAAAAGGGTCCTTTACCTCAGCAATAAAACAGCGCAAAGGCGATTTTGAGTTGGCCCATGGAGGCACCCTTTTTCTCGATGAAATTGGCGATATGAGTCTTTCGGCTCAAGCCAAAGTTTTGCGCGCCTTACAGGAAAATAAAATTACTAGAGTTGGTGGCGAGAAAGAAATCCCTGTTGATGTACGCATTTTGGCTGCCACCAATAAAAATCTCCGCGAGGAAATTGAGAAAGGTAATTTTAGAGAAGACCTTTACCACCGCATCAGCGTGATTGTGATTGAGGTGCCGGCTTTGCGCCAACGTCGCGAAGATATTCCGCTTTTGGTGCAGCATTTTATGCAACAAATTTGCACCAATATGGGCAAACCTTTGCCTTTTATTCATGAAGATGCCATTGCCGAACTACAACAATATACTTGGACGGGCAACATCAGAGAGCTGCACAATGCTACTGAAAGGCTGGTGATTCTTGCCGGCAACAACATTAGAAAAGAAGAAGTGATACGGTTTGCTAAACCTTTAAAAGATTAAAAATAGACTGCTCAAGCAAAATTACTCCCGTTTTTTTAGTATTTGGAAACAGAAAAGAAATAAAATTGACGGCAGTCAGCCATATTTATGCGTACTTTTGCCATTGCTTTCGGCACAGTTTGTGTTGAACAAACATCATGGGACTGACCGGTTTTGACAGCAAGATGAATGTTTATGTAAGCATGCCGAGCCTTGCGATGACGCTCGAAAATCTTGATCGCGAACAACAATTGGCGAAAATAACTACGCTCTCGCTGCGTAATCGAATAAAGTAGATTACTGCTTCATCCCTTCACAAGGTGAGGGGACGAGACATCCCGCGGGTGGAAATTCCTGAAGCCGGCCTGAGAACGGGGTGCTAATCAATTTCGGGATAGTTTTGACGGAGCTTCGACGTTAAAATAAAAATCAGAAGATAAGGCAGAGTTGAGGATGGCTTTTTCCTTGCAATGTTCGAAAACCAATAAAAGCATAAGCATGTAGAAAGCATACGTATTCCTTGTTTGGACGAGGGTTCGACTCCCTCCAGTTCCACAAAATATTGGAAACAAGTAATTTAGCTTGTTTCCAATTTTAAGTTTTTATGCGAAAATTACAGATTGCATGGGTGCTTTTTTTTGCCTTTGGCTTTCACTCCTTAGTGAATGCCCAGTTGTTGGTGAGCGATACCGTGGTTTCTACTTTTCTTTTTCAGGCCAGTTATGGCTTGCAATCGCCGGGCCGCGACCTCACAACAAATTTTGGCATCAACTCCTCACTCGGGGCAGTTTTTAGCTACAAAACCAATAAAAATTGGTTGTGGAACCTGCAAGGTAGTTTCATTTTTGGCGATCAAGTAAAAAATCGTACCACGCTACTCAAGCAATTGACCACAGCAAATGGCGAAATTATTGACGGCAATGGCACTTACACCAGCTTAGCCCTTTTTGAAAGAGGAACACACTTTCAGCTGAAAGCCGGAAAAATATTTTCATTTCACAAGCCCAACCCCAACTCGGGAATCTACCTGATGGCAGGCCTGGGTTTTCTTACACACCGCATCCGAATTGAATCGCAGTTTGGCTCTGCTCCGCAGATACAGGGTGATTATGCCAAAGGCTACGACCGCATGAGGGGCGGATTTGCACACAGCGTAGAGGCAGGTTATTTGTTGATGAGCAACTCCAGAATGCTGAATTTTAGCCTTGGTTTTGAGTTTATTCAAGCCTTCACCAAAAGCATGCGCGATTACCAATTCGACCTGATGGGCAGCGATCCCAACTCCTATATAGATCATTACTACGGCATCCGTATCAATTGGATGATCCCGGTGTATAAAAGAGCTCCACAGAAATACTATTATTACTAACTGCCATGTTTAGGCATATATATACCTTTGGAATACAGTTATATAGCCAGATTATTTTGATGACCTCTTTCGTGAGTCCAAAGGCTAAAAGCTGGATTAAAGGACGGCAAAAACAATCTAAAGACTGGCACAACCAAAATTTTAGTGAGGGTGAATGGATTTGGTTTCATGCCGCTTCTTTAGGTGAATTTGAGCAAGGCCGACCACTGATGGAAGCCATCAAAACACAGCACCCACGCTATAAAATCCTTCTCACTTTCTTTTCGCCATCCGGTTATGAAGTCCGTAAAAACTATGAATTTGCCGATCAAGTGGCCTATCTGCCGGCTGACACTCCCAAAAATGCCAAAGCATTTGTTGGGCTTTTCAATCTGAAAGCGGTATTTTTTATCAAGTATGAATTTTGGTTTAACTTCATGCTGGCGATTCATCAAAAAAACATCCCATTGTATTTTATAGCAGCTAAATTCAGGGCTAAGCAACATTTTTTTCGCTGGTATGGCGGCTGGGCGCGAAAACAATTGCAAATGGTAACTCACTTTTATGTGCAAGACGAATTGTCGGTTTTGCTTTTGAAAGATATTGATGTGCCTCAAACGAGCGTGAGCGGCGATACGCGCTTCGATCGGGTTTTTCAACTTAGTCAAAATGCTTTACAACTTCATGTAATTGAGTGCTTTAAGGCGAACCGGCGTTTGTTTGTCATTGGAAGCTCGTGGCCGGAGGATGAAAAAATGCTTTTACCTATCATTGCCGAACTTGAAAGTGACATTGCTGTGGTGATTGCTCCGCATGATATTTCGTCCAAACACATTCAAAATATTGAAGCGAAGCTCAAAACGTCTTTTGTCAGGTATTCCAATTTCAGTGAAGAGAAACAAACTAAAGTGCTGATTATTGATAACATAGGGATGCTTTCAAGCATTTATAAGTATGCTGATTTTGCGTATATTGGTGGAGGTTTCGGGAAATCTATCCACAACATTCAAGAGGCTGTTACCTATGGCTGCCCGGTGATTGTGGGACCTCAACACAAACGCTTTTCTGAAGCTGTTGATTTGATTGATTTGGGAGGTGTTTTTGCAGTTTCAAATGCTAACGCACTCTTTTCTATCGTGCACCGCCTTATCCGTGAAAATGATTTTAGGGAGAAAGCCTCCGAAATTTGCCGTAGTTATGTGGCAAAACAAATTGGAGCTACTGAAAAAATTATGCTACAATTGTTTCCTGATCACTAATCTCCTCAGCAATAGATAAATACAAGGATTTGTCGGTGTGCCGCAGCAGGTTTACATAACCATTGATTTGGATTGTGTATTTTTGCGTTTCTAAAAATTAAAAAAACATGAAACTTCATCTCACCACCTCAACTACATCAGCCTCTACGCATCTTTATCTTTTGCCATACGGACACTCACTTTCCGGACTATCGCTCCGTAATGACGAGCAAAACTTTGTTTTAGAGCAATTGGAAAAACAAAAAAAAGATTGGGTCGTTTTGCAACGTTATCCGGGTTGGGTGATTGTAATCCTTGGCAAAGAGGGTTTAGACAGCAACAAGCAGCGCGAGCATCGTCGGAAACAAGCTGTGGCTGTTTTGGCTTTTTTAAACAGTCATGGAACAACAGAAGCGCGCTTATCAGCATTGCAAGTAGTTGATGAAGAGGTGCTTGCATTTGTGGAAGGACTTGCTCTATCGAATTATCAATTTTTGAAATACCGTAAAGATGCTTCCGAAAAATTACATCCTTTTCAATCGTTATATCTTGATGAGCATTTGGCTCAACCCTCAGTTATTGAAGTTCTTAAGAATACTATTGAAGCAGTATGTTGGGCACGCGACCTGGTGAACGAGCCGCTCAACCAACTGAATGCCGAAGAATTAGCATCGGCTTACAGCGAAAAACTGAAGGAAGTAGGGTGCAAAACAGAAGTGTTCAACAAAAAAAAGATTGAAGCCTTAAAAATGGGTGGATTGCTTGCTGTTAATTTAGGTAGCGTTGATCCACCAACTTTCACCATTATGGAATGGAAACCTGAGGGTGCTTTGAATCATAAACCCATCGTTTTTGTGGGCAAAGGCGTAGTTTACGACACAGGTGGTATGAGCTTAAAGCCTTCAGGTTCAATGGAAACCATGAAATGCGATATGGCCGGCAGTGCCGCCGCCGCGGGCATTATGCTGGCTGCTGCTAAAAGCAAGCTGCCGTTACATTTGATCGCGTTGGTTCCGGCCACCGACAACCGTGTAAATGGAAATGCTTACGTTCCAGGCGACGTGATTACAATGTTTGATGGAACTACGGTTGAAGTGCTCAATACCGATGCTGAAGGACGTCTTATTTTGGCCGATGCGCTTTCTTATGCCAAAAAATTTAACCCACAATTGGTTGTTACCTTTGCAACACTTACCGGAGCTGCCTCAAGGGCCATTGGCAGTCAAGGTATTGCGGCTATGCAAACCAAAGCAGAGGAAGCCTTTCAACAATTTACCGAATCAGGCTTTAGGGTGCATGAGCGCTTGGCAGCTTTTCCCATGTGGGAGGAATACAAAGAGCAATTAAAATCTGAAATTGCTGATTTGAAAAACATTGGCGGTCCTGAGGCGGGAATGATTACCGCTGCCAAATTTTTAGAGCACTTTACTGATTATCCTTTTGTTCATTTCGATATAGCCGGCCCTGCTTTCTTAGAAAAGCGTGATAGCTATCGTGGCACAGGGGGTACAGGGGTAGGAATCCGTTTGGTGATGGACTATTTGGTTCAACTTTCAAAGCCATAGTCTGATGGAAACAAGTCAATCAACAAACTACAATTGATTGACTTGTGTTTACTTTGATACCTTTTTAAATCATGAATTGGTGTATTCTTACGACATATCCATCAGATTCATAAAATCTATATAATGGGGTGCGTCAATGCCAAAAGTTTGCACCTCTTTTCCCATTATTTTATAGGTGCTGCGTTGTCCGGCAATTTTAGAGAAATGCAGTTCAAATGACTTGCCATCTGCTTCTTGCATCATCACCATGGCCAAGTTATCGTTGAGAGCCGATTGCAGTTTGGTGTGACATATCGGGCAATAAAAATCATATTTCTCGCCTTCTATCAGCTGATTTGATGGGTGGTAGATGGTTTGATAATTACCGACTTCGGGGTTCATAAGGAGCAACATTCCGGTATCGTCTGCATGTTTGATGGTCAGGATCAACTGTTGTTCAATCAATAAATGACCGGTGCAATGGGGGCATAAATAATCGTTTGTCATATGTTTTTTGTTTTATCAGGTGAATAATGCCTCTAAGATACAAACAAAACTACCTGAAAGCAATTGCTTTTTTTTGTTTTATGTTGTATTTTTAACAAAAAAAGCCATGGCACTCGATATTGCACGTTATTTTCAAGAACGCAACCGTCAAAAGCAAGTCGTTCAAAGTCAACATACGGTGTTTTTAACCATTTCCCGCGAAACAGGCTGCCACAGCCGATCCATCGCGCAGCTCATTCAAAATGAAATTCAGCATCAATTTCATAGAAAATGGGACATCATCAACAAGGAAGATATTTTTGAGGCAGCCAATGAAATGAAGCTAAATCCCATTCAGGTTCATCATTTGCTTAATGCTGAAGAAAAAGGTCATCTCGATGAAATATTGTTGGCTTTTGGTCAAAACAAATACAAAAGTTACCAAAGCGTTCGCAATACGGTGCGCAGTCTCATTGAGCAATTGGCCCAAGAAGGCAATCGAATTATCATTGGTCGCGCCGGTGCCATCATAACTGCCGGTATGAAAGGCGGTTTACATGTGCGATTGATAGCCCCTTTTGCGTGGCGGGTGAATAGCATTATGAAACAAAAACAACTGAATGAGAAAGAAGCAAAACTGTTTGTGGAAACTACTGACCTTAAACGGCAACGTTTATTTAAGGAGTTTTGCGGTAAAGAGATTTCCAACGATTATTTCGATCTTATTTTCAACAATGCCCGCTTTTCTGATGAAGAGATCGCGCAGGCTATTCTGTCTGTTTTGGTCAAGCGCTATAAGTTTTAAGCATGGGCTTCAGTTATTTTAAAGGCTTAGCGTTTTTGTTTTCTTACTTTTGCTGTTGTTGATGAGCCAATGAAATTATGCTTCAAGAAAAAAAAAATCCCCGAAATATTTTTATTGCTTTTCTTTCAGTGTCGCTGTTGTTTTTTTTTGGCTGCCATAAAAAAACTGACAGGAAGGCAAGTGAGAATTTGCTGCGTGCCTTTGATTTTGAGTTGCTGAGACAGGTCAACAATATGATGCAATCAAAAGCTGTCGCTTCATTCACTCCTTTTTTTACATTACCCAATGCCCCATTGCCCTTGCTTTCGAGCAATGTAACCGACTCGGTTGCAATGTTGAATGGGTATAATTTAGAAAAGGCAAAAGGAGAATATGTTTTCAACAGGGCAAGCCAAAGCTGGGATTTTACTGCTCCCGCAAAAGATGCAATGCCCTTAAAGCTGTCTTATCACTCTATAAATGATAGTCTGGTACATTTATATGTTGAGGAATATAGTGAGGCTCCAATCGAACTTCAAATGCTTTTTCCAACCCGATTGAAAGGTGAATTGTTTGAGGGATCGAATTGCCTAATGAAGCTGAATTATAGTGCCGAAGTAAAAAACGGTTTTCCGGCATTGGCCGAATTGCACATTTCGTTGAACAATTATGAGATCATGTTTAATTTGAAAACAAAGTTTAAAGGCCAATCGAGTGCGGAATTAAATATTGACATTCATATTTTGGAATCGCAGAAGCAGACAATCCATCTAAAACTCAAATCTGATGTGGCTATTGGGCAAAACAAAGTATTGACCTACAATAAATTAAAGTTGTTTATTGAGGCTTTTCCATTGGTTGTAAAGCTAAATTCCGAGTTCGATTTTGTTTCAATAGGAGATGGTGATTTTTTTGACCTATGGAATAGAAAAACCAAAACAGTGGTTTATAGTGATAAGAATCAACAACTCGGTAAAATTTATCTTATTCGCAACCAACCACGAGACCGAGCGGGTTTGTTGATCGAATACAACGATGGTAGCTTTCAAAGTTTGGAAGAAATAATGTTAGTCGTTCAAAAAGTGCTGGATACCAAAATTCACCGCTTGCATTCATGTGTTTAATCCAAAGTCGAATTGAAGTGTTGCGAAGCAAACTTGTTCATTTCCGTGCAAATGAACGGTTTTTAAAAGGCAAGTCAATTGAATTGTGAATTAATTCACATCTTTCTGTATTTTTGTCTTATATTTCATTGATAGCAAATCAACATTTAATAACATTAAAAATTTACACCTATGGCTTTCAATCTCAGAAACCGTAATTTTCTCAAATTGCTTGATTTCACCCCACAAGAAATCAAATTTCTCCTCGATTTATCCGCCAATCTCAAAAAGGCAAAATATGCCGGTATTGAGCAACAGACACTCAAAGGCAAGAATATCGCGCTCATTTTTGAGAAAGACTCTACCCGCACGCGCTGCGCCTTCGAGGTGGCTGCCCACGATCAAGGTGCCAGCGTAACTTATTTAGGACCTTCGGGTTCGCAAATTGGTAAAAAGGAATCAATGAAAGATACAGCCCGCGTTTTAGGTGGTATGTACGACGGCATTGAGTACCGCGGATATGGTCAAGCCATTGTTGAAGAGCTCGGAAAATATGCCGGTGTTCCGGTTTGGAACGGCCTCACCACTGAGTTTCATCCCACTCAAATTTTAGCCGATTTTTTAACGATGATGGAAAACTGCGACAAGCCTTTAAGTCAGGTTGCTTTTGCTTATTGTGGCGATGCCCGCAACAATATGGGCAACTCGCTGATGGTTGGTGCTGCTAAAATGGGAATGGATTTTAGAGCTGTTGCGCCAAAACAAAACTGGCCTGAAGAGGAACTTGTAGCCACTTGTCGTGAAATCGCTAAAGCTACAGGCGCAAAAATTACCCTCACCGAAAGTGTAGATGAAGGCGTAAAGGGGGTAGATTTCTTATATACCGACGTTTGGGTTTCAATGGGTGAGCCGGATCATGTGTGGGAAGAACGCATCAAACTGATGTTGCCTTACCAGGTGAACGGTGCTATGTTAGCCAAAACCGGAAATCCTAATGTGAAATTTTTACACTGCCTCCCCGCATTCCACAACCGTGATACGGTGATTGGTGAACAAATTTTTCAAAAATTTGGAATTGATGCCATGGAAGTGAATGATGAGGTGTTTGAATCACCGGCTTCGTTGGTTTTCGAGGAAGCCGAAAATCGTTTGCACACCATCAAGGCAGTGATGGTAGCCACCTTAGGTGCTTAACCGTCAAATAAACCTACAAAAAAGTCCTCAACCGAAAAGGGTTAGAGGACTTTTTTATGCTTTAAAACCACCATTTAAACCATTGATTATCTGTTAAATAACAGTCTTTTTCCACGATGATTGTCATTTAAAACACCATGGTCATAAACCAGATTGCCATTCACAAAAGTATGTGTCACAGCGCTTTGAAATACTTCCCCGTCAAAAGGCGACCAGCCGCACTTGTACCGAATGTTGTCATTGTTAACGGCCCATGGTTGATGAAGGTCAACCAACACCAGATCAGCAAAATAACCTTCACGGATGTATCCTCTATCCATGACATTAAATGCAATAGCAGGATGGTGACACATCTTTTCGACAACGGTTTCGAGATCAATTTGTCCTCGATGATAAAACTCAAGCATGGCCGGCAGCGCATGTTGTACCAAAGGACCACCCGATGGGCTTTCAAAATAAGGCCGTGATTTTTCTTCGAGGGTATGCGGAGCATGATCGGTTGCCACAACATCCAAGGTGCCGTTTAAAAGGGCTTCCCACAAAGCCAGGCGATCATTTTCGGTTTTAATGGCCGGGTTCCACTTGATGAAGTTTCCCTTGCGGAGGTAATCGTTTTTGTTAAACCAAAGGTGATGCACACAAACTTCGGCGGTTATTTTTTTATCTTTTAATGCGATGTCATTTCGAAAAAGCTCCATCTCACGCGCGGTGGAAAGATGCAAAACATGCAAGCGGGTATTGAAACGATGGGCAAGCTCAACAGCTTCGGACGAGGAGCGGTAACAGGCTTCAGCAGAGCGAAGTGCGGGATGTACGGAAGCCGAAATTTGCTCAGAGGCCTTTTGTTTGAATTGTAAAAATGCCTTGCGGATGGTGGGTTCGTGTTCGCAATGAACGGCAACAAGGCAAGGAGCCTCCTTGAAAATAATTTCTAGCGCTTGACGGTCATCTACCAACATATTTCCTGTGCTCGAACCCATAAAAACCTTAATCCCACAAACCTTATGCGGATTCACTTTGATAATTTCATGGGTGTTGTGGTTGGAGGCACCAAGATAAAAACTAAAGTTAGCAAGTGATTTTTCAGCGGCAAGTTCATATTTTTCCTCCAGCAACTCAAGGGTAAGTGCGTTGGGAATGGTATTGGGCATTTCCATAAAACTGGTGATGCCGCCGGCAACCGCAGCCCTGCTTTCAGTGTAAATATCGCCTTTGTGTGTGAGACCCGGCTCCCTAAAATGCACTTGATCGTCAATTACGCCGGGGAGCAAATATTTGCCTTGGGCATCTATCACAGTGTAGGACGAAAATGGCTGCAAAACCGGATGCTTCGCTTCGCTGATCCATTGAATTTTTTCATTGGATATGGCCACAGTTCCTTTAAAAACCCTGCCCTCATTTACTATGTAGGCATTGGTAATGAGGTAGTTGTTTGACATGAATTAGGTTTTAGGCAGTTTTTTCTTTCGCGGGTTTAATAGAACCCAACAACCCTCTCCACCGTAGGTTAATCACACCAAAAATGGCCTCTTTGAAAATGTTGTTGTTCATTTTGCTGGTTCCTTGGGTGCGGTCGGTGAAAATAATAGGCACTTCTTTAAGAATAAAACCCAAGTGCCACGCGGTATATTTCATCTCAATTTGGAAGGCGTAGCCTACAAATTTCACTTTATCGAGGCGAATGGTTTCTAAAACTTTTCGACGGTAGCAAACAAAACCGGCAGTAGTGTCGCGCACTTTCATGCGGGTAATAAACCGCACATAAGATGAGGCGTAATACGACATTAAAACCCTACCCATGGGCCAGTTTACAACGTTCACACCGGTGATGTAGCGTGAGCCAATGGCCATGTCGGCACCCTCGGCTGAGGTAGCTAAATAAAGTCTTTCAAGGTCGGCGGGGTTGTGCGAAAAGTCGGCGTCCATTTCAAAAATATGCTCGTAGTCTCTCGCTAAGGCCCATCTGAAGCCATGAATATATGCCGTCCCAAGGCCTAGTTTCCCTTTGCGCTCTTCGATGAAAAGCTTGCCGGGGAACTCTGTCATCAATCGTTTAACAATAACAGCCGTTCCATCAGGGCTGTTGTCCTCAACAATTAAAACATGAAAATCTTTTTGAAGCTGGAAAACAGCTCGAATGATGTTTTCGATGTTTTCCTTTTCATTGTAGGTCGGAATAATGACGATGCTATCTGACATAGTGGCCTGAAAAATGAAGTGTTTTTTTATTAACGCTACAAAGGTGCAAAAAATATGTGTGAGCGCTTCAAATATTGTTCAAAAGCATCCGCCTTACAAGTTTAAAACATGTTAAATTCCTTGCTTTTAGCTAAAAACGCGCTCTTCCAGTGTGTTTTTCGGTGTTGTAGAAGGCAGGTGAAGCAATCAAGTCATTGGGATAAACCATATATCCGGCATTGCAGTCAATGTCAATTTCGGTTGCGTAATAAACTGAACTCCATACAAGAAGCGAGCAGTACCAAGATGTGTTGCTGTCAAAATTACGCGTTGTGTCGGCAATATTTTCTGATGGGATCAACTTTGCCGCGTGCCATGAAGAAGAATCGCCTTTTTGGTGGAGGGCAAAGTCAATCATTTTATCAATTTGCTGGTCGGTGAGTGGCAGCCTCAAGCGGTAGCGGCTACCCTTTTTCGTATGGTCGAAATTGACATTGTTCAAAGCATCGAATTTATGGTAAGCCAAGCCAGCAACTTCGCGCACCTGTAGCGCCTTTGGCACATCTTTCGCAATAGATTCAACAATGATTGATCCCATCAAAAGGCTATCCATATTGCTGCTTGTGAAGCCTTTAACAACTAAAGCAGCATGACCGAAATTCTTTCCGTTGGCAAGGGTCGCCGTCCCGGGCCAGATGTTCAGATTGGGGCGCACAATGATATCGCCCCGGCGTAATTCATGAATGCCTTCAACACACCACGGCGAGTTGTTGGTTGCTGTTGCACTGCTTTCCACCACCTTTGTAGGCGATGTGTGGCAGGAAACCAAAAACAATGACCCCTGAATAAGCATGACGGCTCGTAAAATAAAAGACATCATTTGGTGGAGTTGTGTTTTCAAAGCAATGATTTTCTTGCACAAAAATACTTAAACCACATCGAATGGAGGTCCTTTTTAAAGCCTAAAATAGGTTTTTCACGCATAAAATAGTTAAAAAATAGTGCAAATCAATGTTTAAAAAGGTTGTTTGACATCAAAAGCTAGGTTTTTACTTGCAACTAAATAGCTGTCTTATCTATCTTTGTATTATATAAACCACTTAATCCAATTGTTATGAAAAAAGTATTGTTGTTTTCCCTTATGCTGGGCTTGATGGTTTTTGCAAGTTGCGAAAAAGACAAAGACAAACCTCAAGACCTCTCCGTTAACGATGCCAAAGTTGAATTACGTAATGTTGGTCAGCAAGTTACCACTGATATGGCTGCCATGATGAGCCTTGAGGCATACACCTCTATCAATTTCTTGATGGGATTGCTCGATTTTGAACTTTCAAAACAAACGATCAATGCCATGCTGGTAAAACCGGGAAACATGACCCTGACAAAAGCTAAAACCACCCTGCAACCCACCAATAAAAATCAAAAAGAAATGGGTGATTTCGGTGTGTATGCTTACAATTTTGGCACCGGCGATTTCGACCTCATGGAGCAAAGCACCACGATGCTTAAATTTATTTTCCCTTCCGATGAAACTGCTTTGGCCAACAACCAAAACGACGCTTCCTTAACGGTGAATAATTTGACCTATCAAACCATCATTTATACCGAAGAAATGTGGGATGATGATTCACAAACTTGGTACACTGAAACGTATGAAGAAATGGTGCCTACCAATGCCAATGTTGACTTTAAAATCTCCGGCACCACGTTTATGACAGCTAACTACAACGCATCCTACACCGAAAATGGTTTTCCTTTGGCCACCAATGCTGATGTAACAATGGCTCCTTACAGTTTCAATATGTCATTGTCAGGAACGGGTAGCAACTATACGGCAATCATGTCGTTTAAGCAAAACAACGCCGAAATGATGGGATGCAATCTTGCAGTGATTTACTCAGCTGATATGACTGATGTTGAAAAAGTTACGGGCTATTACAGTCTTGCACCCTTAAAAGTTGAAGGCTGGATGAACTATGCTGCAATTAATAATTATATGAATGATATTGATGATAATGGCGGCACTTACGATCTTGGGTTTTTAAACAATCAAATTGCAATGCAGTTGATGCACACCGAATTGAATGCCAAAATAGGCGATTTAATGTTTAAGATGTACACCGATATCGAATACAATGAAACCTACCCAACCTTGGCCATTGTTTATTCCGATGGAACGTATGAATGGTTTGAAGACATCATGGGTTCAGAAAATTATAAATTTGCCCGAAAAAGATAATTTTTAAAATCGTTTTAAAGGCTGTCTGTTTTAGGCAGCCTTTTTTTTGTCAGGTCATGACTTTTAAAGGTCTAATGATAGCTGATTTGCGTATTTTTGAACTCCCAATAAAGAACCATGAGATTTAAACAGGTCATAGGACAGCATGAGGTGAAAACGCGTCTGCTTCAGTCGGTTTCTGAAGGTCGCATCAGCCATACACAAATGTTTTGGGGACCTCCCGGAAGCGGTAAGTTTGCTCTTGCCCTCGCGTATTCGCAATACCTCAACTGCACCAACCGACAGGAAAATGACAGTTGCGGTCAATGTCCGTCTTGCATCAAAGCGCAGCGCCTAACCCATCCCGACATCCATTTTATTTATCCTACCACCACCACCAAAAAGGTGAAAAAAGACCCCGAGTCTAAGCTTTTTTCCGAAGAATGGCGCAATTTTGTGATAAGCAACAAAGGGTATATCGGGCTGAACCAATGGCACGAGTACTTGGGTGTTGAAAACAAGCAAGCGTCAATTTTTGTGCGCGATGGCAGTGAAATTATCCGATGGCTAAGTTTTAAGGCTTACGAAGGTAAATTTAAAATCATGATTATATGGATGGTCGAAAGGCTCAACATTACCACGGCCAATAAATTATTGAAGCAGTTGGAAGAACCTCCAGAAAACACCATCTTTTTACTCATCGCTGAACAAACCGATCTTATACTTACGACAGTGAAATCGCGGGCTTTTCAAGTGAAAATACCCCGCCTCGATGACGATTCGCTGCTTCTCGCTTTGGCCGAAGCCCGCGGTGTGCGACAGGCCGACGTAAAGGAAGTGGCCACAATGGCTTATGGTAACTGGTTGGAAGCAAACCGATTATATGAAAATGCGGATGATGAAAAGTATAACTTTCACGAATTACGCCAATGGATGCGCTTGTGTTTTAAAGACAATATCCCCATGCTTATTGATTTTTGCGCCAACATGGGAGGCATTGGAAGAGAACGTCAAAAAGCCTTTCTTCAGCACGGATTGTCTCTTTTTAGAAATAGCCTCATCAACAACCACAATCTCCAACAGATGGTCAGGCTTCCTGAGGATGAACTGGATTTTATGTCGAAGTTTGCGCCTTTTGTTCACCATAACAACTTGATTACCTTCACAGAACTGATGGAGGAAGGTATTCGACAAATTGAACGTAACGCTTATGCACCCTTGGTATTTATGGATACCAGCCTCAAAATGATTCACTTGCTCAAATTGAAGGCCTGAAAAAATTCACGAAAAAAAAGTGTAATTTTGTCCTTTTAACAAACATATTTATATGAATGAAGAACTAAAGGGCAAAGGCAGTGAAACTTTTCTCCCGAGAGGCTGCTGCCGCGCTCCACGTGTATATAACCCCAAAGACCAGATTTATCAACACCAATGTTGCAAATTAGATACTACCAATTGGCTCCAAGGCTATGAAGATCCGCTGCAACAAACAAAACCACGTTTTGCCGAAGTCCGATTTAAAAACGACCACAAAGATTTTTTTTCTTACACCCACGATCTCGAACTCAAAGAAGGTGAGATGGTTGCCGTTGAAGCGGCCGCCGGACATGATATTGGTATTGTTACCCTTGTAGGCGAAATTGTTGAAAGGCAAATGGAGCGTAAAAATTACAGGGTAAAACCTGAGGAAATGCGCAAAGTTTATCGCCACGCCAAACTTTCTGATGTCGAAAAATGGGTCAGCTCAATTGAGCAAGAAGAGCTTGCTCTTCGCAAAACCCGTGAACTGATTTATGATTTACGTCTAAATATGAAACTCAATGATGTTCAATATCAGGGCGATAAGACCAAAGCTGTTTTTTATTACACAGCCGAAGATCGCGTTGATTTTCGTGAACTTATCAAGCGGATGGCCGAAGAATTTCACATCAGGGTTGAAATGCGTCAAATCGGAATGAGGCAAGAATCGGCCAAGCTGGGCGGCATCGGCTCCTGTGGTCGCGAGCTGTGTTGCGCTTCGTGGATGGCCGAGTTTCAATCTGTTTCAACAACTATGGCACGCGTGCAGCAATTGTCGCCCAATCCCCAAAAATTGGCCGGGCTATGCGGAAAATTAAAATGTTGCCTCAACTATGAATTTGATGCATACGCCGATGCCATCAAGGAGTTTCCCGACGAACGCACCGTCCTCAAAACAAAAAAAGGTGACGCTATTCATCAAAAAAGCGACATCTTTAAAGGTCTAATGTGGTACGCCTACACCAACGACAGGGCCAGCCTTTTGGCGATTCCTATTGACAAGGTGAAAGAAATATCAGCTTTAAACAGCAAGGGTCAATACCCTGAAAAACTCGAAGATTTTGCTTTTATGAAAGGAACAGAGGTTTCTGAAGTGAGCAGCAGTATCCTTGAAGGTGACTTGAATCGTTTCGACAAACCCAAAAAAAATAAGAAAAACAAGTGATAACAACCCACTCTTTTGGTTGGCTCAGGCTAAAGAAAATGGTTGGCCTCGGAGCTTTTTTTACTTTGTTTCTGCTTGTTGTTGGCCTAACTTCATGCGGTAAAAAACTTTTCTACGACGATGTGCAGGCGCTTCCCAAAGAGGGGTGGAGCAAAAACCAAAAGCTTCGCTTCAATATGGAGGTCAACGATACGACATCAACTTTTCAGTTTGCGATGCACATAAGAAATGACTTGAATTACCGTTATAGTAACGTCTATTTTTTCTTAGAAACACAATTTCCAAACGGAAACATCACCCGCGACACCCTCGAATGTATCGTGGCCGACCCTTACGGAAAATGGTTGGGAAGTGGTTATGGCAATCTGAGGCAAAACCTCATCGTGCTGAATCCTTCAATCAAATTTCCGCTGACGGGTCAATATACTTTTAATGTGGAACATGCTATGCGTGAGGATGTTCTGGAAGGGATTGCAGATATTGGACTACATGTTGAGAGGAACCCTAATTAAGTAACAATTGGCAATGGCAAAACAAAAAGCATCAAATAAAAGCTACAATTTATTGGTCACAATTTTCTGGCTGTCTTTTATTACGATCGGCTTAGCTGTGTTTATGTTTTTTTACGGCCTGTCGAAAGGCTGGTATGGCGAAATGCCCAGTTTTGAAGAACTGGAAAACCCCGACACCAACTTAGCCTCCGAAATATTTTCATCAGATGGCGTAGTTCTTGGAACCTATCACATCGAGAACCGGTCGAATATTCACTTTTACGATCTGCCTCCCGATTTGGTAAATGCCTTGCTTGCTATCGAAGACATCCGTTTTACAGAACACTCAGGTATTGATTTTAAAGCACTTGGTCGTGTTGCTTATGGTGTTTTCACCGGAAATAGCAAAGGCGGTGGCAGCACACTTACCCAACAACTTGCCAAAAATCTTTTTCCCCGCGATGAAAACCTGAGTATCCCCGCCTTGGTGATGAGAAAATTCAAGGAGTGGGTCACCGCTTCGAGGCTCGAACGCAACTACTCTAAGGAAGAAATACTGGCCATGTACCTCAACACTGTACCTTTTGGTAGTCAAGCGTTTGGGATTAAATCGGCTGCATTGACTTTTTTTGGTAAATCAACAGATGAATTGCTGCTCGAAGAGGCCGCTTTGATGGCCGGGGTGGTGAATGCGCCCACTTGGTACAGCCCTGTACGGAATCCTGAACGCGCCTTACAACGCCGGAATCTGGTGCTAAAAAAGATGGCCGAATATGGCTTCATCTCGCAGCAAGTCTGCGACAGCGTAAGTGAGATCCCACTCAATATGTCGCAATTCGGTCTGCTCGACCATAACAGCGGATCGGCTACTTATTTCAGAGAGTTTCTTAGAGCTGAGCTCAAAAGTTGGGCTGCCGAACATAAAAAAGCCGATGGTAGTTCTTATGATATTTACAAAGATGGACTGAAAATATATACCACCATCAACTCACGTATGCAAACCTATGCCGAAGAGGCTGTGCGTGAGCATCTAGGAGGCGATTTGCAACCTGCCTTTTTTAACCATTGGAAAAACCAGTCGAATGCGCCCTTTGTGTTCCCTTCTTCTGAAATAAAAACCGAGGTAGAAAAAATTATGGATCAAGCCATGCGTCGAACCGACCGTTACCGCTATATGAAAAAGGCCGGTACCCCAATGGACTCAATCAGGCTGGCTTTCAATACACCTGTAAGAATGCGGGTTTTCTCATGGAAAGGTTCGGTGGACACGGTCATGTCGCCGATGGATTCAATCCGCTATTACAAGTTTTACCTGCAGTCGAGCCTTATGTCGGTGGATGTGCATACCGGACAAGTGAGGGCTTACGTGGGTGGAATTGATTATCGGTATTTTAAATACGATCATGCTACCCAGGCACGCCGACAGGTGGGTTCAACTTTTAAACCGTTCCTTTATACGTTGGCCATGCAGGAGGGAGAATATACGCCTTGCTACAAAGTGCCGAACATCAGTTACAGCGTTCAGTTGTGGGATGGAACTTTTTGGGAACCTAAAAATGCTAGTAATGAGCGCGTCGGTCAAGAGGTGACTTTGAAGTGGGCACTTGCCAACTCCAACAACTGGATTTCTGCTTATCTTATTAAACGTTTTCCACCCGAGTCGGTCATTCAAATGGCTCAAAAAATGGGTGTAGTGTCGCCAATTGATCCGGTACCTGCAATCGCGCTTGGTACACCCGAAATTACTCTGAGTGAAATGGTGGGCGCAATGAATACTTTTTCAAATAAAGGAGTTTTCATCAAGCCTTACTTCATTACCCGAATTGAAGACAAAAATGGCAATTTAATCGAGCGTTTTGCCCCCGAACAGTCAGAAGCACTCGATGAAGTTACGGCTTACAAAATGATTCAACTGATGAAGGGTGTGGTGGAAAGCGGCACCGGTGTGCGTTTGCGCTCAAAATATAATTTAAGAAATCCTATTGCCGGAAAAACCGGAACCACTCAAAATCAATCCGATGGCTGGTTTATGGGTCTCACGCCCGACATAACAACAGGTATATGGACAGGAGCCGAAGATAGAAGCGTGCATTTTAGAAGCATTAAATTGGGTCAAGGTGCCAATATGGCGTTGCCAATATGGGCTTTGTACATTCAAAAAATTTATAACGATCCGGTGCTCAACATCAGCAAAGGTGATTTTGACAAACCATTGACCGATGTGAGTATTGATTTTGATTGTGTTGAGTATGATCGTCAACAAAATATCAACAGCAACACAGCCAATGACGATGACTTTTAGATTTTTTTGCGGTCTTTGAACTATTGAGTAGTATTATTACTCAATAATGATCTCGTCAATAAAAATATAGGCCTGACCTCCCGAACCCAAATGCCAGCTGGGAATAGTTCCGAAATTGGTTGCTTGTACACGTACATATCTAACTTTTTCGTTGATTTTCTGTCCGATGTCTTGTTTGAAAATACCTTCTACTTCGGGCGAAATCGCATGGCCAAGAGTAGCCGCTTTTTTGAATTTTTCTCCATCTGTTGAAATCGAGAAAGTTACAGTTTTGGGCATCCAGATCCATGAGCGAATGTCTTGAACAAATCCGGCAGAAAGTGTATGGATGTGTTCCTCTTGACCGAGGTCAACAACAGCTTCAAAATCAACACCTTGATAACCTTGCCAACCACCCAATCGCCAATTTTCGGAACCACGGATGCCATCAATCAGGGCATCGGCTCCACCCCCATGATAATTGGGATGGTAGCTGCTCAATAACTCAATTGTTCTACGGCTGTCCATTTTAACAAAATGGGCTTCTGTTACTTTACTCCAACCTTTACTTTCATTGTAAGCTTTGGCTTTGATGAGTGTAGTATGTTCAATTTCAAATGGTTGCTGATAGCGTGTGCTGTTTTTCTGTGGTTCATTTCCATCTAAGCTGTAATAAATTTCAGCCTCCGCTTCAATGTCTCCCATGCTCACCCTTAGCTTGTCTTTGATGCGGATATCATCAGCCATTATAAATGGAACGGGAAGAATCTGTGCTTCCAGAATCGCGCTTGTGGGCGACTTTCCCAACTCAGCAATGTGGTGGATCAATGGTTTTTTACCCATCTCAAAATGAAGATGGCCGCCTGCTACAATGTCAGAGTGCCGTAAGGTTGTAAGTGAATGAGGGTTGTTGTTCAGTGTAACTGATTGAACGTAAATGTTTTCCTTTGAAAGGTTATCAGCGGTGATGCGGAAAGTTTTCCCGTTTTCTAATTGTATGGTCATCTCGGGAAACCATGGTGTTCCGATCGCATACTCAGGTTGACCCGGACAAACCGGATAAAAGCCCATGGCACTCATGATAAGCCATGCCGACATTTGTCCACAGTCCTCATTTCCAATCAATCCATCGGGATTTGAGCTGTAAAATTCATCCATAATTTGTCGGACATATTTTTGGGTTTTCCAGGGTTGGCCAACATAATTGTAGAGGTAGGCCATGTGATGGCTGGGCTCGTTGCCGTGTGCATATTGCCCGATCAAACCGCTAATATCTTTCATGTCGCGACCTCCAACCTCAATATCTGTTGTAAAAAGCTGATCGAGTTTATTGGCAAGTGCTTCATTTCCACCATGTAAATTGGCCAAACCGACAATATCTTGAGGAACAAAAAAACTATACTGCCAGGAGTTGGCTTCGGTGAAATGCCAATCTACCACGCTGGGATCGAAGGGTTGCAACCAACCGCCATTCAATCGGGGTCGCATGAAACCGGTTTCGGCATCAAAAATATTTTTATAGGATTGTGCCCTTACAATGTATTGTTGATGGATGCTGTCGTGGCCCAATTGCTTTGCCATCATGGCGATGCACCAATCGTTGTAGGCATATTCCAAAGTTTTTGAGATGGATTCATGTTCTTTATCCCCTGGAATATAACCCATTTCACGATAGACATCCAATCCAAAGTGGTTCTGGTTGGCACTGTTCAGCATGGCTTGTAGGGCTTTTTCGCCATCAAATCCCCGCATATTTTTCATCCAAGCATCGGCAATGACAGAAATGGAATGGTTGCCAATCATACAATAGGTTTCGTTGCCGGCCAGCTCCCAAACTGGAAGTAAACCGCCCTTTTCGTACATATTGAGCATGGTTTTGATGAAATCGTTGGTCCGGTTTTGCTCAATTATCGTCATCAATGGATGCCAAGCCCTAAAGGTATCCCACAAACTAAAAACAGTGTAGTTGGTAAAATCATCAGCAATGGCAATGCTTCTGTCAATGGCGCGGTAGCGATGATCCACATCCATAAACGTATTGGGCTGAATCATAGCATGATACATTGCAGTATAAAAGACTTTTAACTGCTCTTCTGTTCCTTTTGAAACATCAATTTTTGAGATTTCTTTGTTCCATTCGCTTTGGGCAGCCGTTTTTGTTTCTTCAAAATTCCAGTTTGGAAGTTCCTGTTTTAAATTGTTTTCGGCTCCTTCAAAATCAACGGCAGATAAACCTACTTTTACTTCAATGCGTTCGTTATCAATGGTATTGAACCCAACAAAAGCTTTAATGTTGGTGCCTGCGGCTTCTGTTGCTTGGGTAACTAAGCTGTCATTGATGGCAATTCCTTTATGACTGAAAGGTTTTGAGAACTCCATATAAAAGTACCAAATCATATCCTTAGCCCAATTGGTTGATCTTCTCATGCCTCGAATCGTGCTGTCATTCACAAATTCAATGGACGATTCAACCACTTTGTCGCGATGTTGCAGATCAATGAGGAGTTTAGACTGGTCAGACCGTGGAAAGGTGTAACGGTGGTAGCCCACCCGTTTAGTGGCTGTTAACTCTGCAAAAACCTGTGGTTTTTCGAGCTTAACACTGTAATAACCGGCTTGCGCGTTCTCCTCCGATTTTTTGAAAGGAGAGCAGTATTCATGATTTTGAAAAACAGCAGGACCTACAACCGGCATGATGAGAATGTCGCCATAATCGCTTACTCCTGTGCCATTTAGAGCGGTATGCCCAAAACCATAGATCAAGGAATCTGAAAAATGGTATCCCGAACAGCCATCCCAACCATCGAGTCGTGTTTGTGGGCTGAGCTGAACCATCCCGAAAGGAAGGGTTGCTCCGGGAAAGGTGTGGCCGTGTCCGCCGGTGCCAATAAATGGATCAATGTAGGTGTAAGGTTCGTTTTTGCGATCCAAACTGCTACATGAAAACGTAACCGTTAAAATAACAACTGCCAGTAAATGAAGAATATAGCGCATAGTTGTAAGGTGTAAATGATTTTATTTTTGGGGGATGACCGCTTTGTATTTTTCAATCCAATGGTTGAGGTGGAAATATTGGAATTGCTTTTCAAAATCCTGCTGATTTAAACTTGTTGTACATCTGATTTCTCGTGTTTCACCGGCCTGAAGATGGAAAAAATTGTCGCTAAAACGCGCATTGGATTCGCTGAGGTAAAGCTGAACAAATGCTGTGAATGTTTGAGCAAAGAGTTTCAATACATATCCATCGGTGATGGGTTCAACTTCGATGTTGACTTCAGAAGGCAGGAGTTGGAGCTGACCCAATGGCGAAAGCATTTGATAATCAGAATAAACTCTGCCATCGTTGGTTATGAAGTGAACTTCTATAAATGACTGATTGTGTTGTAAAACGAGATCATTTATCTTTAAGGGTTGGAAACGTAGCACTTTACCACTAAGGAGCGTGATTTTTTGTTCCAATAAACGCTTTTTTGTTCCATCAAACTGCGTTAAATCAACAGTAAATGTTCCATTCACATCTTCCAATTTATCCGAAATGAGTGACAATTCAATGTTTCCATTTTGCTGAATGGCCGACACCAAAACATCCTCAAACACCTCCTTGATGCGGTATTGAAGCGCCTTCCAATTGTTCTGAAAGTCAATACCCGACCAACTCGTAACCGGCCAAACATCGTTCAATTGCCAGTAGAGCGAACCCATGCAATGAGGCTTTGATCGGCGTTGCGCTTCAATGGCCATTCCAATACCTTGCGCTTGAATAATTTGCGATGCAAAAATATATTCTTCAAGGGTTTGTGGCTTCAGCTCCTCCCGATCGAGATAGGTGGAAATGGTTTCAAATCCTGTGGGATGCTTTTGGTGACACCGCAAAGCAGGCGAAAATAAACTGTCTTCGGCTTTACTTTGAAAAGTGCGGATGGTAGCTAAGGCCGGCATGGCTTGAAAACCAAATTCACTCATAAAGCGTGGAACTTTTTTGAGGTACTTTTCAAAAGGCTCCTTTCCCCACCAAACACCCCAATAGTGCGAGTCGCCTTGCGTCATACTTTCTTTATGGCCCCATCCAATTTGCGGTGAACTTGCAACATATGCTGTATGCGGACTATAAGTGGCAACAACTTTGGGTAAAACTTGATGAAAAACGTCTTTATAGGATTTCCAAATGGAGTCTTGCAACCCCACTGTCATTTTGTATTGTTGTTGCCAGCCCCAATTGTGCCAGGCTTCATCCACCTCATTGTTGCCGCACCAAAGGGCAATGCTCGGATGTTTTCTCAGTCGCTTCACATGCTCAATGGCTTCTTCTTGAACATTTTGTAAAAAGACACTGTCGCCGGGATACATCGCGCAGGCGAACATAAAATCTTGCCAAACCAACAATCCGTTTTGGTCGCAAAGCGAATAAAAATCATCCTTTTCATAAATTCCACCACCCCAGACGCGTAAAAAATTCATGTTGGAAGCCTTAGCAGCGTTGATTAAGCTAACGTATGATTTATCAGCTACTTCAGTTACAAAACTATTTTGAGGAATGTAGTTGGCTCCCTTGGCGTAAAGGGCTACTCCATTGAGTTTAAAATAGAATGAAACGCCGGTTTCATCAGGTTTTTGAACGAGTTCGATGGTGCGAATTCCGCAATCAATGTTGTGTTGATAAATTTTTCCATCGGTAGTTTTTATCTCAATTTGCCAATGATACAAATTGGGCTCGCCTAAACCATTGCTCCACCATAGCTTCGGTTGGTGGATCTCAAAATCAAAAGCATAATCATTTAACCCTGGCTCAAGCTCCATAAGTTGTTGAAAAACAATCGTATCGGTTGAAACATCTTTCAATTCTATGTTTACATTTTTTTGTTTTTCTGTATCTAAGCTGAGATGTAATTTAAGCTTCGCAACTTCTTTGCTGATTTTTTCAGTGGCCACAAATGCATCTATCGGAAAGAGATCGTCCCATCCTTTGAGTTGTACATTTTTCCATATCCCTGCCGTAATGAAAGCAGGTCCCCAATCCCATCCAAAATGATAGGCTGCTTTTCGTGCAAACATCCATTTCCCTCCCGGAAGTATGCTTCCATGAGCAATAGAATCAGCCTTAAATTGCTGATATGCCGATGAAAACCGGATTTCTAAGAGGTTATTTTTCTCTTTGAGATGCGATTTGCAATTTACCTCCCAGCTGCGAAACATATTGTTGGTTTCTAACAGAAGTTGGCCATTCAGAAACACTTCAGCGAATGTATCGAGGCCTTCAAAAACGAGTTTTACTTGGCGACGCGCTGCTATTTCTGGGTTTACATCGAAAGTCATTTGATAAACCCAGTCTTTTTCGCCAATCCATTGCAAGTCTTTTTCATTGCAACCATAAAAAGGATCTGAAATCAATCCGTTGTTCAGCAAATCGGAATGGATGGTTCCGGGGACGGTTGCAGGTAAAAAAGAATTGGAATCAGCCACTGAAAATTGCCAACCATTGTTGAGGCTTTGCTCAATAACCAATCTTTTTTCGGTAGTTTTGCAGCCTGGGAGAAAGACGACGAACAAAAGCAAGCATACAGCTTTTAAAGCCAACAACCTGAATTTAATTGGTGTTCTTCTGGTAAAAAGACGGTTTAAAATATTCATACTGAGCAATCTATTTTCTGATTATTCCATTCCGAAAAGGCCGGATTTTGATTCATGCAAAACCAATACAAGCCATTCATTGGTTTTTTGCTATTTCCTTTTTACCGATGATTCTCTGATGATAATGTCCACCGGCAGACAAACTTTTTTCTCGGTTTCAGGTATTTCTTCTTTCAAAATTTGACGGTAGAGTAGGTTGAAAGCATGCTCGCAGATACGATCAACGGGTTGCTCGATGGCCGAAATAGAAGGCTGAGTAAATTCAAAATATTTTAAATCGTCAAAACCAATTAGCGCAATGTCATCAGGAACTTGAATGGAAAGCTTGCGTAAATATTTTAAGCAAGTGGAGGTGAGGTTGTTGTTGAGTGTAAAAAATGCATCGGGCAGTTGTTGTGATTGGTATAACTCCACGATTTTTTCGTTGATCGTAGATTCAATCTTGTCGAAAGGCGCTTTGATGTTCCACTCATCGCGCATCTCAATCCCTGCCTCATTCAACACCGATATAAAGCCATTCAGCCGATCGCTAATGGTCGAAATATGCTCCGGACTGATTGAAATGATCGCAAAACTTTTCATGCCTTGCGATAAAAGGTGTTGGGCCGCCAAGCGTGCTCCTCCAAAATTATCAACTGAAACATTGGGTGATTGCAAATCGTCAAAACTCCGGTCAATCAGCACATGAGGAAAGTTGGATTCACTTAACTTATTGAAGTATAAGGCGTTATTTTGAGATGAAGAAATGATAAGACCATCCACTCTTCGGTTGAGCAACAGTCGTATTTGTTCCTCCTCTTTCTTCTGGTCTTCATCCGAGCTGCAAATCACCACGCTATAGCCTCGATTGTAAGCGTAATCCTCAAGTTTTCTGGCAATACGTGCATAAAAAATATTGGAAATGTCGCTCACTATCAATCCAATGGTTTTTGTTTTTCCGGTTCTAAAACCTTGAGCCAAAACGTTGGGTTGAAAGTTCAATTCTTGGATGCGCGCCCGAACCCTTTGCTGAGTTTCGGCACTAATTCCGTGTTCGTCGGCCTTATTGTTGATTACAAGTGACACCAAAGTTTTGGAAACGTTTAAACTTTTCGCCACATCTGCTAATGAAGTTTTTTTTGTCATAGGTTCTGTCTTCGTTGCAAATGTAGTAAATTCGCTAAAACGGTTTAGCCAAACAAATGGATTTTTAAAACACCATCATGTTTATTTTGATAGGATAAAAAACCTGAATTACAGTGCTTTTGACCCCCAAAGTTATCTGTTGTAAAACACTGAATTACTCAAATACCTCTTTTGGTTTGAAGATAAGCCCAACACGACCAATCATTCGCACGTTTTAATATTTGCTCAATTACATTGTTATATCAGCCACTGCAAACGGTTTGATTTTTATTTTTTTGAAAAAATGGGGTTTTGCTTGCAATGATTGAGTAAATTCACGAAATTTACATTTGATTTCAACGAACCCAAAATATAAGAATATGAAACTGATATTTAACCTCCTCTATCAAAGCAGTTGGGGACAAACTGCTTTTGTTGTGGGCTCCGCAGCAGAGCTTGGAAACTGGGATTTAAATTTTGGGGTTCCTATGGAGTACATAGGTAACAACGAATGGTTGACTGAGGTGGAAGTGCCTCAGGCAACGCTCATTGAGTATAAGTATGTCGTTCGCGATGCCAATGGCTACATCACCTGGGAGGGGGGAGGTAATCGCAGCCTGCTGGGCTCAATGTACGAGCATTTTACTGTAAGAGATCGTTTCCACCCTTTGATTGATCCGGAAAGAGTGATGCTAGCCAAAGTTTTTACAGAGGTAATCATGAAGCCGGAAAAAATTTATAATCAAGAAGTTGAACCGCATTCAGAAAATAAAATCAGATTTACGCTCTTAGCGCCAAGGGTTGGTGTGGGTTATGGAATGGCCATGATCGGAAACAATGCTGCCCTTGGCAATTGGTCGCAGCCCCAGCTGATGTCCAACAAAAAATATCCCCTCTGGGAGCTTGAAATTGACAATCTATCAAATTTTGACACCTATATATATAAATACGTCATTGTTCGCTTGAGCGATCGGAAAATTATGACTTGGGAGGAGGGTGAAAATCGCCGGCTTCAGAGGCCCGAATCGTCCGCTGAGAATGCTTTGTTGCTCGTGAACGATGAGGATTTTCTTTATCCAGTTGGAAATTGGAAAGGAGCCGGTGTAGCTATGCCCGTTTTTTCTTTGCGTACCGACGAGAGTTTTGGTGTGGGTGAGTTCAACGATTTGAAAAAACTGGTAGATTGGTGCGCCAAAACCGGCCTTCGAATGATCCAAATTCTGCCTATCAACGAAACGGTCGCAACCCATTCATGGCTCGATTCATATCCATATAAGTCCATAACAGTGATGGCTTTACATCCCATGTACCTTCACTTACCTGATATGGGTGAGCTGAACGACAAAAAACTGATGAAAGAGTTTTCTTGGCTCCAAAAAGACCTCAATGCTCTGCCATATGTTGACTATGTTGAAGTCACCAAAGCCAAAGCCCGATATTTTAAACTTATTTTTGATCAAAACTGGTCTTCGCTTTCTCAAACAACTGAATATCAATTATTTTTTCAAGAAAATAAAGAATGGCTCTTGCCTTACGCAGCTTTTTGTTACCTAAGAGACCAGTTTAAAACCAGCGATTTTAGACAGTGGGGCGATTATTCGCGCTTCAATCCCGACCAAATTGCGGCCCTCACCGACCCGGCACAGCCTTTTCACGAACATATTGCCGTTCACTTTTTCCAACAATTTCATCTCGATAAACAATTACAATCGGTTGTAAAGTACGCCCACGCTAAAGGAGTTGCACTCAAAGGTGACATTCCCATCGGCATTAGCCCCAACAGTATTGAGGCCTGGACCGAACCGGAGTTGTTTAACCTCGATGGACAAGCTGGTGCACCGCCCGATGATTTTGCCATGATGGGCCAAAACTGGGGCTTTCCAACTTATAACTGGGATGTGATGGCTAAAGATGGCTATGCTTGGTGGCGCAAAAGACTTGTGATGATGGAAAAATATTTCGACGCTTACCGCATTGATCACATCTTGGGCTTTTTCAGAATTTGGGAAATTCCTCAAAACGCTATCCATGGTTTGTTGGGGTATTTTAAACCCGGCTTGCCGCTTTCATCAAGTGAAATAGAAGATTGGGGGATTTGGTTTGATGAGGATAGGTTTGTAAAACCTTACATCAGAGGGTATTTCTTGCACGACTTTTTTGGTGAATATACCGATGAAGTAAGAAAACGTTACCTCAAAGAGATTGATGAAGACCAATACGAATTGAAGCCGGCTTATGATAGTCAACGTAAAATTTATAACCATTTTTCTCCCCAAGGATTAACCAAGGAAGTGAGTGGAAAAGATATCATCATTCGTGATGGATTGATGAGTTTGTTGAACGAGGTGCTATTTATCAAAGATCCTTATGCAGCACAAACAGCTTACCACCCCCGTATTGCATTCCATTTTACCTATTCTTATCGCGATCTTGAAGAGTATAAGAAGAACGCTCTCAATGACTTATACATACATTTCTTTTACAAGCGACACGAAGAATTTTGGAAACAACATGCTATGGCAAAGCTTCCGGCCATTGTTGCAGCCTCGAATATGTTGGTTTGTGGCGAAGATTTAGGAATGGTTCCCGACAATGTTCCCGAAGTGATGGAAGCCCTCAACATTCTCAGCCTCGAAATACAACGGATGCCTAAAAATCCTCGTATCGAATTTGCTCACCCTGCCGAAGCTCCCTACCTCAGTGTGTGTACCACCTCAACCCATGATATGTCAACCGTTCGCGGATGGTGGGAGGAAGACCGTTATAAAACCCAACGTTTTTATCGTAATATGTTGGGCCACAATGATCAAGCTCCTTATTTTGCTGAACCCTGGGTGTGCAAAGAAATCATCAACCAGCACCTCCACTCGCCGGCTATGTGGACCATTTTCCCTTTACAAGACATCATAGCAATGGATGGCAATTTGCGTTGGGACCAAACAGATAAGGAACGCATCAACGTGCCTAGCGATCCAGAAAACAAATGGCAATATCGCATGATTCTTACGCTTGAAGAGCTTCTTAAAGCTGATGATTTCAATCAAATCATTAAAGATTTGCTGCATCTTTCAGGCAGAGATGCTGATTATTAGGTGCTCTGCTTAAAAGCAAAAAAACCCGAAACAGGGCTGTTTCAGGTTTTTTTAAGGCGGGCTGCTTGCACTTTCCTCTCTGGAGGAGGATTACTAAGGAGTTAAAGGAAAAAGGATCGCTTATTTATGATGGAATATAAGCGATAGTCTTGATGGTTGTTATCAAGTTCGAAAAAATACACTTTAGTGCCGTTTAAATATACCTTGGCATTAATGTCTTTGATGGGATATTCTACCAATCCCTGCTGGCGGATTTGCTGTTGGGTGTAAGTTTGATTGATCTTCATTGTTTATTTCATTTTAATGATAAAACCATCTTTTGTACAAATCGGACAAACAGCATCTTTTACCACTGAAATATAACCGCAACGGTTGCATTTAAAGTACTTGTGGTAATTTTGAACTTTGCGTTTCTCCGAGGATGTAAGTTTCACACTAAACATTTTTTGTTTTCTTTTCTCGCCATATTTCAATTTATGTGCCGCTTTTACACCTGACGAAATAATATTTTATAAAGTACAAGTAATCAGTTAGATAAAAATAAATAAAAAAAATACCACTGCTGTTAATCTAAAAATTTGACGTATCTCTTATCCGTATAAGGATAGTATCTGATTAAAATTCTCCGCTTTCGTAGAATTTTCTGCATTGATTTTTTGTAGGTCTTTGGGTTTAAGGCGTGCGGTTGCTTTCAGTACCTTTGCAAATAAATTTCACTCATATGAACTTCTCTCCTTATCATCAAGATGCCGATACGCTTTCCGAGCGGATACAATGGATTACAAATAAACCAATTACTGATGTTGACTTAAAAGCAGCCTATCGTACAATTTTTAATTGTATTGACCTGACAACTTTGGAGGGATCAGATAACACACAAAAAATCAATCAGTTGTGTGCAAAGGCTTTAGATTTTGGCCAAGACAATAGAACTGGAGCTGTAGCTGCTGTTTGTGTCTATATGCCTTTTGTACGTCAGGCCAAATTCCTGCTGCAAGGCTCTGGAGTTGAGGTGGCTACGGTTGCATGTGCTTTTCCTTCCGGTCAATTGCCCCTACATTTGAAGTTGGCCGAAGTGGCTTGGGTTGCCGAGGAAGGTGCCGATGAAATTGATATGGTGATTTCGCGCGGGAAAATGTTGGAGGGCGATTATGATGCTGTATTGCAAGAAATCCAAGCTGTTAAGGCTGCCTGTGGAAAGGCAAGATTAAAGGTTATTCTTGAAACCGGTGAACTGAAATCTATTGAATTGATTCGGAAAGCCTCTGAGCTCGCACTTTTGGGAGGGGCCGATTTTTTGAAAACATCTACCGGAAAAGTTAATCCTGCAGCAACACCGGAAGCTGTAGTTATCATGCTCGATTCCATCAAAGAATTTTACTTGCAAACAGGAAAACAAGTGGGTTTAAAACCTGCCGGAGGTATTGCAGAACCCGAAGATGCTTTGGTGTATTACAAATTAGTTGCGGAAATTGTAGGCGAACATTGGTTGTCGAATAGGTGGTTTCGCATTGGCGCCAGCCGATTGGCCGATAAGCTGCAAGCCCTTTTATTGACTTGATTTAACATTTCATTTGCACGACTTTGAACCAACTTGACTAACTTTGTGAAAATTTCACAACTAACTTTAGCTCTCATGATGAATAAATACACGCTTACTTTTTTGATTTCACTCTTTTTTTCGGCTGCGGCCCTGTCTCAAACCCCACACACTACTGCTCCCGACTTCAGTGTGAAAACCCTCAAAGGCGACATCATCCAGTTGTATCCACTTCTATCTGAAAATAAAATTGTGGTTATTGACTTTTTTTCAACCTCTTGCGGGCCATGCCAAACCTTTGCATACGATTTTGAAATGGCTTATCAAAACTTTGGCGCTAACAGCGGTAATGTTTTCTTTCTAGCAATCAATTATAATGGCACCAATGCTGATGTGATTTATTTTGATTCGGTTTTTAACATCACCCTGCCAAGTGCCAGCGGACTTGACGGAGGCGGAAATGTTGCTTTTGATACCTATCAAGTGGCATCGTATCCGACTGTTGTTGTCATACAACCAGACAAGACTATTGTTTCTCAGCGTGTTTGGGAACCTACAACCGCAAACATCACTGAGGTTGTACTAAGCGCAGGCGGAACGCTCGTAGGACAAGAGGAACAAATTTTATCTTATCAAAACGGCTTAGTTCTTTATCCCAATCCTGCTCAAAACGAAGCGGTTATATCATTAGATTTAAAACAAGACGAAGTCATTACACTCACGGTAAGAAATGTTTTTGGACAATCTGTTCAAAAGATATCAACATCGGAAATGATGTCAAAAGGTTTGCATACCAAAAGAATAAGTGTTCAAAATCTTCCTTCGGGAATTTATTTTGTGGAAGCTGAATCATCTAATCATATTAAGGTTCAACGTTTTATGATTCAAAAGTAGATAAATATAATTGATGATGAAACGGTGGTTGTATCTTTCGTTTTTTATGCTTCTCGGTTTCACGGCCTGTGTTCCGGATGACGGGAGTATTCCTGATGAAACCGATCCTGCTATGGCTTTTGTGGGAAATTGGTCAGTAAGCGACAACGCGCTGAAACTCAATTACGAAGTTCAGATCACTAAAAACCCACAAAATTCAACCGAAATTCTATTGAATAATTTTGCAGGTTCAGGAGATAGGGCCGTTGGCTTGGTGACCGGAAAGACTGTTACTTTGTTCAGTCAAACACTTGGAAATGGTTGGAGAGTTTCGGGAAGAGGGCAGTACAAATCATCATCGAGACTTGAGTTTCAGTATAGCCTTAGTATTGGTGGCGACGAAGAGCAGAGAGCTGCAATTTTTGACAAATAGTTTTCTCAGATTTTACAATAGATCAAACTATTCAATCAGGTTGATTTTCAAGCTTTAGGCTGTCTTGTTCGCGTTTTAATGAAACGATAACACTGTCGTAAATGCGCTCTAAGTTTTTGGGATTACGATTATAAAAAAATAAATTCTCTTCGAGAATTGCAGGAGTCAAACCATTTTGCTTAAACACAAGATCAAAATAAAGGTCTTTCTGATCATCTGAATTTTTTCCCAAATTGCGTTGAAAACTTAATGAAGCTTCGGCCAATTGCACGTCTTTTAACAAGCGAATCATTTGAGCTTCGGTCAATCTCACCGGTGTTGACTCTTTTTTCACCTCGTTTTTGCAGGCTGCTACAAACATAATCAAGAATAAAAATCCAACTGTGACAATTTTAAAGTGGTGCTGAGAAGTTTTCATTCAATTTTTTTTAATAAAGAAAAGAAGCCTGTCTTGGTGAGAGAGCAGGCTTTTTAAGTGGCGTTTAAATGGCATTAATTTCCAATTTCCGACATAAATTTAATGCGCATCAGCCTGATTTCCTCTTCCGTGTATTCCGATTCACCTAATGTTTTCAGGGCATGTTCCACAGAATCGCTTTCGGCGTCGTTAAAATATTCGTAAATATCTTCTTGGTGGTATTCATCCACAAATTCATTGATGTAATAATTGATGTCAATGCGGGTTCCGCTGGCAACGATGCTTTCAATTTCGGTGAGCAACTCATCGTAAGATAAATTTTTTGCGTAAGCAATATCTTCGAGAGGCAGCTTTCGGTCAATGTTTTGAATGATGTAAACCTTTAATCCTGATTTGTTTACAACCGATTTCACCACCATATCATTTGGACGGATGATTTCATTTTCCTCAACGTATTGACGAATTAGCTTTAAAAACGGCTCGCCATATTTACCGGCTTTTCCTGTTCCAACACCTACAATTTGAGTCAATTCATCAGAGGTGATGGGATATTGGATGGCCATGTCCTCGAGTGAGGGATCTTGGAAAATGACAAATGGTGGAAGATTTTCTTTTTTGGAAATGGCTTTGCGCAAGTCTTTGAGCATCGCGAAAAGCGTAGTGTCAGTTCCGCTGCCTTTCGGACCTGTAGCTTTGGCGTTTTCAAAGTCTTCATCATCAGGATTTTCGTAGTCATGATCTTTGGTTAGCATGATAGGTTGAGGATTTTTAATAAAATCCTTCCCCTCTTTTGTAACCTTCAGAATGCCATAATTTTCGATATCTTTTACTAACAAACGGTGTATGAGTGCCTGTCGGATAACCGCTTGCCAAAAACGTTCGTCTTCATCTTCCCCTGCACCAAAAAACTCATTGGTTTCGTGCTTGGCATTTTTGATGTCTCCGGATTTCTTTCCGGCAAGCAATTCGCTGATATGCTTTAGTTTAAACAATTGCTTTACACTCAAAACGGCTTCGAGAACCATCTTTACTTCTTCTTGTCCATCAAATTTTACTTTAGGATTTAAACAATTGTCGCAAGCCCCGCAATTGTCTTTTTCGTAGATTTCACCAAAATAGTGTAGAAGCAATTTATGTCTGCAAACAGCTGATTCAGCATATGTTACGGTTTCATTAAGCAACTCTTTGGCAATTTCCTGTTCAGCCACGTGCTTGTCTTTCATAAACTTCTCGAGCTTCTGTATGTCTTCATAATTGTAAAAAGCCACACAGTTTCCTTCGCCATCATCGCGGCCGGCACGACCGGTTTCTTGATAATAACCCTCGAGACTTTTAGGAATGTCATGATGTATCACAAAGCGGATGTCGGGCTTGTCAATTCCCATTCCAAACGCAATGGTGGCCACAATTACTTCGGCTTCTTCCATCAGAAATTTATCCTGGTTCATTCGTCTTGTCGAACCATCTAAACCCGCATGATAAGGTAGGGCTCTTATGCCATTAACAACCAGTGTTTCAGCTATTTCCTCTACCTTTTTGCGACTTAAACAGTACACAATGCCCGATTTTCCGGGATTGTTTTTGATGTATTTGATGATGTCTTTGCTTACATCGGAGGTTTTTGGACGTACCTCATAATACAAATTGGGTCTGTCGAATGACGATTTGAAAATCTTAGCGTTCGGTATTTCCAGATTTTTTAAAATGTCTTGTTGCACCTTTACAGTAGCCGTAGCTGTGAGTGCAATTACAGGCAGATTTTTATCAATGGAATTCATTATGGGCCGCAATCGCCGGTATTCCGGACGGAAATCGTGTCCCCATTCCGAGATGCAGTGCGCCTCATCTATAGCAAAAAACGAAATCTTTAATGATTTAAGAAACTCAACCGTTTCGTCTTTTGTCAACGATTCGGGGGCTACATATAGCAATTTTGTTTTCTTAGCAATCAGATCTTCACGCACTTGCAATAACTCAGCTCGCGAAAGCGATGAGTTCATCACATGTGCAATTCCAACGTCAGTTCCAAAATTACGGATAGCATCCACTTGGTTTTTCATTAACGCGATCAAAGGCGATACAATGATTGCCGTGCCTTCGTTCATTAAGGCAGGCAGTTGGTAGCACAATGATTTGCCTCCTCCGGTTGGCATCACCACAAAAGTGTCGTTTTTATCCAAGACACTCTTTATGATTGGCTCCTGATTTCCTTTGAACTGATCAAAGCCAAATATTTTCTTCAGCAACTCGTGCAGACCATATTCATCCTTTTTGGCCATTTTTTTCCTCAGTTTTAACAGTGTATTTTTAACAGTTATACGATTTTGGATGTATTAACTACATTCTCCTTTGCCCAAATCGTCTGTTAGACAAATATAAGGAATAAAAAGTTCGTGCAAGAAACTATTTTTTTGTTTTTTTTTTGCTTGATACCGAAAAAATAACTGAGGATGTGTATAAGTTCCATCTAATCAGATGTTATCATTAGAGAAAGCAGGTGTTTTGGTGTTCAAAATGAGGGCTTGAGCGAATAAAAACGCCCTGAAATGTTTTCCGTAATCGTTGCCAAAAAGAAAAGCTGTTTCATCTGTATATAAATTTGTTAATTGTTTAATAATCAATAATTAAAGTTAAGAGAGTAAATTTTCATCTAGGTGCTCCGGCAAAGATTTCTCCAAGCTTGGCTACAACAATGGGTGCTTAACTTTTTTGGATGTCAATTTCATGTGCGGGATAGCATTTAAGCTTGCCCAGTAAAAAAACGACCTTTTATGATTACCATTAAGCAATGGAACTTTCCAAATCCAGAATTCTCCTTTTGAGGCTTTCAATTTGTTTCTGCTTCATTTCTTTGCTTCTGTCAGCAGGCTCTTTGTAAGGTTCAAGGTTTCGCAAAATGAAGTACGAAGCTACCAATATCTTGTGGCCAACCGCAAAAAGTGCTTTTTTCTTACCTCTCCTTGCTGCTATTGAATAGTACTTTCTTTTCAGGAAACCATCCTTTTTTCTGGTTGCCCCCCATCCGCATTCGGTAAGGCTTGCCCTTAGATGTTGATTCCCCTTGATAGTTTTAGAGCTTTTTTTTTACCAGCACTCTCGTTATTGCCCGGGCTCATTCCTCCCAAACTGCTTAAGTGATGTTCGTTCGGGAAGCGGCTCATGTCTGTCCCGATCTCACTTATTATGGCAATAGCGCTGTCTCGCCCAACACCGTCAATGGTTGTCAATAAATCGATCTCTACCGAGTACTTCTGCACCATTAAATCAATTTGCGCATCCAGTTCTTTTATTAACTTCTCTTTTGCTTCTATGCTCTGCTGTATCGCTTTCATCATGAACCGGTGGTGTTCCCTAAAGTTTCCTTCCAATGCTTTGATTATCTCGGTTTTGCTCGCTTTGGTTTTGCCATGTACACGCTTGGCAAGTAAGACTGGATCTTTCACTCCTTCCAGCAAATCTGCTATGATCTTCTTGGCACTTACGCTTCCAACCTGCATCACCGTGCCCAACTTGATGTTCGCATCTTCGAGTATCCGGTATTGACGATTACTCTCGCTACTTACCTGCTGAACCTGCTTCTTCTTGTAACGAACGATGTCTCGCAAATCTCGTATCTCGACCGGTGGTATGAAACTTCCTTTGAGTAACCCGCCCAAAAGCAATTTACTCAACCAGGCACTGTCTTTCTTATCTGTCTTGTGGCCAGGAATGTTTTTTACATGGCGTGCATTGACCAGAATCACCTCGAAAAACTCTTCTAAGATGTTGTACACTGGTTTCCAATAAACCCCGGTACTCTCCATCGCTATGTGAGTAACCCCCTTTTGTCTGCACCAATCTCTTAACTCTTTCAAAGAACTTGTGTAGGCCTCGAACGTCCGTGTCTCGTAACTTTGATCACTGCGCCGGATGGTCGCTACTATTACCGCCTGATGTACATCTATGCCGCAGCCTACCTCGACAATTTGCGGAAAACTTACCTCTTGTGTTTCCATAGTTGCAGATTTTGATTTCACCTTCAAAGGTCGCAACTATATTCATGCACAGTGGGTATGATTTTGATCTTATGGATATTTCATGATTTATTTTTTGATTGTTGCAAGGTTTCGGGCAAAAGGTTAGCTGAACATTTTACTGCGACCTTCAAATATATAAGGTGTAGTTCAGTTCATGTTTTTTTTGATGTCCTATAAAACTACCTTTTTGCGATAAAAGGGTTTTGTTGATGCTAAAAAAAGTTTTCACAGCGCCGAATCATTCAATAAATTTAGCAAATAAAGCCTGTGTTGAATCATTTGCGTATCTTTGTCGCCGAAAAAACCGGACGAAACCGGTCTTTGTGGAAAGATTTGATTGATTGCAACCACGATAAAAAATGCTAAAGCAAAATTTAGCCCTTCAATCACCTCTTTCCCGTTTATTTATTTACTTAACATTAAAACGTTATGGGATATTTATTTACATCTGAATCAGTCTCAGAAGGACATCCAGATAAGGTTGCTGATCAGATTTCTGATGCCATTCTCGACGAGATGCTGAGCTTCGATCCAGAATCGAAGGTAGCGGTTGAAACGATGGTAACTACCGGGCTTGCTGTTGTTGCGGGCGAAGTAAAAACAAAGGGATATGTTGATATTCAGAATGTTGTAAGAGAAACCATCAATTATATCGGATATACAAAAGCATCTTATCGCTTTGATGGTAACTCATGTGGGGTGCTTTCGGCCATTCATGAGCAGTCGCCCGATATCAACCAAGGTGTTGAGCGCAATTTGCCCGAAGACCAAGGTGCCGGCGATCAAGGCATGATGTTTGGGTATGCTTGTCGCGAAATGGACAATTTTATGCCTGTTACCACTGAGCTTTCGCATATCTTTTTGCAACAACTTGCTGCCATAAGGCGCGAAGGAAAGCAAATGAAATACCTCGGTCCCGACGCCAAATCACAGGTAACTGTTGAATATGGCGATAAATGGAAACCTTTGCGTATTGAAACCATTGTTATTTCTACACAGCATGACGATTTTGCGCCAGAAGATGTGATGTTGGCTAAAATTAGAGAAGATGTAGAGAATATTCTCATCCCAAGAGTAAAAAAACTTCTGCCGGCACGCATCAAGAAACTTTTTGGAGCAGATTTTACACTCTGGGTGAATCCTACAGGCAAGTTTACCATCGGCGGACCACATGGTGATACGGGCTTAACCGGAAGAAAAATTATTGTGGATACTTATGGAGGACGTGGCGCACATGGTGGCGGCGCATTCTCGGGAAAAGATTCGTCAAAAGTTGACCGCTCGGCTGCCTATGCCACCCGCCATATAGCTAAAAATCTCGTTGCAGCAGAAATTGCCGATGAGGCATTGGTGCAAGTGGCCTATGCTATTGGTGTTGCAAGTCCGGTAGGCTTTTATGTGAATACTTTTAACAGCTGTAAGATAAAAAATGTGGACGGAAAAAGACTTTCAGATCAGGATATTGCTGACAAACTCAGGGATATTTTTGATTTAAGACCTTATGCTATTGTAAAACGTTTTGGCCTCAAAAATCCAATTTTTAAAGCTACGGCAGCCTATGGGCATTTTGGCCGTGATCCTTTTCAGGCCGAGATTGAAGTGAAATACACTGACGAGTCGACCTTCTCAAAAACAACAGATAAAGGAATAACAAATTACAAAACTGTTGACTTTTTTGCTTGGGAAAAATTAGATTATGTTGATGCCATCAGGAAAGCGTTTAATGTTTAAACATTCAACGTAAAGTTTGTAAAAGACAGCCGACAGGCTGTTTTTTTTTGTAAATTTCTTCCTATTTGTTCTACATTGCATTGAAGTAAATTTTAGAGATTTTAATAGCTAAAACATTCAAAATGAACATAGAAGAATTACGCGATTATTGCTTGTCGAAAAAAGCCACAGAGGAATCTATGCCTTTTGGCGATGATACCCTGGTAATAAAAGTAGGTGGAAAAATGTTTTTGTTGGCCAATCTCAATGGGCCTTTATCCATCAACATAAAGGCGCTTCCCGAAGAGGTGATTGACCGAATAGAACGTTATCCTGAAGTAAATCCGGGTTACCACATGAACAAAAAGCATTGGGTTACCATTGTGCTGGACTTGGCGCATGATGAGTGGTTGATCAAACAGTGGATAGATGATTCTTATACATTGGTTGTGGAAAGTTTACCACGGAAACTGAAATCACTCTATGGGCTTTAACGCCAGAAATATTTTTTAAATTACAGTTTGATATTACGCGCCCTTTAAAATAGTTGCGATATGCTGAAAAATTTTTATTTTCAGTTTAAAAACAACAATTGAAAATCGTTCTAACTTTATGCCTTTCAGGCGTTTTCGCGTTTCACGATACGTCCTGAAGCCAAAATGCTGAGTTCATACAATCCCATCAAAGGGATACAAACCAAAATTTGACTGAAAACATCAGGCGGAGTTATGATGGCCGAAATAATCAAAAGAATGACCAAGGTATATTTGCGGTTTGCTTTGAGAAACTCAGGTGTAACAATACCAATTTTGGTGAGAAAATAAATTATCAAAGGCAATTCAAAAACAACACCTATTGCGAACGTGGTTGACACAACCGTGCTGATGTAAGAGTTGAGCGAAATTTGGTTTAAAACCGATTCGCTCACTTGATAGGTTCCAAAAAAGTTGACGGTCAGCGGCACAATCACAAAATAACTGAACAACACGCCAACAAAAAACAAACCTGAACTGATTATGACTCCTCTTTTTGAAGCCTTTGATTCGTTTTGGCGTAGGGCCGGCCTAACGAATAACCAAATTTCATTTAGAATAAAAGGGAAAGCAAGAATTACGCCGGTAACAAACGAAATGTAAACGTGCATCATAAACTGACCTGACATATTGATATTGATGATGTTTAGATTAAGGTTTTCCAAACACAAAGCATCAATAGAAAAGGTTTTGCTGATGTAGCAAAAGAAACGGTTGGTGGCAAAATCGCTACGGCTTGGACCCAAAATGATGGTGTCGAAAAGGATTTTCCGGTTTAGAAAGGCAACAATTCCCAGTATAACGATGGCTGCAACGCTCCTGATTATGTGCGTACGCAACTCTTCGAGATGATCCCAAAACGACATCTCTTTTTCATCGGAAACCTCCTTCTTGCGTTTCGACATGATTTTATTTTTTGAGGTGCGAATTTACAAATAACTCCTTACAATGCGTAAAAATTCCTTTTTCTGCTGCTTGTAAACCTTGACAATTGAAGTTGCGAACCAAATAGAATCCATTCAAAAAAACACTTCTATCAAGAATTAATCTAAATAGGGGGTTTTTAGTAACTTTGCCAAAACTGAATTATAACATGTACTACGACTTTGTGATCATCGGTGCCGGAATAGCAGGCATAAAATCCGTCGAAGGTATTCGAAGTGAAAATCAAACCGCTTCAATTCTCCTTATTAATGGCGAAGATCGTTTGCCTTACAAACGTACCCAATTGAGTAAACAATTTGCCAAAGGGTTTGAACGTGAGGAGCTTACTATTGCCGGTCTCGATTGGTTTCATCAACATGAGGTAACTGTTTTGAATGACAAAGTGATGTCTATTTCCTTGAAAACGAAAAGTCTAAAAACATTCCGCCAAAATATCATTCAATGGAATAAATTGATCATAGCAAGTGGAAGCAGTCCAATTTGTTCGCCAATTAAAGGAAATGGAAAACAGGAGCTTTTGTTTTTTCGTTCGGCTTTAGAGGCTGAGAACTTGCGCCAGCAGGCGAGCAATGCTTCAAAAATCATTGTAATCGGCGGTGGAGTTCTTGGTGTTGAGCTGGCCTCAGCTTTGGCATCCATGGGCAAAAGCGTTAGTTTAGTACACACCGGCCCTTTTTTGATGAACAAATATTTTGACGAATATTTGTCGAACCACCTCAGCAATTTACTCCAAAACAAGGGTATTCAACTTATTTTGCACGAAAAAGTTAAGTCGGTTTCAAAAACCGGAAATGGAAAGTTATTGGTTGAAATTGGCGAAATGATTCATCTTTTAACTGACCTTGTGGTTGTTGCCCAAGGGGTACAGCCCACAATTGATTTCGTCAAGAAAGCAGGTATTGAAACCAAAATCGGAATCATGGTCAACGCAAATATGTGCACTTCGCATCCTGATGTTTTTGCTGCCGGCGACGTTACCCAACATCAAAATGACAGTTTGACCGGCTTGTGGCACGATGCAGAAAACCAAGGTATTATAGCTGGAAAAAATGCAGCCGGCGGACGTTTGGAGCGCACTGATAGAAAGTTTCGCATGAAAATGGAAATCTTTAATCAGTTTTATTTTTCGTTGAATAGACCCATGAAACAATCTCCAAAAGATGAGCTGATGGAGCAGGTAAATGACCGTTACTACAGGTTCTTTTTTACCGATGAAAAACTTACCGGCGCATTGATGTTGAATGACAAAGAAAGGGCAAAAACCATCGAAAAGGCAGTGAATGAACACTGGTCGCGGGTGCAAGTGATGAAAGAGTTTTCCACAACCTTTTTAAAAGCCTAAACCGCTCAACTTTTCCTTGCTTAGCTCAAGCATTTGCCGGAGATTGACTATCTTTGTCGTCTTAAATTGGGTCTATTTTTAATCATTCTAAATAATAAAATTCATGTTAATCGAACGATCAAAAGTAATTGAAACCTTGAAAGGTGTCATTTTCTTTGCAAAAGGGGATAACATTGTTGATCTGGGAATGCTCGACGAATTGGACATCAAAGAGAACAAAATATCCTTTAGGTTGGTATTTTCGAAACTTGGTGAACCTGCAGTAAACATTGTTAGCAACGCAGCCATTAAAGCGCTAAAAGAAGCTTTCGGCGAAGACACACTTGTTGAAATCACGCCAATTACCGAGAAGGAGAAGGGGAGAGGGCCCTTGGCTGGTGTTAGAAACATTATTGCCGTGGCCTCCGGAAAAGGTGGTGTTGGAAAGTCAACTGTTGCGGCCAATCTCGCGGTAGCTTTGTCGCGTTCGGGATCAAAAGTAGGTTTGGTTGATGCTGATATTTACGGCCCATCGGTGCCTATAATGTTTGGCATTGTTGACGTAAGCCCTGGCATGATCGAAAAGGAGGGTAAACAAATGATTGTACCTCTCGAAAAATATGGTATTAAACTTCTGTCTATCGGTTTTTTTGTGGATACCGACAAACCACTCGTTTGGCGTGGGCCTATGGCTACCAGTGCATTAAATCAACTACTTACTGATGCTGACTGGGGTATTCTCGACTATTTAATCATTGACCTGCCTCCAGGAACAGGTGATATTCAACTTACTTTGGCGCAATCTTACTCCATCACTGGCGCAGTGGTTGTTACAACGCCACAAAAAGTAGCTTTTGCCGATGTGCGCAGGGCGGCAACCATGTTTCAACAAGAAAAGCTCACCATTCCATTGCTGGGTTTGATTGAAAATATGGCTTTTTTCACCCCTCAAGATATGCCCGATAAAAAATATTACATCTTCGGAAAGGGATATGGCGAAGGATTTGCAAACGCTTTAGGCATCCCTTTGATCGGACAGATCCCCATCGTTGAGCAAATTTCTGCCTCAGGTGATAGCGGAAGTCCGATTGCTTTGAATGAAGATTCGCCCATTGCAAAGGCTTTTATGGAAGTAGCTCAAAAAGTTAAATCGTTGATAAAGAAGTAAATAATTTTGGTTTTGTAATCATTATAAAATTATCTGAATAATATGTCGGAACAAAAAGAAGTATTAGAAAGAAAGGTGAAGAATCTCATCGAACAAGTGAGACCTTACCTTCAACAAGATGGTGGTGACATCAACTTTGTGAACATCACTGATGATATGGTGGTGAATGTTGAACTCACCGGAGCCTGCGGAAGTTGTCCGTACAGCACCATGACTTTAAAAAATGGAGTTGAAAACACCATCCGCAAAGCGCTTCCTGAAATTAAAAGTGTAGAAGCAATCAATCTTTAGGATTGTCACTTTCACCTGACCACATAAAGGTCTTGCCGATTTATTTCTGCAAGTCCTTTTTTTTATTGAATGAGGTGTAAATTTTGAGGTGTTGTTGTGATCAACCAAATGAGCTAAATCTTTTGGCGCTAAAAGAGAAGGTTTAGTTTACATCAAATACTTAGCTACAATGGGAATCCTTCGGCCCATTCCAAAAGCTTTGGATGAAACCCGCAAAACAGGTGGTGATTGTTTGCGTTTGTGTTCGTTCATATTCACCAAGCGCAGCACACGTCGGATAATAATTTCATCAAAACCGGCCAATTTCAATGCTTCCGGCCCTTTTTTTAAATCAATATATTGATGAAGGAGGGCATCCAGCAGTTCATATTCAGGTAAGCTGTCGCTGTCTTTTTGGTCGAAGCGCAACTCAGCTGAAGGCGGCTTGGTGATGGTATTGAGGGGAATGATCTCTTGTTCGCGGTTGATAAAGTGCGCCAGCTCAAACACTTCTGTTTTAAACACATCACCCAAAACAGATAATCCGCCGTTCATATCGCCATAAAGGGTTCCATATCCAACCGCGGCTTCGCTTTTGTTGCTGGTGTTGAGTAAGATAGAGCCAAATTTGTTGCTCAATGCCATCAATAGAAGCCCACGAATACGGGCTTGTATATTTTCTTCGGTAACATCTACCGGTTTTCCAAGGAAAAGAGGGCTTAGGCTGTGAGAAAAGGCATGATAAAGTGATTCAATTCCAATGGTTTCAACGGGCGAACCAAGATTTTTAGCCAGCGCGAGGGCATCGCTTATCGAGTGATCCGATGAAAACTGTGAAGGCATTAAAACTCCCAGAACATTGGCAGAGCCAAGAGCTTGGGCTGCTATTACCATTGTAACTGCTGAATCAATGCCGCCTGAAAGGCCAAGTAATGCCTTTGAAAAACCCATTTTTTGAAAATAATCACGTACTCCCATTACGAGTGCTTGATGTATAAGGGCAATTTTTTCGGGTATAACTTGTTGATTTTGTATGAAATCATTCTTTTTTAAAGCTTCAAAATCAACGATCTGGATGGATTCTTCAAAAAAGGGAAGATGGGCTGCCACCGTAGCATTTTGTCCGAAAGCTAGCGAACCACCATCGAAAATCAATTCAGTTTGGGCGCCCACTTGGTTCACGTAGATTAATGGAATCTTATACTGTAAAACATTAGCTTTTAAAACGTTGAGACGTGTCGAGGCTTGATGGGCATGAAAAGGTGAGGCTGCAATATTGATCATCAAATCAGGCTTGTCCTCACTTAGAATTTCCATCGGGTTGATGGTGTACAGCCTGTTGTTGCCAACATCCCAAATGTCTTCACAAATGGTGAGTGCTATTTTAACTCCTTTAAAATGAATAAGTTCAAACTCGCGTGCGGGTTCAAAGTAACGATATTCATCGAAAACATCATAATTGGGCAGCAGTGCTTTTCTATAATACACCACCTTGCCTTGGTAGCAAAAGGCAGCAGCGTTGAACAACGGTTTCCCTTTGGGTTGCTTGTTACGAATAGGAACACCGATAATGCAGCCAATTTGATGGCAATGGGTCGAAATTTCGGCCAATGATTGTGTGCAAAGATCAATAAAATCATCAAATTCAAGAAAGTCCTGGGCTGGGTAACCACCAATGGAAAGTTCTGCAAAGACTACTAGATCAGCCTTATGCGCCTCTGCTTGATGAATTGCTTGAATGATTTTTTGTGTATTGGCATCAAAATTGCCAATATTGTAATTCAATTGTGCCAGTGCAATCTTCACGTGCAGCGAACTTAAAATAGAAGACCAATTGATAGCTCGATAAAGTTCGAAATCCCTTTTTGTTCGATGCTGGGATCAACGGTGTTCTGGTCTTTTAAGATGTCGAAAAAATTGTTATCGAAACGTAATCCTGCTGTTAATTTCGTTGATCCACCCACGGCATAGTAAACACCTGCGCCCAAAATCATTGATTCGCGTGTGAAGCGTACTTCGTCGGTGATGGTGCCTTTGTCAGTTTCGCTCACTATTGTGCCATCGACAGCAGTAAAAACATCATCAGATTTCACTGCAGTTCTGAAAGCCAATCCCAATCCGGCTTCTCCGTAAACGGTGAATTTGGAAAACTCCTCAGTTTTCATCCTCAAAACCACTGGAATTTGAAGATATTTTAGATGAATGACCCTGTCTAAGTTTCCAACAGTGGGTAGGAAACCATTCTTATATTCTTTGTAAGGATAGCTGTATGATCCATTCAAATAAAGAATGTTTATACCGGTTTGAATTGAATAGTTTTCCATTAGGTGAATGTCGCCAACAAATCCCCAATTAAATCCACCTTTAACTCCGTTGCTTTCATAACCATCGGAATTGAGCTTCATCCAACCGATCGAAGGGGCAACTTTGAACCCAAAACTGAATGCTTTTTCTTGTGAAAAGGCGTTCTGGTTGATGGAGTAGATAAGGGCTACCAATAAAATTATTTTTTTCATGTAAATAGAGTTTTGTAAGCTGCAAAGTTAGCAAAATCAACGATGGGAATCAATGATCATTTTTTATTCGCCTTTGGTAGTAGCTTTTTCGTAGGATACTGCAGTCGCTTTCTGTTTGTTTTCGAGGCACAACTTTTATGCACATCGCTTCAAGGGGTTTGTTACTTTTGTGTTCATATTTATCAAGGCTTTTATAACATCGTAATGAAAAGAATTCCGAAGGAAGAGTGGTCGCCTGGACGTATTGCATGGGTCAGATTTAGAAAAGATATTTGGGGAATGGTGGCCCTATCGCTTATTATGATTGTTATGCTGATTGCCGTTTTGGGTTCGCTCATCACACCTGATTCCACTCCTTTCGCCAATCGGCAGATGCTCGAGTTAGGAACCTCGAAGCCCGGTTTTCAAACACAAATGATTAAAATTGAAGGGGATATAAAAAACACAGATGCAGGGTGGTTTGAAAAGATGATTTTTGGTCAGAAAGACAGCTACACCTATATCCCATTAGATGCGTTTTATTTTTCTCAAGACAGCATTGTTATTCAAACCCATCGGTCGGATAGCATCGAAGATATTGATTTTTTAAGTTTTTCGTTGGTTGATGTGCTTGGTCTGATGCCCTCAAGCTCCCGACAAGCCCAACAAACCATTATCAAATTGCAGCAAAAAGTTGTAGATGAGCATATTGTAAAAAAGAAATTCATTTTGGGCACCGATCAGTTTGGTCGCGATATGTTGAGCCGATTGATGATTGGTGCAAGAGTAAGTCTTTCGGTGGGTTTTATTTCGGTGTTCATTTCATTGGTGATCGGTATTGTGGTGGGTAGTTTGGGAGGCTATTTTCGCGGTCGCGTTGACGATGCTGTGGTTTGGATCATCAATGTGGTGTGGTCCATTCCAACTTTGCTTCTGGTAATCGCCATCACTTTTGCTTTGGGAAAAGGATTTTGGCAGGTTTTTATTGCCGTGGGCCTCACCATGTGGGTGGAAGTAGCGCGTGTGGTGCGGGGTCAAATGTTGGGTATTCGTGAAAAAGAATTTGCAGAAGCCGCCAAAGCATTGGGTTTCGGGCATTTCAGGATAATTTTTCGACATTTGCTGCCCAATGTGATGGGGCCTGTGATTGTGATTTCGGCGGCCAATTTTGCATCAGCCATTTTGATTGAAGCCGGATTGAGCTTTTTAGGTTTAGGTGTTCAACCTCCTGTGCCCTCTTGGGGAAGTATGATCAAAGAAAATTACGCCTTCATTATTTTAGATGCAGCTTTTTTGGCCATATTGCCCGGATTGGCCATAATGCTTTTGGTGCTCTCTTTTATGTTGGTTGGCAATGCGCTGCGCGATGCACTCGATATTCGTCAGTAGAAAAAAATCAAACAACCACATTAAAATCACGCAAAGCCTCGTTCAGTGATGTTTTATTGTCGGTAGAAGCTTTACGTTTCCCGATGATGAGGGCACAAGCCACTTGATACTCTCCGGCAGGAAACATTTTGGTTAAGGTTCCAGGAATTACCACCGATCGTTCTGGTATAATTCCTTTGTATTCAATGGCTTGTGGCCCACTTACATCAATAATACGTGTAGATTGCGTAAGCACCACATTAGCCCCCAACACCGCTTCGCGTTCTACTTTCACTCCTTCCACAACGATGCAACGGGAGCCGATAAAACAATTGTCTTCGATGATAACAGGCGCAGCCTGAACCGGTTCCAAAACCCCTCCAATGCCTACGCCGCCGCTTAAATGAACCGATTCACCAATTTGTGCGCATGAACCTACTGTGGCCCACGTGTCAACCATCGTTCCCGAACCAACATACGCACCAATATTTACGTAGGAGGGCATTAATATAACTCCCTTGGATAGAAATGAACCATAGCGAGCCACAGCATGAGGCACTACCCTAACACCCAGCTCTTTATAGTTTGTTTTAAGAGGAATTTTATCATAAAACTCCAATGGTCCGGCCTCAAAAACCTCCATTTGGCGCAGCGGAAAATACAAAATCACTGCTTTTTTTATCCATTCATGCACTTCCCAAAGCCCGTTGGCGTTGGAAGCAACCCTCAAATGTCCTTTGTCGAGCATTTCAATCACGTATTCAATGGCTTGGGTGTATTCAACTTGTTGAAGCAGTGTGCGATCCAACCAAACACGTTCTATTTTTTGTTTCAGTTCACTCATCATAATTTCTATGGTTTTGCAGCAGCGAATGTACGAAACCCTCTCCATTTGAGGGCTATAAGATAGGTATGAACGAAAAAAAACGTAATTTTGCAGCTTGATTCGGTAACAACTTATGGGACGTATTTTAGCAATTGATTATGGACAAAAACGCAGTGGAATTGCTGTTACCGATCCTATGCAGTTGATTGCAAATGGTTTGCAAACCGTTCAAAGTAAAGAGCTTATCGCTTTTATAACAGCCTATCTAGGCACAGAATCTGTTGATTGTATAGTTGTTGGCGAGCCGCGCGATATGCAAAACAACGCCTCGGATGCTTCCCGATTTGTTGAACCCTTTGTAAGAATCCTTCGAAAAACCTTTCCAAATGTGGTGATTGAACGTTACGATGAACGATTTACCTCAAAAATGGCCTTTCAAAGTATGATTGATGCCGGTTTAAACAAAAAAAAGCGACAGGACAAGGCGTTGATTGACACCATCAGTGCTACAATCATGTTGCAATCTTACATGGAATTTATTAAGAATAAACGCTTTAGTTAGCTATGATTTTACCCATTGTTGCTTACGGGCATCCAACTTTAAAAAAGGTTGCCGTAGATATTTCGCCCGACTTTCCTCAGCTCGACAAACTCATCGAAGACATGTGGGAAACCATGTACAACGCCACCGGAATTGGGTTAGCTGCGCCACAAGTCAACCAATCCATCCGTCTTTTTGTGATTGATGCGACTCCTTATGCTGACGAAATGCCTCAGGCTAAGGATTTCAAAAAAGTTTTTATCAATGCTAAGATTGAAAAAATGAATGATCCTGAGGTGATTATGAACGAAGGCTGTCTCAGTATCCCGGGCTTGAGTGAAGAAGTGCCCCGAAAAGACAGCATCTTGATTCGCTATTGCGATGAGGCTTTTGTTGAACATGAAGAAAAGTACGAAGGGTTTATTGCACGGGTTATTCAACATGAATACGATCATATTGACGGAGTTTTGTATGTTGATCGTCTTCCAGCCTTCAGAAAATTACTTTTGAAGGGAAAACTAAAAGATATTTCAGAAGGAAAAGTAGATGCCGAATACCGCATGCTTTTTCCTTCAATCCGTAGAAAACAACGCTAAATAATACTTTATGAATAATTTACGATTTATTTTATTGTTGCTGATGTCAGGATTTATCTTCGGTTGTGGCACCGGAAATTCTGATTCGGGAAGCCCTACTCCGCAAAAAATTGCCGATTTGGAAGCCAAATTATTCGGTCAAGAAGAAGAGTATAATACAAAAGATGCTTTGGAATTGATGCATCTCTATATTCGTTATAGCGACTCGCTTCCTTCGGATAGTCTTGCACCCATTTACCTCTTTAAGGCTGCCGATATCAGTATGTTTCAGCAGGAAGGAGGCAAAACTATTGCTATCCTCGACCGCATTTTAGGAAAATATCCTAAGCACGAATTGGCAGCTATGAGTCTCTTTTTGAAGGCTTTTACTTTTGACACACGAATGAACGATACCGCCTCTGCCCGTGTGTTTTATCAGCAGTTTGTGAACAAATATCCTGACGAAGAATTTACTGACGATGCCATCAATGCCTTGAGAAATTTAGGAAAAACACCTGAAGAGCTTATCAGAGAATTTGAGCTAATGAATGAGTAATCAAAGGTATAAGCAATGGAGAATGCTTGTGTTTTGCATAAAAAAATCCCCGAAATAAAATGTTTCGGGGATTTTTTTTGCCAATAGAGATGACTTTGCTATTTCGCGTAGCTCACAGCACGAGTTTCACGGATAACTGTGATTTTTATCTGTCCGGGATAGGTCATCTCGGTTTGGATTTTCTTGGAGAGGTCGAAGGCGAGCTTATCGGCATCGGCATCGCTGATTTGGTCGGCTCCAACAATTACACGAAGCTCGCGACCGGCCTGAATAGCGTAGGTTTTAACAACACCATTGTAGGCCAATGCCATCTCTTCGAGTTTTTTAAGACGTTGAATATAAGCCTCAACCACTTCGCGTCGCGCACCTGGTCTGGCACCTGAAATAGCATCGCATACTTGAACAATGGGCGCGATAAGTGTTTCCATGTCAATTTCGTCATGGTGGGCGCCAATGGCATTGCAAACGTCAGGTTTTTCTTTAAACTTTTCAGCAATTTTCATCCCAAGTATGGCGTGTGGTAGCTCGGCTTCATTGTTTTCTGCAATTTTCCCGATATCGTGAAGTAAGCCGGCACGTTTCGCTGTTTTCACGTTGAGGCCCAGTTCAGCGGCCATGGTTGCGCTTAATTTGGCTACTTCGATAGAGTGTTGCAGCAAATTTTGCCCGTAAGAGGAGCGATATTTCATACGTCCAACCATTCTGATGAGGTCGGGATGCAGGTTGTGGATGCCTAAATCAATCACCGTTCGCTTGCCCGTTTCAATAATTTCTTGTTCGATTTGCTTTTCGGTTTTGGTCACCACCTCCTCAATACGAGCGGGATGGATGCGGCCATCGGTAACGAGTTTATGCAATGACAGCCGGGCAATTTCGCGTCTAACCGGATCGAAGCCGGAGAGCAGAATGGCATCGGGGCTGTCATCAATAATGATTTCAACGCCTGTTAAAGCTTCTAATGCCCTGATGTTGCGACCTTCACGACCGATGATACGACCTTTGATTTCGTCGCTCTCAATGTTGAAAACAGTAACTGTATTTTCTATAGTATGCTCAGCTGCTGTACGTTGTATGGTTTCAACAACAATTTTACGTGCTTCGGAAGCGGCAGTCATTTTGGCTTCTTCGGTGATTTCTTTCACATAAATCATGGCCTCGGAACGTGCGTCTTCCTTCAACGATTCAATAAGTTGTTCTTTGGCTTCGAGGGCCGAGAGACCCGAAACATGTTCAAGCTGGCGAAGGTGCTGCTCTTGTGCCTTGCCAAGCTCTTCCTTCATTTTATCAAGCTCTTCTTGGCGTTTGCTCAGTAGGGCAGCCTGATCGGTAACCAACTGTTTTTGTTGCTGAAACTCTTTTTGTTTGCGGTTAAACTCATCAAATTTCTGGTTGAGCGCTTGTTCTCGCTGTTGGTTTTTGTTTTCAGCTTTTTGTAGTTCGCGATTTTTTTCACCGGTTGACTTGTCATGTTCTGCCTTGAGTTGCAGAAACTTTTCTTTGGCTTGAAGCATCTTTTCTTTTTTGATGACTTCGGCCTTTTCTTTGGCTTCCTCGAGCAAAATTTCGCTTTTTTTCAAAACGGCTTTGCGAAGAGCTGTTGCTGTCAATAGTCCGCCAGCTACCCCACCTACAATGAGCAGGATGGCATAAATAATGATTTCTTCCATATCATTTTTTCGTTGTTAAGTTAATAATGGAAGAAGGATAAAAAAGTACCCACCGGTGTTCAAGGAGTACGTAAACTCCTCTACGACACGTTTTAGGTGCCTCGCTGATCAAACGTCCACTGGTCTGAAAATCAGACTTTCCCTAAGGAAATGAGGCCTGTTTTCTCAACTAAGAGCAATCCCGGTACATTTGTAATGTTGAGTTTACAATCTATTGAATTCGGCGGGTACTATGTTTTTCAAAGAACGTTTTTTGAACAAAAATTATTTCAATCTTTCAAATGATTGGAGAGCAACAGATCCATTTCTTGTAATTTTTCTGTAAGATGATTGTCCCTGAAAACTACTTCCGATTCAAATAGAAGTGAAGATGTTGCGTATTGCAATGCAGCCATCGCCAGCAGGTCTTGCCGGTCTTTGTAGGCATAGCTTTGGGCATAAGTGCGAATGCGATCATTGATGATAGCGGCAGCTTTACGCACCCTTTCTTCTTCATCTCGAGTAATGGTGAGGCGGTAGGGGCGGTCGGCGATGCTGATATTGATCGAAATTTCTTCCATTTCTATTTTTAATTTGCTTTAAATCATTTGTTGACGAGCGTAATGCAATGTTCTATTTCCCGCATTAATACTTGAATACGTTTTCTTCCTTCTTCGATTTCTTTCTCGCTGCTAAACGCATCAGCGATGGCTTTTTTATTCAGTTGTTCGGTTAAATCTAAATTGTTTAATTCTATTATCTCCAATCTGTTAGAATAAAAATCTATCTGGATTTCCTGCTCCTCAACGCGCTTCCTGAGTTGAAGATTTTCCTTGATCAACTTTCTGATTTTGTACTCTAAACCAGCTACAAGGGTGCTCGTGTCCGACATTATTATTTTTACAGCTATGGATCTAAAGGACAAAAGTAGGTATTCCGATACTTTTTTGCAAGTTGTTTAAAAATGTTTTTCACTAAGATTGAAGTGATGTCAGTCAAATATGTAAAGATCAGTTTGTTATATTTATCTTCCGATCGAAAAAGTTCAAGGAAAATATTTTGTTAATTTTCAACATTTTGATGGTCGTTTTGGATTTTGAGTTTATTTTTACAACCCAATCAACCCTCCAAAAAGCAAAATTAAGATGAAAGAAATTTTTATCATTTACCTTTGGGAACATCGTCTCATGTGTTCTGAGCTGCGTACCACCGATGGTAGTGCAATCGAAATTTTACATCGTGGAACCCGCAACTACAATGCCGGCCCCGATTTTTTAAATGCCCGCATACGCATCAATGAAATGGTTTGGGCCGGAAATGTGGAAATGCACGTGAATGCCTCCGATTGGTACAAACATAGCCACGATGCCGATAAAAGTTATGATACCGTCGTGCTTCACGTTGTTTATGAAGCCGATAAGGCGACTTTTACCTCCGAAGGGAAACCCATACCCACCCTAAGTTTAAAAGGCTGTTTTGATGAAAGTTTGCTGTTGAGGTACCGCGATTTTTTAGACAGCAAGCAGTGGATAGCCTGTCAAAAGTCGGTGTCGTCAATCCAGCGTTTTACCTGGCTTTCATGGCTCGATCGTTTAATAGTAGAACGATTGGAAAACAAAGTTGGCGAACTGTTACAGTTGTTTGAGAAAACCGGTAACGACTGGGAGGAAACCTTTTATCGGCGGCTCACCTCGGGATTTGGTTTTAAAGTAAATGACATGGCCTTTGCTCAACTGGCTCAAAAGTTACCATTTAATTTATTGCTTCGCCATGCCGACAACCTTATGCAATTAGAGGCTCTTCTTTTTGGAATGGCAGGAATGTTAAATGTTTCTTTCAACGATACTTATCCGCTTCAGCTTCAGCGTGAATTTAACTTTTTGAAACAAAAATATGAGCTCATACCTATGAATGTTGAGCAGTGGCGATGGATGCGGATGCGACCGGCAAATTTTCCCAGTCTTCGACTTTCGCAGCTGGCAGCGCTTATTCATCAAAACCATCGCATGTTCGCGACTTTTCTGGACGCCCCTTCAATTGAAAATATCTTACCCAAACTGCAAGTTTTTGCATCGCCTTATTGGGACAATCACTTTCAGTTTGACAAACTTTCGGAAGGCAGTCGCAAAAATTTGGGAAAAGATGCTATCCAACTGCTGATTATCAATGTGATTGTGCAGGTATTTTTCACTTATGGGGTGTTTCACAACAATGAAACGATAAAAGACAGGGCGTTTATGCTACTTGAAAGCATAGACGCTGAAAACAATCAAATCATTCAACAGTTTGCAAATTTGGGAGTTGTAGCCAATGATGCCTTACAATCACAAGCCTTATTGCAGCTCAAAAAAGAATATTGCGACCCTAAACGCTGCCTAGAGTGTCGCATTGGACAATTGCTGATCAAGTCGGATGAGTTTCGGACAGACGATTCTTTGTGAGGGAAGAAGCATGTGAAAGATGTCAGGTTTTGAGGTTTTTTTGAATTTTTTTTGGCGTTGCAATTCATTTTTTTAATATTTGCGCCTTCAAGCCAACGAACTGTCAAACAGACAAACATCAGGCTATCTTCAAAAGCACACATCAATGAGTGAAATTTTAATCAAAATTGATCAGGCCATCCGATTCTACAATGACTATGTTGGTGGTTACCTAATTCTTTTCTTGCTGATTCCTACAGGATTGTGGTTTGCCTTTAAGCTGAAGTTTATCAACATCACCAAAATCCCACATGCCTTAAAAGTGGTCGTAGGGAAATATGACAAAAAAGGAACCGAGGGCGATGTAAATCATTTTAAGGCACTTACAACAGCTTTGTCGGCCACTGTCGGCACTGGAAATATCGTTGGCGTTGCAATGGCCATCTACCTTGGTGGACCTGGGGCGGTATTTTGGATGTGGATCACTGGATTCTTGGGTATGATGCTAAAATATTCGGAAGTCACTTTGGCCCAAAAGTACCGCCGTTTCAATAGCGATGGCACCGTTTCGGGTGGACCGATGTACTACATTGAAGACGGCTTAAAAGACAAACTTGGACGCTGGGCCAAAGTACTGGCTGTGGTGTTTGCTTCCAGTACCATTTTGTGTTCATTAGGAACCGGAAACATGGCCCAATCCAATTCAATGTCGGATGCCATGTTCACGTCATACAATGTGCCTACGTGGATATCAGGTATTTTCATTACTGTTTTGGTTTTGTTGGTGATTGTCGGCGGCTTAAAGCGTATTGGCGATGTTACAGCCCGATTGGTGCCATTTATGGCGGTACTATACGTTGGAGCCACCTTGGTGGTGCTCGTTGCTGAATACGACCGGCTGCCGGCTGCCTTTGCCACCATTTTTTATGGAGCTTTCAACGGAACAGCAGCAACAGGCGGTTTTGTGGGCTCAACTATTATTATGACCATGATTTGGGGGGTACGACGTGGACTTTTTAGCAACGAAGCCGGACAAGGTTCTGCGCCCATTGCCCACGCTGCCGCGCGGACTGAATACCCTGCACGTGAAGGCGTTGTTTCGCTCCTCGAACCGATGATTGATACCATTATCATTTGCACCATGACTGCCCTTATGATTATCGTTACCGATTCGTGGCAAACCGGAAACAAAGGCGTTGGAATGACTGTGGATGCCATGAATACCGGCTTGCACAGGTTTGGAATTGATGGCATGGGAGGCCATATTATTTCATTTGGCTTGCTTTTGTTTGCCTTCTCAACCATCATCAGTTGGTCATATTATGGTTCAAGAGCTACCATTTATTTGATTGGCGAAAAAGCCGTTAAACCATTTCTCTACCTCTATGGTCTTTTTGTTTTTTTTGGCGCTATTTGGGGCCTCGACATTGTTTGGCATTTTGTTGATATGGTTATCACATTTATGACTATTCCCAATTTAATTGCTTTGTTGCTGCTGTCGGGCGTTGTGGTGCGCGAAACAAGACGCTATTTTGATGCCATGGCTCAGCTTAAAAAGTGAAGCTTACCGCCGATTCGTGATGAGAAATAAATTGATTATCATTTTTATTTTAGGATTTCAAACCCTGCTTTTTGGACAATCCGGACAGCAGAAAATTAGGCTGTTAGAATTGATATCAAGCATTGAAAATGAATACGATACATTGAAAAAAAGTCCTACTTCAGGATTTTTTATTCAATCATCCGGAATGATTTTGGAAAAAGATACTGAAGGTCATTTTGAAGTTTCTTTCTCACTTTTAGACATTGATTTAACCCAATTGAAAGCGATTGATAACAGTAGTTTGCTTTCGGATGCGCTCTCGTTTTATTGTAAAAACAACGAACAATGTATCTATGTGAAAGATGGAAAGACAAAGCCGCGCTATTATCGCAGTTTTGAAGGATTTTATGTAGAGTTTTCAAATAGCGCCCAAAGTGACTCTATTATCTTCAAATTTAACCGTTTACAACAACTTTTGCTCAAGTAAAACTTTCAAATTCGCGGATGTTATTTCACGAAAGCATTAGATCGGATGCGTTATTTTGCAACAAAGTCAATGGAGGCAGAATTTACACAATATCTCAATCCTGTGGGTGGAGGCCCGTCCGGAAAAACGTGTCCTAAATGGCCATCGCAGGTGGCACATTTAATTTCCGTTCTAATCATGCCATAACTGGTATCGCGTATTTCTTTGATTTTTCCCTTTTCGACCGATTCAAAAAAGCTGGGCCATCCCGATCCTGAATCGTATTTTGATGTAGAGCTGAACAAAACTGTACCGCAACCGGAACAAACGTAGTTTCCTTCGCCTTTATGGTTCACATATTTTCCGGTGAAAGGCGGCTCAGTGCTGCATTGGCGTAAAATTTTGTATTTCTCAGGCCCAAGTTCTTGTAACCATTCGGCCTCGGTTTTATCAATTTTTTTAATCATGCCTTCGGGGACGTTAAATGATGAGTCGTTTTTGTTTATATCCTGACATTGAGCAAATTGCATAATCGCAAGTAGGCCAATGCCAATAAAAATGTGTTTGAATTGAAAGATTTGTTGCATCGCTTTTGTTTTCTACTAAACGGTTCAACTTGATATTTGTTTTAATTTTCTTTCTGCTGGCCGCATCGTTACAACAGTTTTAACAGAATTAAACATTTAGTGCGCAAATTTGAAAGCAAATCTCTATTTTTGAAGCATTGAAAACGCTTTTTCCAAGATCAACCTGATTATAATGATAACAACTAAATTTTTTCGCATCATCCTTGTTTTGAGTGTGGCCATGTTGTTTTTTATTGAAGGGTTTGGAGAAAGTACCCGAGAGGCCGATTCGTTAGCTTTGGTTAAGATGATCCAAAAAGCTGACAGTCTTATTCAGTTGGATGTGAATAGTATAGTGGCTGAAAAACTTGTAAATCAATCATTTGAAAACGCAAAGCAAATTGCGTCAACTGATCTACTGCTTGATTTAATTGGTCAGAAGGGACTTGAAAATCGAAAAAAATATCGTTTTTACCGGGCCATTTTTTGGCATGAGTTTCAAGAAGAGTTTGCCCTACAAATGTCGAATCAGCTTCAAGCGATCAATGCTAAAAACAATTTAGGATTGATATATCGGCGAATGGATCGGTATTCGAAAGCCATAAAATCCTATCAAGAAGCATTGCTCTTATCCGATTCATTGGATTTTGTTCCGGGCTATGTTTATGCCACCAATGGTCTGGGAAACATATACTTGGCTTTAGGGAACTATGATGAGGCAATGCGTAATTTTCGCGAATGTCTTCAAATAGAACAATCGCAAAACAATTTAGTTGGTGTGGCCATGAACCTCAACAACATTGGTCATGTTTACATGAACCAAAATGATTTGAATCGCGCCCTTGAGTATTTCATTCTTTCCATGGAGGTGAATCGCGAAATAAATTCGCAACGCGGGGTGGCTATTTCCTATAATGACATAGGCGAGGTTTTTTTGCGTAAAGGGAACTCCGAAAAGGCACTGAATTATTTTTTACATAGTCTTCAGCTCAACAAATCTGAAAACGATTTGTACTATCTGGCAATCAATAATTTAAAGGTAGCAGAAATACATCTCGAGGCTAAAGGTTTTGCTAAAGCCGAACCTTACGTGGCCGAAGCAATAAAAAATGCGATACAAACCAATAACCGTTCCACACTGAAGGACGCGTACAAATACATGTATCAGATACAACGCAGAAAAGGCAATACCCAAAACGCCCTTGAAATGCTAGAGAAGGCTACCATACTCAATGATAGCATTTTAAATGAAAATATACAGAAAACAGTTTTTCAAATGCAAACCAGTTTTAATCGGGAGCAAACGGACAATAAAATTGCCTTGTTGAAAAACGAAAAAGATTTGGCTGATTTGCAAATTAAAAAGCAGGAGCTAAACAACCTTCTCTTCTACATTATTTTGGGCTTTCTCGTTTTCGTGATTTTGATGCTGGTTTTTTTCTTGAACTATATCTCACAACGCAATAAGCTCCTTAGAGGTAAAAATGTTGAAATTGAGGAAGCTCAAGGTAAACTCCGCATTTACACCGAGCAACTTCTAATGGCAAAGCAAGAGGCCGAGCGCAACAACAAACTCAAAAGCCAGTTTCTCGCCAATATGAGCCACGAAATTAGAACCCCCATGAATTCGGTCATCGGTTTTAGCGATATCCTTTCGCGCTCTCTTATAGATAAACAGCAATTGTCTTATTTACAGTCTATTAGGAGTAGCGGGCAAAGTTTGTTGGTGCTTATTGACGACATTCTTGATTTGTCGAAAATTGAATCGGGTAAGTTCAGTGTCGAATACAAAGAGTTGGATGTAAGGTATTTAATAAATGAAGTGAAACTTGTGTTTGAACCTATCTATGCACAAAAAAATCTGGAACTTGAATTAGATATAGACGAACAACTTCCACAAATAATCCTTTTTAGCGACATTTATTTAAGGCAAATTTTGTTCAATTTGATCGGCAACGCCATCAAATTTACCGAAAAGGGAAAAATAACGCTCAAAATGGAGGTAACTTTAAAAGCTACGCAATCATTATCGCTTGATATTACCATCAGCGATACGGGTATAGGATTGGAAGACAAGGAATTGAACCATATTTTTGACACTTTTTATCAAAGCGAATCTACGAAAAATAGCACCAGCGGAACGGGTTTGGGACTTACAATCACCAAACGCTTGATAACTGCCATGGGTGGAACCATCAAAGTGATTTCCACTCCCCGCGTCGGAACTACCTTTTATTTGTCGTTTCCGTCGGTTGACTTTGTTCCCGAGAAGACAAATCTTCGCTATATTACCTCTAAAAATATGCAACAACTTTCGCCCTCACCATTGGCCTTGTTTAGCAACGATCTTGATATAAAAGTGCATTGCGATAGATGTTTCACTGATCTGAAAATGTATTGCGATGTTTATCCAGACAATGAGTTGTTTATCTTACACTCACAAACGCATTCGAAAACCGTTGTTATCATTGATGCTTTTGAATTAAAAAAAATCCAAAATCAACCCAAATCATTGACATTTTTGAAGCAATTGGAGCTTCCATTGGTGGTGGTGTATAAGTCAGATTTTCCTATCGAGACGCTTGATGTGTCGTTGTTTAACTTTGATTTTATACTGCCGGAATCAACTTTGGCCTTCACTGATTTTTTGAATCGTTATGTCAACGGTCAGAAAGATTATATACTAGAACAAAATACGATCAAAATTCAACTAGATGTCAACGATGACAAGGCCCGGAAACTAGTTCAAATGCATCAAAAAGCCCACAACGGTCACTTTGTGCGTGATGCAGCCGACTTTGCCCAAGAGCTTCATGACTTTGCAAAAAAAAATGAAATTGATGCGTTGGTTGAGCTGGCCAATAGTCTTACAAAAAGCTATGAAGCCTTCGATGTTGAAAAAATAGTGTTGCAACTCCAATCGTTTGCTGATTTAACCAATTCCGCAACCTTTATGTTTGAAAATCAAATTATAACGCCCGGTCAAGCAAAATGAAAAAGCCATGATGAATGTTTTAGTCGTTGATGACAACCCGCAAAATATACAGATCGTTGGTAACATCCTTTTGGAAAACAAGCTGAACCTTGCCTTCGCAACCGATGGCAAAAAAGCCTTGGAGTTATCCGCGAACAACGATTTCGACCTTATTCTTTTAGACATTATGATGCCCGGAATAGATGGATTTGAGGTGTGCCGATCACTTAGACGATCGCAGAAAACCGCTGAAACTCCTATTATTTTTCTTACAGCAAAAACTGATAATGAGAGTATTATAAAAGGTTTTGAGGCTGGAGCCAACGACTATGTTACCAAGCCTTTTAATTCGGCCGAACTTACGGCAAGGGTAAAGACGCATCTCGAACTCAACAGCAAGCGCAAACAACTTGATGGGTGGAACAAATTGCTTGAGAGCAAGGTTCAATTGCGCACCCAACAACTTGAAGAAGCCAACAAAAATTTGGTGCGGATTGAAAAATCAAAAAGCGATTTTCTTTCTATCATCAGTCATGAACTGCGCAACCCCTTAACCGAATTGGTGGGCTTAAACGCCTTAATGCAAATGACGCCTTTGAATGAGGAGCAGATGGATTATATTCGCTCCATGCAGCATAGTGCTGATCGCTTGGCGCGTTTTTCCGAAATGGCTTTGCTTATCACCACCTTACAAGCCGGTAGCTCACAGCCCGATTTGTTTCCGCTCGTGGTGAAAATATTGTTCAATATGGCCATACACGAGCTGCAATATTCCATCAAAGAAAAAGAAATACAAATTACAATTGATTGTAAACCAGATGATATACTGGTTGTTGGCGACGCCGATCTCATTCGCAAATGTTTGGTGCTCCTCATCGGAAATGCCATGAATCATCTTCCGGGTAGAGGCAAGGTGGCATTATCGGCTGCACAGCTCAACGAACATGAAGTTTGTTTGCAGGTGAGCGACAATGGCAATGGTTTTGATGCTTCATTTATTGCGCTTTTTAACGAAGTGAATCTGAATGATCCACTGCCGACGCGCTATTCATGGGGGCTTTCACTCACAGCTGTGAAGTTAATGATGGAAGCGCAAGGCGGACGACTTAACATTGAAAACAACCCCAATGGCGGCGCAAAAGTTTCTCTTGTGTTTATGAAACACGAGGCGTAAGCCGTTTCTTTGGTCGTTTCATGCATCATTTCATAGGTTAAAGTGGTTTTTTACTCCCCGAATGGATGTTAGGTTTATCTTTGTATTTTAATCAATGAAACGTGATTTTTTAAATGATGAGAATTTTTGTTTTGCTGTCGAGAATCCCCTGGCCTCTAGAAAAAGGGGATAAGCTCAGGGCTTTTCATCAAATCAAAAGCCTCTCGCGTAGCAACGAAATCATCCTTTGTGCCTTGAATACCGATCCCAAGGCCGACAAAGAGAAAGCGCGGCTGGCACTGGCTTCTTTTTGCAGCACTGTCATTTTTATTGATCTCAATAAAGAAACAATTTTGGGTAATCTCATTTTGTCGGGCCTGAACGGAAAGCCATTTCAAACCGGCTATTTTTATAGTAAAAAGGCACAAAAACAAGTCAACCAATGTATTGAGCAGCACCGCCCGGATTTTATTTATGCGCAACTGCTGCGGGTTGCCGAGTATGTTCGTTATCAAAAAATACCCAAAGCGCTTGATTATCAAGATGTTTTTTCGATGGGAATGAAACGCCGCATGAAACTGTCGTCATTTTTTGTCAAGCCTTTTCTTTGGATGGAATACGTGCGACTGACTCGCTATGAAAAATTGGTTTTCGATGACTTCAATCTCAAAACGATCATCAGCATTCCCGATCGCGACCTGATTCCGCACCCGCAGCGTGAACAAATTCTGGTTGTACCCAACGGTGTTGATCACGACTTTTTTAAGCCTTTGGCCGCAATAAAAAAATATGAGCTAGTTTTTACGGGCAATATGGCCTATCCCCCCAACGTGAATGCTGCGCGTTTTCTGGCCGAAAAAATCATGCCATTGGTGTGGCTTAAATTTCCGGAGGCTCGCCTACTCATTGCCGGTGCTACCCCTGATAAGGCGGTCAGCATCTTGGCCAACGACCTTGTTCATGTCAGCGGTTGGATGGACGATATTCGGCTGGCTTATGCCGAATCGAAAGTGTTTGTGGCCCCTATGCAAATCGGAACCGGCTTGCAAAATAAACTGTTGGAAGCCATGTCTATGCAGCTGCCTTGCGTAACAACACCATTGGCCAACGATTCGCTCAAGGCACAACACCAAACCCAGATTTTGGTGGGCGAAACTGCCGATCAATTGGCTGAAAATATCATAGCGTTGCTTTCAGATGAGGCTTTTGCAAAAAAAATTGCCCTTAATGGATACCAATTTGTGAACCAAAACTACGATTGGGATGCCGCAAGCGATATGCTTCAAAGCGCAATGCAGCACATACTTCAAGAAAACAAATCAAAAAAATAGAAACCTTTAAATCAATAGAAACCGTGTCCGACGATAAAAAAATCATTTTTTCAATGGTGGGTGTGAGCAAAATTGTGCCGCCCAACCGACAAATTTTAAAAGACATCTATCTGTCCTTTTTTTATGGAGCTAAAATCGGTATCATTGGTTTGAATGGTTCCGGAAAATCTACCTTGCTTAAAATCATTGCCGGAAAGGAGAAATCATACCAAGGTGAGGTGGTTTTTTCGCCCGGTTATAGCGTGGGTATGTTGGATCAAGAGCCTGAACTCGATCCGTCGAAAACCGTTAAACAGATTGTTGAAGAAGGAGTACAAGAAATCGTTGATATTTTAAAAGCTTACGAAGAGGTTAACAATCGTTTCATGGAGCCGATGAGCAACGATGAAATGACCAAATTGATTGATGAGCAAGGCCGATTAACCGATTTGATCGAACATAAAGACGCTTGGGAACTCGACAACAAATTGGAGCGCGCCATGGATGCTTTGCGTTGTCCGGATGGCAACACGTCGGTTTCTGTGCTTTCGGGTGGCGAAAGGCGTCGTGTGGCTTTGTGCCGATTGCTGTTGAGCGAGCCTGACATTCTATTGCTCGATGAACCTACCAATCACCTTGATGCTGAGTCGGTCGAATGGTTAGAAGCCCACTTGCAACAATACAAAGGAACGGTGATTGCCGTAACCCACGACCGTTATTTCCTCGACCATGCTGCAGGATGGATTTTGGAACTCGACCGCGGCGAGGGCATCCCATACAAAGGCAACTATTCGTCGTGGTTAGAGCAAAAGTCGAAACGCCTCGAAATGGAAGAAAAAACCGAAAGCCGCCGCCGCAAAACCCTCGAGCGCGAGCTTGAATGGGTGCGCATGGCGCCAAAGGCAAGACACGCCAAATCGAAGGCGCGCCTAATGTCGTATGAAAAAATGCTTAACGAAGACACCAAACAAAAGGAAGATCGCTTGGAACTTTTTATCCCTAATGGCCCAAGGCTTGGAAATAAAGTGATTGAATGTAAAAATGTCACAAAATCATTCGGCGATCGCATCCTTTTCGAAGATCTGAATTTTAGTTTACCACCTGCCGGAATCGTAGGTGTGATTGGCCCCAATGGTGCCGGAAAAACCACTTTGTTCCGCATGATTATGGGACTTGAAACACCTGATAGCGGAACTTTTGAAGTTGGCGAAACGGTTAAAATCGGCTATGTTGATCAGGCCCATGAAGAAATTGATCCTGAAAAGACCGTTTTTGAAGTGATTTCGGGCGGCCTCGACGAGTTGAAGCTTGGCAGCCGCTCCATCAATTCTAGGGCTTATGTGGCGCGCTTTAACTTTATGGGAAACGACCAAGGTAAAAAAGCCGGTGTTCTATCTGGCGGCGAGCGTAACCGCATGCACCTGGCCATGACTTTGAAACAGGAAGCCAACGTTTTGCTGCTCGATGAGCCTTCCAATGATATTGACGTAAACACCCTTCGTGCTTTGGAAGAAGGAATTGAAAATTTTGCCGGTTGCGCTGTGGTGATCTCGCACGATCGCTGGTTCCTCGACCGCGTAGCCACACACATCCTTGCCTTTGAAGGCAATTCGCAGGTCTATTTCTTTGAAGGTGGCTACACCGAATACGAAGAAAATAAACGCAAACGATTGGGCAATGTCGGACCAACACGTATCAGATATAAAAAGTTGATTTCATAAATCAACTTGCCTTCTAAACAGCATTTAATCAAGTTATTATGATTAAGATCAATGAAGAGATGATTCAAAAACTCTCTTTAAAAGCAGGTGTTTCTGAACGAAGAAGGTTGAATCACAATTTTCACCAAAGTGATGCCGACACCATGCATCGCATGTTAAATGCCATGGAGCCTGACACCTATATTCAGCCCCACAAACACGAACTGCCCGATAAGGCGGAAGCTTTTTTTTGCTTGCGGGGTAGAATAGCAGTGATTGAATATGACGACAATGGAAAAGTTGTGGATTTCATCCTTTTAGACCCACTAATGGGTAATTTTGGCTGTGAAATTCCTCCACGAAGGTGGCACAGCATCATCTGTCTTGAGCCGGGCTCCGTAGCTTATGAAGTAAAAGACGGACCGTACAATGTGTTGGTTGATAAGCAGTTTGCAACTTGGGCACCTGCCGAAGGTCAGCCTAGCGCTTTAGATTTTAACCAAAAAATTTTGAGTGAAATAGGTATTCTGAATAAGTGAAGATTTGTTGTTAACAAAAAAATGCCGTCTGCTTGAAAAAGAAGACGGCATTTTTTTTGGCTTAAATGCTTATAAGAAAAGCAATTGTGTCAAAATATAGATGGGAAGAAGTATGATCAATGAAAACTTAAAGATGTATCCAAAGAAGCTGGGCATTGAAATATTGTTTTCTTCAGCAATGGCTTTTACCATAAAGTTAGGTCCGTTTCCTATGTAAGTCATAGCACCAAAAAATACAGCTCCCAATGAAATGGCTGCAAGGTATTCTTCGGCAATGCCGGCTACAAGTCCGGTAGCGCCCGGCTCAACCATGCCCGCAGCTAAATTATGAAAAGCAAGGGCGGTGGGTGCGTTGTCGAGGAAGGCACTCAAACTACCGGTGGCGTAGTAAAACATGGCTACTGAGTCAATTCCCAAGGTGGAGGCGTTTCCGCGCAACCACAACAAGGCGGGAACCATTGTTGCAAAAATTCCTAAGAACAAAAAGGCAACCTCGATAATAGGTGTCCAAGTGAATTTATTGTCGGTGCGCAGTAGTTTTGGGGTGAAATACAATGACATACCGGCAAAGGCAATCATAACCGCCTCACGGATAAAAGCAAAATTTTGGTTTGTCTTGATGATTTCAAGATAGTTTTGGTTTAAAAAAGCAACAGAAGCTACAATTCCAATCAAGAAGATGAAGTTGTAAGTGCCGCTTAAGCTTAGTTTTTCAATCTGTGCGCGGTCTTTAATCACATTAGCGACAGGTTCTTTTTTATGGTAATAGGTATCGAAAAGATAATAAATCACCAACAACATTCCGTTCACAAAAGCCCACTCCTTGGTGAGGTGGAAAAACCACTCAAATGGAGCACCTCTTAAATAGAGCAAAAACAACGGTGGATCGCCAAGTGGAGTGAGCATACCGCCGGCATTGGCTACAATAGCAATAAAAAACAAAATGGTATGCACTTTATACTTGCGTTCCGAATTGGTTTTTATCACCGGTCGGATCAACAACATGGCCGCTCCGGTTGTTCCCATAAACGAGGCGAGAAGGGCACCGATAGCCAAAAACAATGTGTTGATGGACGGTTTGGCTTCGATATCACCTTTAAGCTGAATGCCACCGGTAATGACAAACAGTGATCCTAAAAGGACGATAAATGGAATGTAATCGAAGATCATTTGGTGCATCAAATCATGGGTAAGCCCTGATGCGATGAGGTAAATGGCCGTTGGGATACCTAAAACAAGACTGACAATCAATTTGTTTTTGTTTTCTTCCCACCAATGGTGAAAAAACAAAGGCCCAATGGCAATGAATAATAACATAATGGCAAAGGGTATGGATGCCCAAAGCGGAATAGCTGTGTGTGAATGTTCCATAGTGAGATATTTAAAATTTGCGCACAAAGGTAGTATTCAATCCATTTTAAAAAAAAATGTAATTAATTTAGAAACATTCTTAATAAGTCAAACGAATTTGCCTTCACGGCGCTGCTTTCGAGCCCAAACAACATTTCGTTACCTTTGCGTTTTTAAAATTTAACACAAAGAATGGCTCAGAAACCCTCGATTCCAAAAGGCACACGCGACTTTGGCCCCTTAGTGATGGCCCAGCGCAACTATATTTTTGATACCATCAGGAGCGTATTTCAGCTTTATGGCTATCAACCCATTGAAACGCCATCCATGGAAATGTTGTCAACTTTGTTGGGAAAGTATGGAGAAGAAGGTGATAAACTGCTGTTTCGCATCCTCAATTCCGGCGATTTTCTTTCCGGAGTAAATAACCTCTCAGCTGATTCGGATGCTACTTCCTTACTCCCTTTCGTTAGCGAAAAAGGATTGCGATATGATTTAACTGTTCCTTTTGCCCGCTATGTTGTACAATACCGCAACGACATTGTTTTTCCGTTCAAACGCTATCAAATTCAACCGGTTTGGCGTGCCGATCGGCCTCAAAAAGGACGTTACCGTGAGTTTTATCAATGCGATGCCGATATTGTTGGAAGCGATGCCTTACTCAACGAGGCCGAACTGGTTCAAATGGTGAACGACGTTTTTAAAAAGCTTGGAATTAAGGTAGTTGTGAAAATCAACAATCGAAAAATTCTTGCCGGTATAGCGAGTTATATCGGAAAGCCAGAAGCAATTACCGACATTACTGTTGCCATTGATAAGCTTGATAAGATTGGTATTGAGCTGGTGAACAACGAGCTTTTGGCCAAAGGGATTGACCAAAATGCAGTGGATAAGTTACAGCCAGTTCTTTTTATGCAAGGCAGCAGCCGCGAAAAACTGCAACAAATGGCACAACTGATTGGTGACAATGAAACCGGTGCCAAAGGAATCAGCGAAATGCAAACCTTGTTCGACTACCTTGAATCCATGCATCTCGACTTGAATTTCGAGCTTGATTTGACCCTTGC
>JAEWWJ010000009.1 GCA_023396415.1 Bacteroidota bacterium
CATTTGGTGTATGTTTTGATGGGCGACGGCGAACAGCAAGAGGGGCAAATTTGGGAAGCTGCTCTACATGCAGGTGCCAAAGGCCTAGATAATTTGATTGCTATTATTGATTACAATGGCAAACAAATTGATGGGCCGGTGGACGACATCATTTCGCTTGGCGACTTAAAGGCGAAATACGAAGCTTTTGGCTGGTCGGTGATGACTTTCGATGGCAATGATATGAACGAGGTTATAGAAACCCTGCATTTGGCCAAGGAATACACCGGAAAGGCTGCGCCTGTAATGCTGCTGATGAAAACCGAAATGGGTTTTGGTGTTGACTTTATGATGGGAACCCACAAATGGCATGGAACCGCTCCCAACGACGAACAAAAAGAATTGGCATTGAATCAGTTAGAACAAACGCTTGGCGATTATTAATCAAAATCAAAACAAACTAATGGAATTTACTATTCTTAATCATCAAGATACACGTTCAGGTTTTGGAGCCGGACTGGCTGAACTTGGAAAAATAAACCCCAAAGTTGTGGCTTTGTGTGCCGACCTTATCGGCTCGCTAAAAATGGATGCTTTTGTGAAAGAGTTTCCCGAAAGATTTTTTCAAGTCGGTATTTCTGAGGCCAACATGATTGGCATGGCTGCGGGCTTAACTATTGGTGGCTATATTCCTTTTACAGGCACTTTCGCTAACTTTTCAACGGGCAGGGTGTATGACCAAATCAGACAATCTGTCGCCTATTCGAGCAAAAATGTTAAAATTTGTGCTTCACATGCAGGCCTCACCTTGGGCGAAGATGGCGCCACCCACCAAATACTTGAAGACATCGGCATGATGAAAATGTTGCCCGGAATGACAGTGGTCGTACCTTGCGATTATAACCAAACCAAAGCGGCAACAATGGCCATTGCTGACTTTGAAGGCCCTGTATATTTGCGTTTTGGCCGTCCAAAAGTACCCAATTTCACTCCCGAAGATCGTCCTTTCATCATTGGAAAAGCCGATGTGTTGGCCGAAGGTGCTGATGTTAGCATTTTTGCCAACGGTCATTTGGTTTGGAAGGCTGTGGAAGCACTTCGGCAATTGCGCAGTCAAGGCATCAACGCCGAGCTCATCAACATACACACTGTGAAGCCTTTAGATGTGGAAGCCGTGCTTCAATCGGTGCGCAAAACAGGCTGTGTGGTAACTGCCGAAGAACATCAACGCAATGGTGGCTTGGGCGACAGCATCGCTCAATTGTTGGGCCGCCAACTCCCTTCTCCAATAGAGATGGTGGCTGTGGACGACCAATTCGGGCAGAGCGGAACGCCGGAAGAGTTGCTCACCGCTTATGGGCTAGATACCAAAGATATTGTCGAAGCTGCAAAAAGGGCCATTGGTCGTAAATAATCCTTCGCGGCTTTTTTAAGGCTGCGTTCACCTAAGCTGAATAAAAAAATGCGCGTTTACCTGATCGGTTATATGGGTTCAGGAAAATCTACCGCTGCCAAACGCTTGTCGGCATTGCTCAATATGCCTTCTTTTGACTTAGATGTGTTGTTTGAAGAACGCTATAAAATAGAAATCAGTTCTTTTTTTCAACGTTATGATGAAACGTTGTTCAGAAAGCTTGAAAGTGGATTGCTGAAGGAAACCACCAACATTCCTGAGGGCATTATTGCAACCGGAGGTGGAACGCCATGTTTTTATGACAACATCCATTGGATGAACCAAAACGGCATCACTGTTTATATTCGTATGTCGCCGGTAAGCATCGCTGAACGTCTGAAAACCTCTAGAAAGAAAAGACCTTTGGTTGCAAATAAAGACGAAAATGAGCTACTGCCCTTTATTCAAGAAAGTATGCGGCAGCGCAATATTTTTTACAGTCAAGCCCAAATCATAGTCAAAGGCGAAAACTTGGATCTGAAAGCTCTATCCGATAAAATAATCGGTTTGTTGCAAGACTAAGGCTAACTTTTTTGTCAAAGGACATTTACGCGTACGACCCAATATTTTTACTGAAAATTTGAAAATATTGTTGGCGAAGGTGGCACAATTTTATCACGCGTCAACTTTTAAAACCTTCATTTTTATTTCGTAAAAAAGATGATAAAATAATTGCAATTCCTTTTGGTATGTGTTATTTTTGCTTCGACAACAGCCTCAAACGATGAAAATCAACACCAAACACTTGAGCAGGACGATAATTTCGTTGCTGCTATTATTATTCTGCACTTTTGCAAGTCGTGCACAGCAACACGCTTTACCATCGGTAAAGCTCATCAACAGTAGAGGAAAGCATGTAGATGCGACGACCATTCGCTCCAACGGTAGTCCTATTCTAATGATTTTTTGGAAGCTGACGGATAAATCTTCAGCTGAAAACCTTAAAAACATGTACCAAATCATGCAAGATTCTCTTTTAGGAGATAAAGTACGTTTGATTGCTATTTGTACCGACAATCAAACCGCCTCTTATCAGGTTAAGCCTTGGCTTGATGCCCAAGAACTTGATCTTGAGGTCTATTACGACATCAATGGTGATTTTCAGCGGGCCATGGGTGCTAAGCCTCCGTTTTCGATTTTATTCGATAATACCATGAAAGTGCATTGTCAGCAAGCAGGTTATTACTCGGGTAACGGATCGGTGTTGTGTGCTAAAATCCGTGAGTGCGTGCAAACAATTCAGCCTTAAATGAAGGTGATCCTGATGAGCTAGCTTTTTACTTCCTGAATCTATGGGGGAGATTTTATTGAACGATATCGTCAGTATCTTTAACAAAAACAACCGAAATGGCCCCTAAAAGAAGCATGAATCCTGCTGCCACCAATGCATAAATGGCATTGCCGTTGTAAAAGTATTTCACGATGGGACCGCCAAAAACGCCATTCATAATCTGTGGGAAGGTGATGAAAAAGTTAAAGATGCCCATATAAACGCCCATTTTGTGGGCAGGGAGGCTTCCGGCAAGAATGGCATAAGGCATGGCGAGAATGCTGGCCCAAGCAATACCAACGCCAATCATACTGAGGTGGAGCAACCATTTCATTTCGGGTGAAGTAATAAAAATGATAGAGATCATCCCTAAACCACCGATGGCAAGGTTAATGGCGTGGGTATGTTTGCGTCCTACTTTTGCGGCAATTACCGGCAGCGCCATGGCAAACATGGCTGCAATCAAATTGTAGGTTCCAAAAATAACACCCACATAATCGCCTGCTTCGTTAAAGGCTGCCGAGCTGCGGTCGTGTGGCGATAAACCCCACACATGTTGCGCTAGGGCAGGAGTGGTGAACACCCACATGGAAAACAAAGCAAACCAGGAGAAAAATTGCACCAGTCCCAACTGTTTCATGGTCTTAGGCATTTGGGCGAAATCTTTGAAAATCTCCATGATACCTACTGACGATTCTTCTACATCTTCGCTTTGATGATCATCGAAGGAGGCTTGCTCTTCGGGCGAATATTCTTTGGTGGTAAAAACCGTCCATAAAATGGAGGATACCAAAACGGTAGCACCTACAATAAATGAAAGCTTCAGGCTCATGGGAACTATGCCTTCACCGGCTACTTCATCATATCCTAACCAGTTGGAAAAAACATAGGGCAAATAAGAGCCAATAACGGCTCCAATTCCAATTAAAAGGGTTTGAACAGAAAAACCCAATGTGCGCTGGTCGGTGGGTAGTTTGTCGGCTACCAAGGCTCTGAAAGGTTCCATGGCCACGTTCACCGAGGCATCCATGATCATTAACATACCGGCACCAATCCACAACGGAGGCAAAATGGAAGCAAACATAGGTGAGTTGGGCATCAGAATCAGTCCCACTGCCGTCATAATGGCACCAAAAAGGAAATAAGGTCGGCGACGGCCAAGGCGGGTCCAGGTGCGGTCGCTGTAATGCCCAATGATGGGTTGAACAATCATTCCGGTGATGGGTGCTACCAGCCAAAACCATGAGAGATGTTCTACGTCAGCTCCAAAGGTTTGCAAAATGCGGCTCGCGTTGGCATTTTGCAAGGCAAAGCCCATTTGTATCCCCATGAAGCCGAAGCTCATGTTCCATATCTGCCAAAAACTTAGGCGTGGTTTGGTTTTTATCATGATGAAGCATTTTTAGAATCGGTAAAATTAACAAAACAAGTTTTAGTTGCTCTTTTAATGCCAAAAAAACTTCTTGTCCATTCGTCGAATGAAAAAAGCTTTTCAATTCAAAATGCATAGATATGAAAAATTAACTTTCAACGAAAGAACTTTTTTGTGAACGAGATGTTTACTAAATAAAAACTATGTACCAACTGCATACGCGTCTTTTTGTGAACGCATCGTTAGAAGAGGTGTGGGAATTTTTTAGTTCGCCACATAACCTTCAAAAAATTACACCTGCATCTATGGGTTTTGTGATTAAGGCCGGAGGTGAAGGAAAAATGTATCCCGGACAAATCATTGCCTATACTCTGAAGCCCATTGCCGGCATCCCGATGAATTGGGTGACTGAGATTACACATGTTGCTGAAAAGAAATTTTTTGTGGACGAACAACGCTTCGGGCCGTATAGGATGTGGCATCACGAACACCATTTTAGGCAAGTTGATGACGGCGTTGAAATGGAAGACGTTGTGAGTTACCTCATGCCTTTTAGTTTTTTAGGAAAAATAGCCCACTGGCTTTTTGTAAAACGTCAGCTACAGACCATTTTCGACTACCGCACACAAGTGGTTAGCCGTTTATTTCCGCGTGCCGAGAACAAGAAATAATCCATCGAAATTAAAATTGTTTAGTTTTGTTAGAACAAAAACACATCAAATGAACAATAAAATAGTCCTTTTTTTACTTATGGTTGCCGGATTTGTACATAAGCCTGCTTATTCACAAGCTACGGTGCAGGCAAGTTTTGTGTTCGAGGGCCTCGAACGCAGTTACCTTTTATATGTTCCTGCCAGTTATTCAGCACAAAATGCCGCGCCACTTTTGCTGAACCTTCATGGTTATGGTTCAAATATGATGGAGCAAATGCAATATGGCGAATTTCGTCCGATTGCTGATACGGCCGGATTTATATTGGTAGTACCTAACGGAACTCCCGACTTTAACAACACCATGCACTGGAACACTTTCGGAACTTCAAATGTGAATGATGTTGGTTTTTTATCAGCTTTAATAGACACCATATCAGCACATTATAATATTGATGATCGTCGTCTTTACAGCACAGGAATGAGCAACGGCGGATTCATGTCCTACAGTCTTGCCTGTTTTTTGAACAATAAAATAGCTGCCGTGGCTTCGGTTACCGGAACAATGACCACCGCTAATTTTATGAATTGTACTCCTTCGCGACCCATTCCGGTGATGCACATTCATGGAACGGCTGACGGAACAGTGCCTTACAATGGAAACGCCTTCTTTTTGTCGGTGCCGACTATTTTAACCCACTGGATTGATGCCAATCATTGCACATCAACGCCGGTAGTAACGCAATTGCCCGATGTAAATACTACTGATGGTTGTACTGCCGAACATTATCTATACGGTGACGGCGATGCAGGAACAACGGTGGAACATTATAAAATTATTGGTGGCGGACATTCATGGCCCGGAGCACCACTGAACATCAATGTTACCAATATGGATTTTAGTGCAAGTGCAGTTATTTGGCAGTTTTTAAGAAAATATAATCTTTCAGGCTTACTTTCGGTCAGCAATGAATTGGCCAATGCCGATGTGCATGTGGGACCCAATCCCTCAAGCGGAAAACTATTGGTCAACACTCAAAACGAATTGCTTAACCAAGTTCGGGTTTTTGATGCTCAGGGACGACTTTTACAGCAAATCGAAGCCGAAAGCAACTCCTTACAATTGGATTTGAAACAAAAGGGCCTCCTTTTTATTCAAGTCAACACCAAAACAAAGACGAAGGTTTTCAAAGTGGTGAATGAATAACAAAAAGAGGTCAGCTAACTACTGGCCTTTTTTTGAAGGTAGATCATAAACTTTATTTCGGAAGTCAGGCTCACAGTGGATGTGATTGCATTCAACCAACGGTATAATTTTAAAAAAAGACAAAAAGGTCTTTTATGTAATTATTTTATATATTTGCCGGACAGAAAATCTTAAAACTTTTTAATCTTTTAAAATTATGGACTTATTAGATGTAACGAAAATCGAACCAAGGTATAAACACCCTACAATATTTCAGAAATATGAGGATCTACTTGTTGGTGAAGCTTTTATCCTTCAAAACGATCACGATCCAAAACCACTTTATTATCAGTTTACCGCAGAAAAAGGTAAAGAGTTTGGTTGGGAATATTTACAACAAGGCCCTGAAGTTTGGGAAGTGAAAATTAGCAAGTTAAAGGTTTAACACCCTGTTTGTTGTTGTACTTGAAATAAAAAATCAGACCAACTGCCTATAGCGATTCATAAAACCGGACTTAAATTCCGGTTTTATGATTGGCTTTCAGTCGTGGTTTTGTTGATCAGCGGATTTTTAAATATATACCTAAGGGATTTTTGTTTGTCGGCGGCTATTTTGTTCGCCGCAATTGCGGAAATTGTTGTCCATCGAAATGTTGCTTTTTGTGTTAATAATAGGGATTGGCGGATTTTAAGATTTTGATATGAGTACGAAATCAATTCGCGAATCGCAACACTCTACTGAAAAACAATTCAGGGGCTACCTATTCTTTTTTGGTAATTTACAAATTGGATAAGTTGCCTAAGGGTTCCTAACATTGTATCAAAGTGTAAAGTTTAGTTTTTTTTAAAAAATGTTCGATTTTGTAAAATATTCAGGGTACAAAATCATGGTAAAAAAAACAAATCGGTAAAACCGATACAAATAAGGTACACAATAGTATAAATTACCAACTAACAACACAAAATAAACCTATGGTTGAATATACATAAAGTGCTGACATATTCGGCGTTATGTAGGTTTCTTATTTTTAGGTGTTAGGTTGCTTTGGGGGGTTACTTTCCGATACAAAATTTACTAAAAATATTCCCTAAAATCTCGTCTGTGTATATCTGCCCCGTGATGGTCCCAAGGTGATACAGCGCGGTTTTAATGTCAATGGCGATAAGATCAGTAGAGAGGCCGGTATGCAGGTTTTTTTCTACATCGGTTAAGGCTATTGAGGTTTTTTTTAGTGCGTGAAAATGCCGCACATTACTCACAATGGTGTCGGCCTGAAAGGTGAATTTCTTCACGGCTTTGCTCAAGCTATCGGCAATCAGCTGGATGTTTTCTTTGCGTTTAGCCGAAACAAAAATCGTTTCGAGTTCGACCATCTCGCGAAAACGAGCGGGAACCTCATCAATTTCGTCAATTTTATTGCTAATTAGAATGAAATGCTTATCGTGTTCCTTTACCAACGCATTAAATTCTTCAAACATCTCATCGGCAGACTCACCTTTACAGACTGATAAGTCGCAGACATATAGGATAATAGCTGCTTGTCGAATTTTTTCAAAGGTTTTTTCAATCCCCATGTTTTCAATCAGGTCGTCGGATTGGCGCAAGCCGGCAGTATCAATAAACCTAAAGTTGTATCCATCAATGACGATGGTGTCTTCAATCACATCGCGTGTTGTACCGGGAATGTCGCTTACAATTGCTTTTTCTTCGTTGAGGATAGCGTTGAGCAGGGTAGATTTCCCAACATTTGGTTTGCCGATGATGGCTACCGGAATTCCCGTTTTGATCACATTACCCGTCTTGAAACTGTCAGTAAGCAGTTTGATTTCTTTTTGGATGTCGTGGATAAGTTTGATAAATGCCTTTCTATCTGCAAATTCCACATCCTCTTCTGCAAAATCAAGCTCCAATTCAATGAGTGAAGCAAAATCAATGAGATTTTTGCGCAGTTGTTCAATTTTATTTGAAAAGGTGCCGCGCATTTGTTTGATGGCGAGTTCATGGGTTGTTTTGGAGTTGCTGGCAATCAAATCGGCCACGGCCTCGGCTTGGGTGAGGTCGAAGCGACGATGGGCAAAGGCACGCATGGTAAATTCGCCGGCCTCTGCCGGACGCGCGCCTTGCTCTAAAAGCAGATGCAACAACCGCTGCTGCACATACACCGATCCATGACAGCTGATTTCAACCACATCTTCGCCGGTGTAGGAGCGTGGCCCTTGAAAAAAAGACACAAGTACCTCATCCAAAACATCTTCACCATCATAGATATGGCCAAAATAGCTTTTGTGACTTTCGGCCTGCTGCGGATTGAAATGCTTGGTCTGTGCCTTAAAAAGCTGTCCTACAAGCGAAAAGCTGTCAGGCCCTGAAATGCGCACCACTGCGATGGCGGCCATACCGGCTGCTGTTGACAGGGCGAAAATGGTGTCTTTGGAGTGAAAGTTGAATGGGTTCATCGCGATTGATTTGGTAGCAACAAAGGTAAGCAATAAGCCAAAATACTACCATGGATTGCTCTAAAATGTCAACAATCAGTGGGTTGGAAAGCGGTGTCTTTTGATGGAGGCATTCTTAGGTGTTTTATCATTTCTTTTTATGGTTTCATTTCACCAGATAATGCTGTAAAGCTCAGGCACAGGCTTTGCGAAAAAAACCTACCTTTGCACCTTGCTTAAATGGCAAACTGAATTACGTTTAACAAATTATCAATGAAATGATTACAGTCTCAAACTTGGGAATACAGTTCGGAAAAAGAGTCTTGTTTCAGGATGTAAACCTCAAGTTTACCCCCGGCAATATTTACGGTATCATCGGTGCAAACGGTGCCGGAAAATCTACTTTTTTAAAAATGCTGTCGGGCGATATAGAATTTTCGAAAGGATCGGTGCATCTTGGGCCCGGAGAACGGCTTTCGGTGTTGCGACAAAACCACTCCGAATACAATGATGTGCCTGTGTTAACTACGGTCCTCATGGGCCACGAACAACTTTGGTCGGTGATGACGGAGAAAGATGCCATATACTCTAAAACGGATTTTACTGATGAAGACGGACATCGTGTTTCTGAATTGGAGGAAAAGTTTGCCGACATGGATGGCTGGAATGCCGAAAGCGCTGCCGCCAGTTTGTTGAGCGGATTGGGCATCAAAGAAGATCAACACCTAAAAAATGTAGGTGAGCTTACCGCAAAAGAAAAAGTGAAAGTGTTGCTTGCGCAGGCCCTTTTTGGAAAGCCCGATAACCTTTTACTTGATGAGCCTACCAACGACCTCGACCTTGAAACAGTGAACTGGTTGGAGAATTACCTTTCGTTTTTTGAAAGCACCGTGTTGGTTGTTTCGCACGACCGTCACTTCTTGGACGCCATTTGTACCCATATCGTTGATATTGATTTCAGTAGGGTTCAGCTTTTCCCCGGCAATTATTCGTTTTGGTACGAGTCGAGTCAACTGGCTTTGCGTCAGCTACAAACACAAAATAAAAAGGCTGAAGACCGTAAGAAGGAACTTCAAGAATTTATTGCGCGTTTTAGTGCCAATGCTTCTAAGTCGAAGCAAACGACGAGTCGGAAAAAGATGATTGAGAAGCTCAACATCGAAGAAATCAAACCATCAACGCGGCGCTATCCGGCTATCATTTTCACCTCTGAACGTGAACCAGGCAATCAAATTCTCGAAGTGACAGGACTAAGCAAAAGCCTCGATGGAAAATTTTTGTTCAAAGATGTTAGTTTCACCCTCCAAAAAGAAGACAAGGTCATTTTCTTATCACGAGACACCCGGGCCATGACCTTGCTTTTTGAAATCTTGAAAGGTCACGAGCAAGCTGACAGTGGTAGCTTCCTCTGGGGACAAACCATTACAAAAGCCTATCTGCCATTGGAGTATGACCATTTGTTCGACACCGATCTTTCGCTCACCGATTGGCTGGCACAGTTTTCGCAAGATACCACAGAAATTTATTTGCGCGGCTTTTTAGGCAAAATGCTTTTCTCCGGCGAGGAAATCTACAAGAAGGCCAATGTGCTTTCCGGGGGCGAAAAAGTGCGTTGTATGATTGCTCGAATGATGATCAGAAATGCCAATGTAATGATACTCGACACGCCAACCAATCACCTTGATCTGGAGTCAATTCAGGCATTCAACAATACCCTTATCAAATTTAAAGGCAACGTGCTCATGTCGTCGCATGACCAGCAGTTTATTCAAACGGTGTGTAACCGTATCATCGAAATCGGGCCGAATGGCATGATTGATAAGCTGATGGAGTATGAAGATTTTATCAGCGATGATAAAATTAGAGAACAAAGAAGGGCTTTATACGAAGATTAACTTCTACCCGTCCTGTGTTTCAAACCAATCGGACGAACCAAAAATCAAAAATTAAATGAAAAAGATACGTATCGCGATCAACGGATTTGGAAGAATTGGCAGAGTTACCATGAGGTATTTGATGCAACGCCACGACATGGAAGTGGTGGCGGTGAACGACCTCACCGATGCCTTCAATTTGGCACATCTGTTCAAATATGATTCGGTGCATGGCTTGTATCCCGGAGTGGTAACCGCTGATGAATCAATGCTTTTTGTTGATGGAAAGCCGATTAAGGTGTTGTCAATTCCCGATCCTTCAAACTTACCCTGGAAAGCCTTCAAAATTGATGTCGTTATTGAGTCAACAGGATTGTTTACGGCTCCTGAACATGCCCTCCGACATGTGAATGATTCGGGGGCACGAAAAGTCATAATTTCTGCACCAGCGAAAGATGAATCCGAAAAAGTACCGTATATCGTATTGGGGGTCAACAATCACCTCATTCATCGCGAAGACGTGATCATTTCCAATGCTTCTTGTACTACCAATAATGTTGCGCCTTTGATAAAGGTGTTGCACGAACGCTGGGGCGTGGAGAAAGGTTTTATCACTACGGTTCACTCATACACCAAAGACCAAAATTTGGTGGACGGTCCGCACAAAGATTGGCGCAGAGGCAGGGCAGCATCCACTTCCATTGTTCCAACTACTACAGGTGCGGCCAAGGCTGCTACTCGAATCTTTCCGCATCTTAAAGGCAATCTGGGTGGAGCCGGAATTCGTGTTCCCGTTGCCGACGGCTCTCTCACCGACCTCACTTGCACCCTCGAACGCTCGGCTACGGTGGAAGAAATCAATCTGGCTTTTAAGGAAGCTGCTCAAAATGAGTTGAAAGGAATTCTTCAATATACCGAAGACCCGATCGTTTCGGTTGACGTTCTTGGAAACACCCACTCTGCCGTGTTCGATGCCGGGCTTACAGCTGTGCTGGGCGATCGCAATAAACTGGTAAAGGTGGTGGCTTGGTATGACAACGAAGTGGGTTATGCCAACCGTTTGGTGGAGTTGATTCAACTTTTTGCCTGATTTTATGTCTTCTACCCGTTTCATTATTGTAGGTCAGGGTATTGCCGGTAGTATGCTGGCTTATAAGTTGTTGCAAAGCAATATTCCTTTTGTGGTGATTGACAAAGCTGCGCTATCATCGGCTTCTAAAGTGGCTGCCGGACTGATGAATCCTGTTGTTTTTCGGTACCTTACCCTCAGCTGGAAGTGTCCGAAGCTGTTTCATCAAGCCGAAAATTTTTATCGGCAGTTTGAAGCTGAAACCGGTCAGGTTGTGTATCATCCAACAAATATCTTGCGTGTTTTTGGTCAGGATGAACCTGAAAAATGGAAAGCTAAAATCATGGCGCCGGGTTTTGATGAACTGCTCGATGAAGTCATACCTGCTTATTTTGTAAGTAATTCCTTCCTTGCGCCTCACGGTTATGGTAGGGTGAAAAAAGCCGCTTGGGTGGACATCCTAAAGTTGGTTTCTTTGGTTCGTAATATGCTAATAGAAAGGTCGTTACTCATTGATGAGCAATTTGACCATCAGCGTTTGATTTTGGAAAATAACGGAGTTCGTTACGAAAACTTGACGGCTGATGCTGTAGTTTTTTGCGAAGGACATCTCGCCACAAAGAATCCTTGGTTTCAGTTTATTCCTTTTCGTCCTGTAAAAGGGGAGGTGCTAACCATTCGCGTCAAAAACCTCAAGTTGGATGAAGTTGTAAACAAAGACATTTTCATTTTGCCTCTCGGGGATGATTTATTTCGGGTGGGCAGCACTTATGATTGGGCCGATCTGAGCGAAGAAACTACATCTCAAGCCGCCGCCACTTTGACTGAAAAATTGAAAAACATTTTGTTGTTGCCATTTGAAGTGGTGGAACATCAGGCCGGTATTCGTCCGGCAGTGGCCGACCGTAGGCCAGTTGTCGGAAACCATCCTGTACATCCACAGCTATACATTTTCAATGGATTGGGAGCCAAAGGAGCGCTATTGGCTCCTTCTTTTTCAGAGGGTTTGATTTTGCAATTGCTCAAAAACAAGGAAGGCGAAAGTGAAAGCGATTCAAAACGTTTTGCTTCAAAAAACTAATCTTTAAAAAAGGCAAGTCTCAGTTCTTGCCCATCAAAAATGGCGTAACTAAAGTGGATGATCCAATCACCCAGAATGACCATTTTAGCTTTTCCGGCTATTTCTTGTTCCAACGGAAGGTGGCGGTGTCCAAATACAAAGTAATCAATTTCAGGCTGTTGCTCTAATTTTCGGAGGCAATATTTATACAGCATTTCACTTTCAATATCTATCCGTTGCTCGCTTTTTTGTTCACGAGCTATGTTGGCTATGCGACTCTTTTTAGAAAAATAAAGTCCCATCTTCGTGCCAACATCGGGATGTAACCAGTTAAAAAAGAATTGATTGACTTTATTTTCAAAAACCTTTTTAATAAATTTGTATCCGTTGTCGCCCGGTCCGAGGCCATCGCCATGAGCTAAAAAAAAGTTTTTGTCTCCAAAGGTTCGTCGCATAGGCCTACGATAGAGTTTTACGCCAATTTCTTTTTCAAGATAATCGAAAGCCCACAAATCGTGGTTGCCTCTAAACACATGAACGGGAATACCTTTGTCTGTCAGGTCGGCAATTTTGCCCATCAAACGTGCATAGCCTTTTGGGACAACTGTTTTGTATTCAAACCAAAAGTCAAAGATATCACCCATCAAGAAAATCTCAGACGCAGTGGGTTCAATAAAATTGAGCCAACGTACCAATTTTTTCTCTCTTTCGAGGCTGCGTTGATGATCTGGCACCCCCAAATGAAAATCGGAGGCGAAGTAGATATTTTTTGTCGCGTTGGCCAACTCTTCGCGTTAAATGATCGGTTCTTTTAACAATTCTTTGATCAACATGGTCATTTTGGGTTGGGCTGCAGCAGCAGCCTCAATCACTTCTTCATGCGAAATTTGAACTATTTTTCCTCTCACGCCGAGGTCGGAAATAACAGAAACAGCAAACACCGGCAGTTTCATGTGGCGGGCCACGATCACCTCCGGAACAGTTGACATGCCAACGGCACTGCCTCCAATTACGTTGATATAGTGATATTCGGCGGGAGTTTCAAAGGTGGGGCCGGTAACAGCCGCATAAACCCCTTCGTGAACTTTGATGCCACATCTGCGCGCTACTTTGTGGGCGGTTTGTAAAATCCGATGGTCATAAGCATCGCTCATATCCGGAAATCTGGGGCCTACTTCGTCATCATTTTTACCGATCAATGGGTTAGGCATCAGGTTGATATGGTCAGAAATCAACATCAAGTCACCCACTTGAAAATCTTCTTTTAATCCGCCGCTGGCGTTGGAAATAATCAACAATTCAATGCCAAGCTGTTTCATCAACCGAACGGGAAAGGTGACTTCCTGCATGGTGTAACCCTCATAAAAGTGGAAACGACCTTGCATGGCTACAATATTTCTGCCACTTAAGGTGCCAAAAATGAGTTGTCCTTTGTGGCCATGGACTGTAGAAACAGGGAAATTTGGAATTTCATGGTAAGGAATAGCCTTTTCTATCTTAATTTCGTTGACCAATTCACCCAATCCGGTGCCTAAAATAATTCCGATCTCAGGCTTTGTACTGATGTGTTGTGCAATAAACGATGCTGTTTCAGCGATTTTTTTTAACATAGTCTTCAATATATTCATCAAAACTTATGCCTTTACTTTTATGAAACGCCACCTTGATGGGAATATAAAAGACAGGCAATTTTTCTAAGATGCGAAGGTACTCAGAATCCTTGAATCTGACAGCGTCTTTCTCGGTCGTAAGGATAATTTTGCTTTTTCCTAAAATGTCATGGAATGTTTCACTGATTTTTTGCAGGTCATTTTCAGTGTAATGGTGATGATCGGGATAGCTCAGCTCGACCAAATCGGTGCATTTGCCCAAAAGATGCTCCTTTAAGGGATAAACGTTGGCAATGCCGGTAACCAATAATATGCTAGAAATATTTTTTGGAATAAAAACCTCACTTTGATTGAAAACAGGAAGGTAATTACCATATTTAAAATATGAAAAAAACAATGTTTGATGCGGCAATGGCTGGATTTTTTTTACCAAATCCTGTTCGATGAAAGGAGAGAAAACATGAGGCATTTTAGTGACAACAATCGCTTGTGCTCTTTGAGCCGATGATCTGGTGTCGCGAAGCCTCCCGACAGGCAGCAAATAATCATCGGTATAGAGGTGGTGATAATCAGTGAGTAAAATATTCAGTCCGGCTTTAACATATCTGTGTTGAAAAGCATCATCTAATAAAATCAAATTTGGTTTAGCCTCATTTTCAAGCAGTAATTGAATGCCTTTCACGCGTCGTTCATGCACAGCAACAGTCGCTTTTGGATATTTTAATGAATATTGTCGGGGCTCATCGCCAATTTGACTGGCGGTAGTGTCGGCGGTGGCCACCAAAAAGCCTTTGCTTTGCCTTCCGTATCCTCTGCTGAGGACAGCCACCTGAAAACGATCTTGAAATAACCTTATAAGATACTCAATATGAGGTGTTTTGCCTGTTCCTCCAACAGTTAAATTTCCAACACAAATCACCGGAATACGAAAAGTACTTGACTTGAGGATGCGCCAATCAAAAAGTTTGTGTCTCAAAAGGATTACCAAATGAAATAACCATGCAAACGGGAGCAAGAAAAACTTCATGGCAAACGTAAAATGTTAAATGTTCCTATAAAAACCACAGTGCAGTATGTGCGAAATTACACATTTCAAATGAATTAGCGTACTTTTGTACGCTAAAAGCCAAATAAAGTTACTATTGGTAGTCTTTTCTTGAGGAGGGCTTTTTTCAGATGTTGGAAGTTTTTGTGCGAAATCCAAAAGTTGAAAAAAAACTTATTGAAACACGAGCTTAAAAATGAAAATAAAAGATATTCTTGCAATCATTGAGGAGGTTGCACCGTTGCGACTTCAGGAATCTTATGACAACAGTGGATTACTTGTGGGCGATGGACAAGCCGAAGTGGAGAGGGTTTTGCTTTGCATTGACATTACAGAGGCGGTTGTGCAAGAGGCTATTGATCGGGGCTGTGGCTTGGTGCTTTCGCATCATCCTATTATTTTTCACGGCTTAAAACGTTTAACACCGGCAACTTATGTCGAAAGAACAGTGCTTTTGGCTATTCGTAACAATATTGCTTTGGCCGCCATGCACACCAATTTAGATAACAGCAACCTTGGAGTTAACAAAAGAATTGCTGACAAGCTTGGAATTGTTGCCACACAAATCCTTGATGCAAAGGCGGGCATATTAAATAAGCTGATCACTTTTGTGCCTGAATCTCATGCCGATGCCGTTCGTGAAGCTATGTTTGAAGCGGGCGGGGGCCACATAGGTAATTACAGCTCATGCAGTTACAATATCAATGGATTGGGTACTTTTAAAGCAAATAACGAGGCCCGACCTTTTGTTGGAACCGCAGAAGAGTTACACTTTGAACCGGAGCAACGGATTGAAATGGTTGTTCCAAACTATCTAATCCATCAGGTGACGAAAGCCATGAAAACGGTTCATCCTTACGAAGAGGTAGCTTATGATGTGATTGAACTTCATAACAATTGGTCCAATGCGGGTGCCGGAATGATAGGTTTATTGCCAAAGCCTATGGATGAAATTGAATTTCTGGAGCATTTGAGGCAGGTTTTTCGCGTTCCGGTTATACGACATTCACCTTTTTTACACCGGAAGATTGAAAAAGTGGCCTTTTGCGGAGGCTCAGGAGCTTTTCTGTTGCCACAAGCAAAAAGCGCAGGAGCCGATGCTTTTATCACCGCCGACATTAAATACCATCAGTTTTTTGATCCCGATGGGGCACTTCTGATGGTTGATGTAGGGCACTTTGAAACAGAACAATTTACGAAAGAATTGATGGCTGATATTTTAAGGAAAAAAAATGCTAATTTTGCAGTCCTGTTTTCTGACGTGAACACAAACGCAGTAAGATATTATTTCAAATAGAAACCCATTTTATTATGTCGAAAGAGACCCAAACTGATAAACAGAAAATGAGCAATACAGCGATTGAAGAGCCTGTTGAAATTAGTGTAGAACGGAAGTTAATTGCTTTGTATGCTTTACAACAGCTACATACACAGACTGATAGAATCAGAATTATCAGGGGAGAATTGCCATTGGAAGTGCAAGACCTCGAAGATGAGATTGCCGGTCTTGAAACACGTGTTGAAAATTTCGAGAATGAAACCATTGCCCTCAATCAAAGCATTGCCGACAAAAAGTTGGCTATGAAAGATAGTGCCGCGCTGATCAAACGCTACGAAGAGCAACAAATGAATGTCCGCAACAACCGCGAATACGATTCTTTGTCAAAAGAAATTGAATTTCAAAACCTCGAAATCCAACTTTCCGAAAAACGTATCCGCGAATTTACCGCCAAGGTTGAAGAGCTTCAGGCAGAAATTAATGAAGCCAAAGCACGACTGAACGAACGTTCGGCTGACCTTGTGGTGAAGAAGTCGGAGCTGCAATCCATCGTTGAAGAAACTGAAAAAGAAGAAGAAGATTTGGTGGCCAAGGCCGCCATGCATGAACAACAAATTGAGGATCGCCTTATCGTGGCCTATAAACGTATCCGCCGCAATGCCCGCAACGGCTTGGCAGTGGTGCAAATTGAACGCGATGCTTGCGGTGGCTGTTTCAATAAAATTCCGCCTCAGCACCAGTTGGACATCCGTATGCACAAAAAAGTAATTGTTTGTGAGTATTGCGGACGTATATTGGTTGACCACGAAATTGCTGAAAAATACGTTTAAGTTTTTTTCTGAAGCAAACCAAAATAGTTAAAGAGGGCTTCAAAGTCCTCTTTTTGTATTTTTACCCCCATGAAGCAACTCCTTCTCATCGTCCTATTGTTGAACTTAAACATGGTTGTGGCACAAACCCTTGAGTTTAGTCCGCACACGGTTAAAGCTTTTGAGGCCGCACTTGCACTTAAAACAAATGAAACTCATCATTGGGTAGCACTCGAACAGGCCGCAAATCCTCTGAATTTAATGCCACTACTGGTAGAGAATTACCTCGATTTTTTTCGTGTTTTCATACAAGAAGAACCACGGTATCTTTTTCATTTACAATCTAAAAAAGACGATAGAATAAATCAAATCAACCGCGTTTCAGATGCCAATCCGCTCAAAAAATGGGCCCTTGCTTCTATTTATTTGCAGTCGTCCATTGCGCGATCCAAGTTTAACGAGCAGTGGTCGGCAGCTGTTGAGATGCGGAAAGCCTTTTTGCTTTTGGAGGAAAATTATGCTTTGTTTCCTGCCTTTGAACCCAACAACATTGGAAGGGGGTTGCTCTACATTTTGGTAGGAAGCATACCGCCCAACTACCAATGGGTGGTCAAGTTAGCTTCAATGAAAGGCAGTGTTGCCGAGGGAAGGACCATGCTAAAAACTGCCTTGCTGAGCAAGGAATCTCTTCCATATCAAAATATTTTGCGCATGGAGGCATTGTTTTATCTCAGTTTTGTTGAGTTGAATCTTTTTCCCGACAAGCAAGCCGCTGCCGATTTACTGGAGTTCTACTCTCCCGCCGATGTAAACAATCCGCTATTGCTGTATGCTAAAGCCAGCATCGAAATGCGCACTGGCCAAAATGATGCTGCTTTTCAAACTTTGTCTTCACGCAAAACACTTCCATCGGAAATTCCATTCTACTACCTGGATTACTTAGATGCAGAAGCCCATCTGCGCCAGCTCGACCCTAAGGCGTTAGAGCTTTACTCCAACTTCTTGGCGCATTTTAAAGGTCTTAATTATCGAGTGGATGCTGCCCGAAAAATGGCTTGGATAGCCTTGTTAAACAAGGATACTGCGTCGTATCATGAACAAATGAACGCCCTCAAAACGATGCAGTTAGGTGCAGTAGAAGCCGACCAACAGGCCATGAAAGAGGCGCTTAGAAATAATTTGCCCTCTGTTGAGCTGTTGAAGGCACGTTTGCTTTTTGATGGAGGGTATTATGTCCGCTGCCAAGAAGTGCTGAACCAAATTGGACGGTCATTTACAGGCCTGTCATTGAAAGAAAAGGAGGAATACACCTATCGCTCGGGCCGTCTTGCCCATGCGCTGGGCAACGAAAAGCAAGCGCTGTACTATTATCGGTTGAGTTATACCGTCTATCAAAACTCGCCGCTTTATTATGCTGCCAACGCGGCCTTGTTGGCCGGCGAAATCTATGAAATGAACCACCAAAAAAAGGAGGCGGAACGCATGTTCAACCTCTGTCTTTCGCTTAAGCCCGAGGAATATCGTCAAGGCATTCATGCCAAAGCCAAGGCGGGCCTGGACCGTTTACAATCGCGCTAATGATTTCCGGTAAAAAGCAAAATCCCCCGTGCTTGGTCATAAGCGCAGGGGATTTTGATAGCAAATAATCACTCTCCAATCTGTTTCTTTAGAGTTTGAACCTTGTGGTCAATACAAATTGGTTGCTGCCCAATTCTTGTTTGGCAGCGTTGGTAGTGTAATTGGGGCTGCTATAGAGGTAATAGTCTTGGTTCATTTTTCCATTGATATAGGCCAAATCCATACTGAAATTCTTTTCGTTGAAGCCGATTCCCAAAGATATAAAGTCTTTTTGACCATCGTTTATACCATCTTTGTATGGACTTCCATACATGGCATAACCACCTCTAAAATTGAAGTTATTCACACGCCATTCTGTTCCGAGTCTCAGATTAGAAGTAGAAGCATAAAAATCACGGATATTTTGATTTTCGTTGGTGAAACTATAGTCGGCAGCTCTCAAACGCATTTTGGTATAGTCAACAAATTCATAATCAGCAGTTATTGAACCATATTGTCCGATAATGAAAGCAGCACTGCCAATGGCGCGTAAGGGAGTGGTTACTTCATACACAAAATCGCCTGTAGGGGATGTTTTTACACTAAAGTCCGGTTCCAGACGGGCTTCTGTACTGGTGTACCAAATATCTTGCATTTCGCTATAATATGTAGGTGTATGGAGAGCAACGCCTACCCTCAACCAATCCAATGGCCAGGCAATGACTCCTACTTTTAAGTTGATCCCCATGCCGTGGCTTTCGAGTGTTTCTTTATAAGTCCATTCTTCAAAACCTTCATAATCGTCATTCACATCTCTTTCAGTGTAGGCGGTTTCTCTGAAGAATCGGGTGTATGGAATTCCTAAAGTTGCACCAAAAAACACTTTATCGTCTAAGTTGGCACCAGCACTGAAAACCCATTCGTTTGTTGATCCCCAAGAGTTTAAGGTTTCTGATTGGAGAATACCTCCTTGTGGAACGGGACTAGTATAAACGAGGTTACCACTTTGATCGCGCACGGTATCGAGCAGATACACATACCAAGCCGGGTAAAGGTCGTATGGAAAGTCGAATTCAATGTCGGTGAGGTTGGTGTTCGCGAGTCGGTCGAGATAAACATCAATCTTTGAATGTTCAAAATTGTCGCCCTGAATGATGCTCCTGTTGTGGAAAGCATTGGTGCGGTTCATTCCAACTGCAAATTGATAATACTTCCAAGGGGTGCTGGTTTTTCCTTCCAAAATTTTATTTGTTGCTACAAATCCGAAATTGCTCAAGGCGAAGTTGGAGCGAAAGTCATCGGCCATCATCCCGTTGTATGTTGAGGTAGTTTTGGCATACATCAAGCTCGGACTAAGGCTAAATTCGTTGCTTCGATAGAGACCCAATCCGGCAGGGTTGATGCTCAAGCTCGAAAAATCAGCTCCCAATGCGCCAAACGCACCGCCCATTGCCATGCTTCTCGCCGTACCTTGATAGTACGATTGAGAAAAACGTAGTGCATCGGTTTCATTTTGGGCTTGAACGCTCAGAGCGACAAGAGTTATAAGGATCAGAATGATATTTTTTTTCATGACAAGTGATTTTGTTAAGGGATATGCTAACAATAGAGATTTTATTGTAAGAGTATATAAGTGAGTATTATAGCTATCGTTTTATTACGATTGCTATCTGCGATTACCCGAAGAAGAGCCACTTGATGAGCCACGGCTGCTGCCGGATGAACTGCTTCCCGAGCTGCTTGAGCTGCTGCGTGTTGCCGAACCGCTGTTTCCTGAAGAAGAGCTCCGGCTCGGAGAATAGGTGGACGAGCCACCTCCGGATGAGCTTCTGGTGGGTTGCGAGATGGTTCTCACTGCATTGTTGGGGCGGCTGTTAGAAGGTGTCGAAATGGTACGACTGGGCTGTGGGCTCGACAATGGACGGGCACTTTGTCTGTTGGGCGTAACAGTGGTACGTGTTTCGTTTTGTACAGGACGTGATTGTGGACGCACGTATTCGTTGCTCGACTTGGGCTGACGCACACTGGGTGAGGTATAGCTTTTTGGTCTTTCATAACGCTGTTCGCGGCTGTTGGTGTTGCCCGAAGTAGGTCTTTGGTAACGGTCGCGGTATTGTGTTACTTTTTGTTGTGCCGAAGGGCGAACATCTTGATTGGCGGGTCTTTCAGCACGACCTGATACTGCTGGACGGCTTCTTTCGCTTGTTCCAACTTCTGAACGTTGGGTTGAATTTGTTTTAGACGGACGATTGGAAATAGACGAACCTCTTTCGCTGCTACCACCCACAACTGTTCCACTGCTTGCGCTGCGATCGGCGCGTGGTGAAGCATAACTCGAGCTTCCTGTGCTTTCACCGTTGTTGCCACGTGCTGTTCCGCCTATGGTACTTCCGCCGGAATAGCTGCCACGATGACCGTAATTCCTTCCAGATCTGGTGTTTCTGTTTGGATAATCCCAATAATTGTTGTGACCGTAATAATATCCATCATAGAAACCGTTGTAATAGCCGTAGTTGTATCCGCTGTAAAAACCACCATAAGGTCTGTTCCAACCCCATGAATACCACGGGCTGTAAAAGGGATCGTATCCTCCCCAACCGTAGTAGGACGAATATCTTGATCCGTAGTAAGGCCATCCATAGTTATAGCCAAATGAAAAGCCATACGGATATCCAAATCCCATATTGAACGAGCTGTTGTAGCAGTCGAAACAGCCGGTGTTGTAACCGGAGTAATAATCAAACGATGAACCGCCACCGTTGAACCTTCTCATGCGCTGGGCGTATTCAGAGTTATAATAAGTTTCTGTGGTTGAATAACTTGTGCCATCAGGTTCAACAACTGTTTCGGTAGTTGAGTACACCGCATCGGGTGATGAGGTGGTTGATTGCACGGCTTGCCCCTCATTGTAGTATGTTTGGTATTCATACTCACTGTTGCTGCTTGGGGTCGAGATGGTGTTTTGTTGAGGTGCTTCGGCCATTTGGCGGGCTTCAACGTTGCCACCTGATTTTCGTGAATAATACACATCATCATATACAAGCCCGCTGGTTGAGCATCCTGCAAAGGCTAAGACCAAGGCAATTAATGATAGTTTTGTAGTTTTCATTTTTAGTTCCTCCAATATAATTTGTGCTAAAAGTACGTATGGTTTTCGTATTTTTGCTGATGTAAAAGTTACAAATAATTTACAAATATTATACCAAAGATTCAATGGCGAAAGATTTTAGCACCAGAGAAGATAATTATTCTCAATGGTACACTGATATTGTTACAAAAGCTGACTTGGCAGAAAATTCAGCCGTGAGAGGTTGTATGGTCATAAAACCCTATGGCTATGCCATTTGGGAAATGATGCAGGCTGCCCTTGATAAGATGTTTAAAGATACAGGTCATCAAAATGCGTATTTCCCGCTTTTTATTCCGAAGTCTTTTTTCAGTAAAGAAGCCAGCCACGTGGAAGGTTTTGCCAAAGAATGTGCCGTAGTCACCCATTATCGCTTGAAAAACGATGAAAATGGCAAAGGTATTGTCGTTGATGAATCAGCAAAATTGGAAGAGGAGCTGATCGTGCGTCCCACCAGCGAAACCATTATCTGGGATACTTACCGCGGATGGATTCAATCCTACCGCGATTTACCACTGTTGATCAACCAATGGGCCAATGTGGTTCGTTGGGAGATGCGCACCCGTTTATTTTTGCGCACAACAGAATTTTTGTGGCAAGAAGGCCATACTGCCCATGCCACCCAACAAGAAGCACTTGCAGAGGCAGAACAAATGTTGCGCGTGTATGCGGAGTTTGCCGAGGAATGGATGGCCATTCCGGTGTTGAAAGGTGTTAAATCAGCCAACGAACGTTTTGCCGGTGCTGTTGAAACCTATTGCATTGAAGCCATGATGCAGGATGGAAAAGCTTTACAAGCTGGAACTTCCCATTTTTTAGGACAAAATTTTGCCAAGGCATTTGATGTACAGTTTTTGAGCAAAGAGAACAAACTGGAATATGTTTGGGCTACTTCTTGGGGTGTGTCAACCCGCTTAATGGGGGCTTTGGTGATGACCCATTCAGATGACAATGGCTTGGTGCTACCTCCAAAACTTGCCCCTATTCAGGTTGTTATAGTGCCTATTTATCGTAATGAGGAGCAATATAAAACGATCTGCGAAAAAGGAAGAGACATTAAACAACTGCTCGAAGCCCATGGCATTCGCGTGAAGTTGGACGACCGAGATACCCAAAAACCGGGATTCAAGTTCAACGAGTGGGAGTTTAAAGGCGTTCCGTTGCGTTTGGCCATTGGTCCACGCGACCTCGAAAATGGTACTGTTGAAGTGGCACGACGCGACACTTTAGAGAAGGAATTGTTGCAAATTCAAGATATTGATCAAAAAGTGGTGCATCTGTTAGATCAAATCCAAAGGAATCTTTTCCAAAAGGCATTGGATTATAGAACTACCAATACATTTAAGGTTGACACTTGGGATGATTTTAAGGAGCAAATCGAAAAAGGTGGTTTTATTGAAGCCCATTGGGATGGCACTGCCGAAACCGAACAATTGATCAAAGATGAAACCAAAGCCACCATCCGTTTGATTCCTTTGGAGGGTGAACAGGAGGCCGGCAACTGTGTTTATTCAGGGAAACCTTCTACACAAAGGGTTGTTTTTGCCCGTTCTTACTAAAGATTCTTTCAACATAAAAAGCCGATGTTTTCCAATATCGGCTTTTTTTTTAGGGGTTAATCTGTATGAGCTTACCTGAACCGGAGCCGGGAGTCGGCACAATTGTAGGGTTTCCACTGTAATACACGTCTCCGGGGCCATTGATCTTGGCAGAAAGCTCCAAATCAGCATGAACGTAGCAGTCGTTGGGCGAACGTGTTTCTAAATACGTGAATTTTGTAATCAGATTGGAAGCGTGAACAGGACCGTAACTCACCTGATAAATGTAATTTACGTTGGATGAGCCTCTTACTATTAAGTCGGACGTGCCGAAGTGGTAGTTTAAGTGCGATTCCAATGTGTTCAACTCAATATCAATTTTTCCGCTTCCTTCAAAAATATCAATTTTGAACCTGTCAGAAGTGATTTTACCTAAACTGGAAAGGTTACCGTTGGAACGGTAGGTAATGCTGTTCAGTTGTTTGTAAAAAACGATGACTTTAAAAAAACGATCGCCCGGACGCAGGACGTTGCAAGTATTGTTGTTTCTGATGATTAGCGTTGAATCGTTGATCACCTCTGTGGAAACGCCTTCTAATAAGTTTTCACCGGCCATCACTTTAATTTGGTTAACATTACTTGCAACCAGCTCAACATCAATGTTGTCGTACATTTCAATTGAGTTAAGAACAAGAGTGTTGTTGAGAGGTCTAATTTCACTCACAACGTTTCCCGGATCGGAAAAGCAATCCATTGGGGTTTTGCTGCAAGAAACAACAAGCATCGTGTTGATGAAAACAACAACGATTGATTTTAGGACCTTCATCTTTTTCTTTTTTTCTTCAGATAATACTTGTAATCCCACCGGTACCCAACACCATAGCCAATAAAATCAGCCCTGCCGCCATGTGCAGTAAGGGCGATGGTGCCAAAAAATTGTTTGGTAAAATAATGCTTCACTCCTAATTTTTCAAAGGCAAGGCCATCTGATTTTTCCGCTCCTGCAAGATGAAACCCAAACTGGAAAATAAAAGAAGTCCTTGAAAGCATCATTTCATAGACTGCACTCACACCTGGTTTTAGTAGGTCGAAATTACTTTTGTAGAAATCAATTCCTTCGATGGCTGCACGTTGATCGAGCATGCCCTTGTCAGAACCATCATAGGTAACCTCTAACCCCAGACCGGCTTTGCCTTTCATTCCTGCGGGAAGAAGGATGTTGACAGCCGTATTGGACACATAATATCTTTTCCCTAATTGCTGAGACATATCGCGTGTGCCAACACTTTGAATGATTTCAACAGAAAGAAGGCGTTTGTTATCGTACTCAAAGGTACGTAAAATAGGGAGGAATTTCTTATCCAAATAAGGATTTGGTCGGTCAATGTGCCAGGTCAATCCGGCTGCGGCAGTAAGAATATTAAGTCCAAAATTGGGTGTTTTAGTGGAACCATTTGAGAAATGTGTTAATCCGCCTGAAGCTACAAAAGTAAACCTCGGACTTATGACACGACGATAGTCAAGATATAGGCTGGCGGCGGCATTGAGGTGTGATCCAATGGCAAAATTGCGATAGTTATCTATCGGATCGTATTTGTTGGTAAGATAGGCCAAACCCATGCCCAACCTGAAGTTCAGCCTGTTTTCAACACTCGCATTCAGCGGAAAGCTGATGAAAGGATACATCGCAAACACCTGTCCAATCTCGTCGAATTTACCCATGCCCGAGTAAAAGGCGGCAACCCCCACAATGGGATAATCATACAACGATTCCCAACGTTGGCGGCCAAAGGTGGAGCGCTGAACAGCCAACTCAAAAGAAGGAAAGTGGGCATTGAAGCGTTCCAATTCAAAATGGTGGTGAAGGTAAAAACCGTAATGGGTGCGCAACTCTATCTGATAATTGTTTTCAGGTAACGGAGGTCCGGGTTGTGCAAAAAGGTTTGTTTCAAAAGTAACAAAGAGCAAAAAGAGGACAATGAAAGGCTTCAGAAGCTTCATAAATGGGGGATCATACAAAATAAGCAGGCGGCAAAAGTATAAAATGATGTCATATAAATACGTACTAAAACGTTGCTATTGCTGATTTGTTGCTCCATGGGTGCATTTTTAGGCTCAGTTCAGGTCAACACTTTTATTTGCTGTACTTTTGTCCAACAGAATTTTTATATATGGATGAAAAATTGAAGGCTTTTGGCCGTTTGTTAACCATTATGGATGATTTGAGGGCCGATTGTCCGTGGGATCGTGCCCAAACCTTTGAAAGTTTGCGGCATCTTACTATAGAAGAGACTTATGAGCTGAGCGACGCCGTGCTTGACAACGACCTTCAAGAAATAAAAAAAGAGTTGGGCGACCTGATGCTGCATTTGGTTTTTTATGCCAAAATAGGTTCAGAAACCGGTGCTTTCGACATCAAAGATGTGTTAGATTCTATTGCTGAGAAGCTCATTATCAGGCATCCGCATATTTATTCAACCACTCAGGTAGAAAATGCTGACGATGTCAAATCTAACTGGGAAAAGATAAAACTTACCGAAGGGAGAAAGTCAGTGCTCGAAGGCGTTCCCCTTGGTCTTCCGGCTTTAGTGAAAGCCTACCGTATGCAAGAAAAAGCCGGTGGTGTTGGTTTTGAATGGAGCCGCAAGGAAGAGGTTTGGGCAAAAGTGGAAGAGGAACTTGCTGAGCTTCAAGTCGAAGTCAATAGAGACGCCCCGCTCCATCGCAAAGAAGATGAATTTGGCGACCTTTTGTTTGCGTTGGTGAATTATGCCCGATACATTGGTGTAAATCCCGAAGATGCTTTAGAGCGCACCAACAAAAAATTCCGTTCTCGTTTTCAGTTTATTGAGCAAGGAGCCGAAAAACAAGGTCGTCGCCTCCATGACATGACGCTCGAGGAAATGGATCATCTTTGGAATGAAGCCAAAACCATGGAGTAGCGATGGATAGAAAGGCTTGGTTGGGTATTGTCTTCACTTTTCTTGCCGTTTGTTTGCAGGCACAACCCATCTCTTCTACAAGTGAAATCAATGGTGTTGCTTTCGATCAAACATATCTCAAAAGCTATCCCTCACAGGTTTTTCATCTGATTAAAATGCCTGCCCGTTTTCAAACCAAAGACTGGGTAGGAGTGGGAGTTGCGGCTTCCGTTTTTGTAGGAATTTATCTCACCGATAGGGAAATTTACACCACCATTCAAAGGATTGAAGGCAGCTCAGAAACGAAGCGGTTAGGATGGACAGCTGCTTTTGGCAATGGAATTGTGGCTTTACCCACTCTTGTTGCAATGTATGTATTGAACGATCAAAATCAAAATCCGCGTGCCCGCGAAGCTGCACTTGCAGGGTTGCAGTCTTTTATCATTGGTGCCGGTGCTGCTTTTGCAGCCAAACACCTCATGCACAGACCACGCCCCGAACAGCTTTTTGATGCTCGTTATTGGCAAGGGCCCTTTCATTCGTTTTCTTATGATGCTTTCCCATCGGGTCACAGTTTGCGGGCCTTTGCAACGGCCACCGTTATTGCCGGCTATTATCCCGATCAACCCTTGGTGGGATTGTTGGGTTTTACTCTTGCCGGGTTAACCGCTGCTGGCCGATTGGAAAGTGGTGACCATTGGCCGTCTGATGTCTTCGCTGGTGCTGTAATCGGCTATGCCATAGGGCGAAGCATCGTTCATTTCAATCAATATAAATCGCAAAAGATTCAACTCTCGATGGACGGAAATTCAGTAGGACTTCGGCTAGTTTTCTAAACCAACACAAATGATTCCTAAAAAATGAAACCCTCATTGGTTTGGCTGAAAGGCTTTTCCAATGAGGGTTTTTGAATGTGATATGCAACTCCGATTAGGGTTGACCGATCATTAAAATTTGTAGATTCTTGACAGAGGAGCGCTCAAATTAGTTCAAATCAATTCGTGTTTCGAGAGATAACCTGAAACGCCTTCGTGTGTTGCCAACATAGCTTCATCGCCTTGTTTCCAGTTTGCAGGGCAAACTTCGCCGTTTTCCTCAAAATGCTGTAAAGCATCAACCATGCGCAAAGCCTCGTCAATGCTGCGTCCTAAAGGAAGGTCGTTAACTATTTGATGGCGGACAACGCCTTGTTTGTCAATCAAAAACAAGCCGCGATACGCTACAGGCTCACCGTTGAATTCCATTTCACCATCTTCGTTATATACAAATTCGCCGGCCAAAACATCGTAATTGCTTGAGATTGTTTTGGTGAGGTCGGAAACCAATGGGTATTTTACACCTTGTATTCCACCATTGTCGCGGGGGGTGTTCACCCATGCCCAATGCGAAAATTTGGAGTCAATCGAGCAGCCAACAACTGCTACATTGCGACTTTCAAACTCGTCCATTCTTTCTTGAAATGCAATGATTTCGGTGGGACAAACAAAAGTGAAATCCAAAGGATAAAAGAAGAAAATCACGTGTTTTTTACCAATGTATTGTTGAAGTGAAAATTTTTCTTCAAAATGACCGTCAATCACCGCATCTGCTTCAAAATAGGGGGCTTTTTTTCCTACTAATACTGCCATGTGTCTAATTTATTTATGTGAATTAATTTTTTCGAGTTGCAAAAATAGTTGATTTATCGTGTTTTACAATCCGTACAGCCGAATAGCAACGGGTTATTTTGTTATTAAAAACGTTTTTACTTATAAAACCAAGCACTTTTTAATCGTGTCGTAACGACTCAACAGGGTCTTGTTCAGCGGCTTTTCGAGCCGGGAGATAACCAAAAACGATACCTACAGTAGCGGCTACACCAAAGCTAATGGCGATAGACGAAAAGCTTACAATGGTTAAAATGTCAGTCGTTTCGGTGATGGTGCGGGCCATCACAAGTCCTAAGATGATGCCAATCAAACCACCGCTAATGCTGATCAAGGTGGCTTCGGCAAGAAACTGAAAAATGATGTCGGCTTTGGTAGCTCCTATGGATCTTCTAACGCCAATTTCACGTATGCGTTCCATCACCGAGGCCAGCATAATGTTCATGATACCGATGCCACCCACTAAAAGCGATATCCCGGCAATGGCCCCCAGAACAATATTGAAAATATCTTTGGTGCGTTGCTCTTGTTTGAGAAGCAGCTCAGGCACGGTGATTTCAAAGTCTTCAACGCCCAAATGTCGCCTTTGCAGCATCCTCGAAAGTGTTTGGGTGGTGGCGCCTAAGTTTTCACTATCATCCACTTGCACTACAATACGATCGAGCTGGTGGTAATTGGCGCTTTCATCGGAAGAGGATGATTCATTGCTAAACGACATCATGCTGTTTCCTGAAAAAATGACGCTGGTGTTGCCACCTGAAACTGAGCCGGCGTTTACCAAAGCCCTGTCTTTATAGCGTAAAAGAACTGTTTGAAGGGGTGCATAAATGTTGTTTTCATAGTCGGCAACACCCACATTTTCAGTGTTTTTATTGCCAGTTAATCGTTTTTCTAAAACACCTACCACTTTCAACCAGATGTTACCGCATTTAATTTGTTTTCCAATAGGATTTTCCATTGCGAAAAAACGTGTTTTAACGCCGGGGCCTATGATGCAGACCGGACTTCCGGTCTCGCTTTGATCGTTGTTGAACAAAGAACCGCTTTCGAGATTAAGACTGAAAACTTCGAAAAAATCGGTGGTAACTCCTTTTAAATTGGCTTGCTGCCTGATTCCATCTTTGATGATGCTTGTTTCATAGGAAACTTCAGGGCTGATCCGCTTTACTGTTGGAATAATGCTTTGAATGCTTTGGGCGTCTAAAAGGGTTAATCCTGGGGAGAACTTTTTCTTTTCCGATTTGCCACTTTCATCACTTTCATCGCTGCTTGATTTGTTTTTATCCACTTTGGCGCTGACAATGATGTTGTTGACACCCACCATTTTTATCTGTTCAAGAATTTCCTGTCTGGCACCGTTTCCAATCGCCATCATGGCAATTACAGCCGAAACGCCGAAGATAATTCCAAGTGCGGTTAAGATAGAGCGGGCCCGATTCGCAAAAACAGCTTCAAGGGCTACCTGCATGATTTCCCAATATCTTTCCGTCTTCATTACCTACCTCTTCGTTGTGCGCCTTGCCTATTGCCGCGGTTATTTCCGGGAGTTTGGGAGCCGGGATTGCTATCACGATTTTCTTGCCTTTTGAGCATCATTTCTTTTTGTTCGGCTTCTTTTTCGGCGGCAGCTTTCAGCAACGCATCCTGTAGTGCTTGGTCTTCGGCTTTCAATCTGTTCAACTCTTCCGAAGTGAGCATCACTATTTTAAAATCTTCGGGTTTACCCGGAGGCACCAATTTAACTTTGTCGTTTTCGGTTAAGCCTGCACGGATAACTATCTCATTTTCATTTGATTTTCCTGAAATTACCTGTTGCCTTCTGTTTCCGATAAATACATATTGAATGCTGTCAATGGCGTGAATGGCCTCGAGCGGGATAAATATTACATCAGCTAATTCGTCAGTGATGATGACGTTTTTGGTGGTCATAGCCGGACGAACGATGGAGTCGAACTCGTTGACCTCAATTTTTACTTCAAACACCTTGGCATTGCTGTTCCTTAGCTGTTCGCCGATGTTGGCTACCTCGATCACTTGTCCGGTGAAATTCTTTTCGGGAAAGGCATCAATGCCAATTTCAACGCGTTGTCCAACCTTAACTTTGGAGATATCTACCTCGTTCACATAAGTTTTTGTAATCATTTCGCGTAAGTTAGGCAGTGTGGCTACTACGTTTTCCCATGAGCTGATGCTTGCTCCAACGCCTCTTTTTTTGCCATCCCAATCTCGCTGATAGATCACCATTCCGGCTTTGGGAGCCCTTACGGTGAACTCGTTGCTGAGCTCCACGAATTTTTGAAACTCACTTTGTCTCTTTTTTAATGCTGTGGCCACCTCTGACATGTTGGCTACTGCTTTTTCATATTTCAATGAATAGTTTCGTACCGCTTGGTCGTATGACCGCTGCGCCCTGTCGAGTTCAATCTGCACCTGACGTTGTGTGGCTGGTGGTTCATAAATAGATTGATCCACAGCAATTTGTGCTTCTTCCATGGCATACTTGAGGTTCACCAGTTCGTTGCGTGCAGCCCGCATATCCATCGTGGTGTCTAACTGCGTTTTGATGAAATTGTTCTGATATTGCTCAATTTCAATTTGTTGGTCTTTTATTTTGTTGGTCAGCTCCGACCTATCGAGTTGGGCCACAAAATTGCCCGAATCTACTATGGTTCCATCTGGTATGATGTCATCAATTTTTAGCTGCCAAATTCTGGCATCGCGCAATGAGGTAGGCGAGGGACCATAAATCATTTCTGAGCTTTTAGCTTCCAGTTCGCCGGTGGTGGTTACATTGATGGTGAAAAGCCCTTTTTTTGCCTGCACTTCAATGGTTACTGCATCTTCTGTTTTGGATTGTGTAAAATACCAAACAAAAAAGATAACCAAGAGCAAGCCTCCGATAACGAAATAAATTTTACGATTGTCTTTCATACTTGTGAACAAATAAGGTGCAACAAAACGGACAATGAAATTATAGAAGTTTGAGAACGATCTGCTCCATGCTGATGCCCTCAGCTTCGGCGGTGTAATTGCGAACCAAACGGTGTCTTAAGATAGGCAAAGCCACGGCTTTAACATCTTCAATGTCGGGAGAAAATTTCCCTCGCAATAAAGCATTGCACTTTGCCCCAATAATGAGGTATTGCGATGCCCTTGGACCGGCGCCCCAACTGATATATTTGTTGGTCCACTCGTGGGCAAGTGCTGTATTGGGTCGGGTTTTTGAAGCCAAGCCAACTGCGTATTCAAGCACATTGTCGGCTACGGGGACTTTGCGGGTAAGTTGTTGAAAATAAGTAATTTCTTCTGAAGATAAGACGGTTTTAGGTTCTTCTTGGGTACTGGTAGTAGTATTTTTTACCACTTGGATTTCTTCTTTAAAGCTGGGATAATCCAACCAGAGGTTGAACATAAAACGGTCGAGTTGTGCTTCGGGCAAGGGGTATGTGCCTTCCTGCTCGATAGGATTTTGGGTAGCCAGCACAAAAAAAGGTTCTTGCAAACGGTGTGATTGTCCCGCCACGGTGATGTTTTTTTCCTGCATGGCTTCCAGCAGTGCGGCTTGTGTTTTTGGGGGCGTGCGGTTGATTTCGTCGGCCAGCACGATATTGGCAAAAACAGGTCCTTTGATGAATCGAAATTTTCGGCCTTCATCTAAAATCTCCGTTCCAATGATGTCGCTGGGCATTAAATCAGGGGTAAATTGAATACGGTTGTAGGAGAGTCCCAACACTTTGGCGATGGTGTTGACAAGCAAGGTTTTGGCCAAACCCGGAACGCCCACCAACAAAACGTGTCCTTTGCTAAAGATGGCTATCAAGGTTTGATGTACAATTTCATCTTGACCCACAATTGTTTTGGCAATTTCGGCTTTGAGGGCGAGGTATTTTTCTTGCATCGCCTTTGCGGCTTCCACGTCGGAATTGAATGTTATCATTTACTTCTGTTCGTTTTGTTGTTAGGTAAGTAATGAAAAGGAGGCACAAATTGCTTTACTCCATTTTCCAGTTGAACTCAAAATTGCAGTTGGCAAAATCGGGATGAATGTCAACGAAAGCATTTTTCGATTTGTTTTTGATCCAGAGTTCTACGGCTTTTTGTTTCTTTTCCTGCAAAGCCCACGACTGGATGCGGTTGTAATCGTCGGTGAGGTTAGCTTTGTGCGGTGTGGTTTTTACTACTAGCTTTAGCAAGCGGTAGGCATCTTTCCCGTCTTCCGTTTTCATTGGAACGGGGTCGCTCAGCTCATTTATTTTGAGTTTATCAACTACAAAAGACACCTGCGGATCGAGTGTTTCGGCTTCAAAGCGCACTCCTCCGGTGTAGGGGTTGAGCAAAAGTCCACCGTTGGTTTTATTTTCTTCTTGCGAAAATTTCTCAACGGCATCTTCAAAAGTGATGGAGTCGTTGCGGATAAGTTTGGCAATGGAATCGAGTTCTAATCTGGCTTGTTCAAGGGCCAACGGGCTTACCTTGGTCATCAGCAAAATGTGTCGCACATTGATGTAATCGCCGCGCCGCTCAATCATCTGGATGATATGAAAACCAGCCTCTGTTTCAACGATATCGCTGATTTCGCCATCGCGCAATTTAAAGCCCACGGCTTCAAATTCGGGATACAGTTCGCCTCTGCCATAAAATCCAAGCTCGCCGCCTTTACGTGCCGAGCCTGGGTCTTCGCTGTATAAAACTGCGAGGGTTGAAAATCGTTCGCCCGCCAAAATACGTTTACGAAACTCATTCAAACGTTCTTTCACTGCCAGCTTTTCATCGGCACTGATAGGTGGTTTTTTAACGATCTGCGCAATTTCATACTCGGCCGGAACCATTGGAATGCTGTCTTTTGACAGGTTTTTGAAAAAATGCCGTATTTCTTGTGGTGTAACTACCACCTTATCCATAATCACCGCTTGCACTTTTTGTCCAATGGTTTGTTCTTTAACCATTCGGCGTAGTTCGTTTTTTATCTCATTGACTGACTTATTGTAGTAAGCCTCAAGCTTTTCCTGCGATCCCAACTCACTAATAAAGTATTTTAAACGACGTTCCATTTCTTCTTCTATCTGATCGTCGGTAACGGTAATACTGTCAAGCTCAGCTTGGTTGAGCAAAAGTTTCTGAAAAAGCATATCTTCCAAAATTTTGCAACGGATGTTTTCGGCGCTTCCGCTGATTCCTTTTTGCAAACGCATTTGGGTGTACTGATTTTCAATATCCGATTGGAGAATAACGTTTTTGCCCACTACAGCCACCACTTGGTCAATCACCATAGATTGTTGAGCTGTTGCCGCCTGAGAGCTGAAAAGGATGGCGACAAAAAGAAGGGTTTTGGCTGCTAAATACCTCAAGGTTATTTTGTTGCCGATTGTGTTCAAATTTATCATGGGCGATTAAAGGTTCAAAAAATTTCAAAAAGTTCCTCGTGCAGTGCTTTCGAATAGAGTTCCTCGTGCATCGAACGCAGAAATGATTGTTTTCGTTTGTTTAAAATGATATTCCTAATGTTTTCAGTTTCTAATTCCAAGGGTGAAGAACTTTCGCTGATCATATAGTCCTTAAAACGAATCATATAGATAAATGGCTTATCTTTAATTTCAACATATGAATTGTTTTTTAAGAACAATTCTTGGTTAAAGGTTTGAATAGGGAGCTGCTGCAAAAGATCGTCGAAACGAATCCAAGTTTCATCACCTATATAAAAGGAGGTTGCGTATTGTTTTGCCAAATAGTCTATTGTGGCCGACATGATGGTGTCGGGGTCTTTGAGCAAACGCTGAAACCTTTTCAGCTCTTTTGAATCATCGGGCAAAACCACATAAACGGCCTTCACAATGTTGTAGCGCAACTGAAAACTACCTTTATTGAGCAAGTAATACGAAGAAATTTCAGATTCTGTAACGTTAGTATCTAACTTTTGTTTGATCAGTTCGGCCTCGTAGGTGTAGGTAAGGAGAGAGTTTCGATATTCGTCCAATTTCTTGCTGAAATCCTGTTGTTTTTGGGTGAGATTGCGCTCGGCCTGCTTGATGAGCAGTTTGTTACGAATCCACCCATCTACGTAGCTGGTGACCAAAGCGACGCTGTCTTTTTTTGGTGTGCCCGCGGGAACAACCCCAACCAAATCGGCGCTGTAAAGATAATTGTCGTAAACCTTGGCAATGGGTGTGCCTTTCTCAGTGTTGTCTGTGAAATTACAGGCAGTCATCACCAAAGCCCCAAGCAGCAACCCAACCAGTGTTTTAATCTTCATTATAACTCAGCTTTCAGTTGTTCGAGCGTTTTCTTGTTCACAACCACTGTATATTTATTTCGGAGTTCTTTTACCCATTCTTTCTCAAGGAAATTTTGGTAATCGGAGGTGATTAAACCCTTGGCTTCTTCAAGTTTTTTGGGCTGAGGATCAAGTCGTTGAGCCAGATATACAAACACAACAGCTTTATCGGCATCGGCTTCTAAAGGCCCGTAAAGTCCGGTGTCGCCTTCAATGCCATCAACATATTTGTTGTCGCCTTTTTCAAATTTACCGGGAAGAATTCGAACCGATTTGATGCTATCGCTTTCAAAATGCTTTCTAACCTCGGCTACATCGGTATATTTTTTCAAGATTTCAGCCACTTTATCGGCCTCATCTAAATTAGTAACGGTATAAATGTAGGCTTCTGCTCTTGCACCAAACATATAATCGTTTTCGTGCTTCTGATGATAAGCCTTTAATCCGGCAGTATCTTGAATGGCTTTGGTCCAAACTTTTTTATCCATCAAATCGAAAAGTAAAATGCCTTCATGGTATTCTTTCATTAGTGAGGCAAACTCAGGGTGTTTCTTTTCGAGCTGACTGTCTTCATAATTGAAGGCGCTTTCCTTGGTGTATTCATTGAAAAGCTTCAAGGTGTATGCTTCTACAGAAATATTTTGTTGGGCAGCTTGTTTCGACTGGATAAAAGCAGCGAAGTCGGCATCTGTAAATTTCTTTTTACCTAACTGAAACAAAACCATTTTGTTGGTTTTGAAGTTGTTGGCATCGAACTTGCCTTGCAAAAGGTTAGAGTCCATGGCTGCCGTAAAAGCTTGCAGGTTTTTGTCGAACACTTTGTACTTGGCATCACGTTTTATTTGTGCTATAACCGCTTCTTCGCTTTTTTGTGAGCGGGCATCTTTGCTGAGTTTTTCTTTCAATTTGGGTGCTTCTTCCTCAAATGAGGCCGGTGCTTCGTTACCAATAAATTTGATGATATGAAAACCATACACAGTGCGTAAGGGCTCGGAAATTTCACCGGGTTTCATTTTTTTGACGGTGGCAACAAACTCAGGCACAATGCGGTTGACGGTGAATTTGGTAAGTAAGCCATCGCGGCTGGCCGATCCACGGTCGTCGGAATATTCTTTAACAGCTTCTTCAAAGCTCATCCCCGACTGTATTTTGTTGTAGATAAACTGTGACTTTTCAGCTTTTTCAGCTACATCTTTTTCATTGGCATCGGGGTTTACGCTGATATATATATGTGCTGCTTCAATTAAGCCGCTGGCGGGAGTTTTTTCGATTACTTTAATCAGATGGTAACCAAAATCGGAGCGCATGGGCATTGAAATTTCGCCTACAGGCGTAGTATATGCGCCGGTTTCAAAGGGGTACACCATATCGAAAACGGAAAAATAACCCAAATCGCCTTTGTTGCCTGCACGGAAATTACGTTGGTTAGGGATGGCTTCCATATCGCGGGCCGAAGGGTCTTCAGAGGTTTCGGCAGCAAGGGCGGCAAAATCTTCGCCTGCCAATGCCCGCTCTCTGATTTTCATGATGCGATTATAAACTTCGAGGGTATCTTTTGGTAATGCGTTTTTGTCGAGCGTCAACAAAATATGACTGGCCCTGATGTCGGTTTTTTTTCTTTCGTATGCTTCTTTTAAGAGGGCTTCGCTTACCGATTCGTCATTGAAATAGGGCTTGGCAAGTTGTTTGCGGTAGCCGTCAAGCTCTTGAATGAAAGCCTTGTTGGTGTCTAATTTCAACGCCTCAGCCTCTTTTACTTTCAATTTAAAATTGATGTATAATTCTAGATATTCTTCTAAACTTTTAACATCAATGGCCTCATTTTGAATGTTGTTCTTTGTAAAAACATCCATAAAGGCTTGGGTGGTTATTTTTTCGTCACCGATGGTCAATAATACTTTGTTGTCGCTTTTCTTCTGTGCAAACGAAGTTGCAAACAGCATCAAGAGGCTTGATAGAACAATCAGTTTTTTCATTTTTCTATTGACAATTAATATGTAATTATTTGATTTTATCTTATTTACGACTATAATTTGGAGCTTCGCTGGTGATGGTAATGTCATGTGGATGACTTTCAAACACTCCGGCAGCAGTGATTTTAATGAATTTAGCTTTTTGCAAATCACTAATTCTGGCCGATCCGGTGTAACCCATGCCGGCTCTCAGTCCACCGGTTAGCTGGTGAATGACCTCCGACAACGTGCCTTTGTAGGGTACGCGACCCACTATACCTTCGGGAACAAGTTTTTTTACATCGTCTTCGGCATCTTGAAAATACCGGTCTTTTGAGCCCTCTTGCATGGCCTCCACAGAACCCATACCGCGGTATGTTTTGTATTTTCTTCCTTCATAAATGATGGTTTTGCCCGGCGATTCTTCTACGCCCGCAAACAACGAACCGGCCATGATGGATGATGCACCTGCGGCCAAGGCTTTCACAATATCGCCTGTAAAACGAATGCCGCCATCGGCGATAACAGGGATATTGGTTCCGCGCAATGCTTTGGCTACATCGTAAACAGCTGTAAGTTGTGGAACGCCCACACCTGCAATTACGCGTGTGGTGCAAATAGAACCGGGTCCAATTCCTACTTTAATGCCATCGGCACCGGCCTCAGCCAAATCCAGTGCGGCTTGTGCTGTGGCGATGTTGCCTACGACGAGATCAATAGCAGGATATTCATATTTTATTCTTCGGGCCATGTCAATCACGCCCTGCGAGTGGCCATGAGCAGTGTCCACTACAATGGCATCAACGCCGGCCTCAACAATAGCGGCCACTCGATCCATAGTGTTTGAAGCAATACCAACGGCAGCCGCCACGCGCAACCTGCCACGTGAATCTTTGCATGCGTTGGGCCGGGCTTTAATTTTGATGATATCTTTATAGGTGATCAGCCCAACGAGGGTGTAATCTTTGTCAACGACCGGCAGTTTCTCAATTCGATACTCTTGCAGAATATCAGCAGCTCTTTCAAAATCAGTAAATTCGGTGGTTGTGATTAATTTTTCGCTGGTCATCACCTCGTGAATGGGCCGATTGACGCGCCGCTCGAAGCGCAAGTCGCGGTTGGTTACAATTCCAACTAATTTATTGGCTTTGTCCACCACCGGAATGCCACCGATGTGGTACTCTTCCATTAATTTGAGCACGTCCAAAACAGTAGCTTCAACTTTCACGGTGATGGGGTCAATGATCATCCCATTTTCGGCTCGCTTAACTTTTTTTACTTCGGCAGCTTGCTTTTCGATACTCATGTTTTTGTGCAAAACACCTATTCCGCCTTCTTGTGCTATGGCAATGGCCATAGTAGAATCGGTGACCGTGTCCATTGCAGCAGTGACAATGGGGATTTTAAGTTCAATGTTCCTCGAGAAAAAGGTACTTAGGTCTACCTCGCGGGGAAGAACGTTGCTGTGTGCAGGAACCAATAGAACATCATCGTAGGTTAGGCCTTCACCAACGAATTTTTCAGCATCAAATGTCATAGAATCAGGCTAAATAATTTATTGTCGGCAAATGTAGTAATTTCTATCGGACATTTAATTCGCTCACACGCCCCATTGATGAGCTTGCTGCACTCCGTTAACAAAAATTAACCCCATATTGCCTCTTTTGTTTGGGTGCGAAATTACTTGAGAGACTTATCCACAACCCTTTTTTTATTCATCAAAATGTAGGGTAATGACCACAATTTCAGGGCGATTTCCAATACGTACCGGCGGCCCCCAGCTGCCCAATCCACTGGAAACATAAACATGGGTTTTGTCGAAAAGTTTGTGACCCCAGCTTACCGGAAAAGCGGCTTGGGTGATGTAATTGAGCGGCCACAATTGTCCGTGGTGGGTATGTCCCGAGAGCACCAGGTTGGCCTTGTTTGCAACGGCTTCGGGGATGGCGCGGGGCTGATGATCCAACACGATGAGGAAGCTGCTGTCGGGTCTGTTGCTTGTAAATTCTTTTAGGCTTTTGCGCTTTAAGCCGGCAAAACGGTTGCTTTCAATATCTTCGCGTCCTGCAACGTATATGTTGTCAGTGAGTTGCAACATGGTGTCGCGCAATATAACCAAACCATGATTGCGCAAATAATTCACAGCCGGGTTGGCGCCACCGATGTATTCATGGTTTCCCGTTGACCCGATAATGCCTAATGGTGCTTCTAATTTTAAAAGGATGGCACCCAAATTTTGTTTAATGACAGGTGCAAGGTCTTCGTCCACAATGTCGCCGGGTAATAGAATGACTTCGGGTTTTTGCGCGTTGATTTTTTCAACCATTTTGGTCACCCGCCGCGTGCTGATGATGGTTCCTAAATGGATGTCGGATGCCATGGCTATGCGCAGTTCTTTACGGTCGGTGGCTTTCAATCCGGTTTCAATATCGAGATGATGGATGCGTGGAACCAAGGCGTTGAGGTGTCCGGCTAAGATGATAAAAAATACTATCGTTGCCAAGCCAATCGTCAATAAATGCGGGCTTTTCATAACAAATGTATCTTTCAAAAAATGAAAGAAGGGGAAAAAGTGGTTGGCCAAACGCAAAATATCAATAAAAAACACAAGTAGAAAAAAGTAGAGCATGGCTGCCAACCAAAACGATCCTGCCCAAACAAAAACATCACTTAAAATAGACAAGTACACAGTTTGAAAAACCCTTCCCAATATAAAGGTTGAAGCCAGTAGCCAAAAACCTATGGTGTAATAAGTTCGCAGGCTGCTGCCAGGAGCAAAAGTGCGCAAACCGCGACTAAAGATGTAAAAGTTAACGAGGGTGTAGACAACTGTGACGATGCCAAAAAAGACAATGAATTGAATGAAGCGCATGTTTTAAAAGTTTATGACCTCTTAAACACCTCATCAGCTGTTTTGTTGCAGATGGCGTTCTGTTTTTTTGCGATGTATTTATTAATCGCACAATTTTCTTGCAACGTAGCATCTTGAATTCAAGTATTGGAGATGAAATTTAAGGTTGTTTCGACCATAACAATCTCCTGAAAAGACAATAATTTTAAAATATTTCGTTTTGCTTTTGACTAACAAATAGCAATTGCTCATCAAACAAATTATCGGATGGTTCTAAAAACATCACTCCTGAACGGCGAAGGAAAATTGGTTCAGGTTTTTTCATTTCGGGGAGATCAATTCAATTGGAAAGGTTTGTTATTTCTGTGCATTTTGCTATGTTTCGAAGCATCGCTTTCGGCCAATACGCTCGATAGCAATACCAAGGTAAAAGCCGATAGTGTCAAATACTGGAAAGCAACCTCTGCCTTTGGCTTGACTTTCAACCAACTCAGCTTGACCAATTGGGCCAGCGGTGGCGAAAGTTCGGTATCTGGAAAAGCGAACATAGATTTTAAAGTGAATTACAAAAAGAAACAAAGTAGCTTCGAGATGAAATCGAAAACAGCTTTTGGCATTGTCGGTTATGGAAGCAAGCGATTGGAAAAAACGGAAGACCGCATTGATTTTGCTACTTCATTTTCGCAACAAGCCTTCAAAAAATGGACTTACACTTCTTTGTTTACATTTAAGTCGCAGTTTGCAAATGGCTATAAGTACCCCAACGACAGCACTTTAATCTCGGCTTTCATGGCGCCAGGCTACCTTACCGCCTCGCTGGGTTTCAAGTTTATGAAAACCGATAAGTTCGAGCTTTTTTTAAGTCCGGCCTCCGGAAAATTTACTGTTGTCACGGCTCAATCTTTGGCCGATAAAGGCGCATTTGGTGTGAAAAAAGCCGTCCTGGATTCTGCAGGAGCGGTGGTAATTCCCGGAAAAAACCTCTTAGCTGAGTTTGGCATCAATGTCTTGGCCAGCTTCAACCATAGTTTTTCCGACGATATTGATGTTGCCACCATGGTGAATCTTTACAACAATTACCTCGACGAAAACCACGGCAACCGTTGGAATATTGATGTGGATTGGGAAACAAAGGTCAATTTTACCATCAACAAACGCATACAAACGGTTATTTTCTTGCTACTCAAATACGATCATGACATTATGGTTCCGATTTATGAAATGCAGGAGAACGTAAAGAAACAAATAGGCGAAGGGCCTCGCTTGCAAGTGAAAGAATCGTTGGGTTTGGGGTTCAGCTATAAGATAGGTTAGTGCAGGATTGAACTATTGGTATCGCAGCTGCTGGTTAAAGTGTTGTAAATATGGATATTACGTATTAGAATTTTGAGGCTGGTTATAAAAACCGAAGCATGTTTTTAGTGCAAAACCGAAGATGGTTCTATAGCACAAAAACTATTTTCATTTCATTTATTGTTCTTCTCTAAAGATGAAAGTTGCCGGCATTGTGCTAAAGTCGAGATCAACGCAAAAAAAAATGATATTTTGTTCTAACGCTCATTTTTTACTTATCTTGCTGCCTCTTTTAAAAAACGATAATTTAAACATTTATCTATGAAAATTTCAGTCGTTGGTACCGGTTATGTAGGTTTGGTAACGGGTACATGTTTTGCCGAGGTAGGTATTGATGTCCATTGCGTGGATATTGACAAACAAAAAATTGACAACCTTAACAAAGGGATCATCCCCATTTATGAACCCGGTTTAGAGGAAATGGTACAGCGCAACGTGGAAAAGAAACGCTTGTTTTTTACGACCGATTTGGCACCAACCCTCGAAGATTGTCAAGTTGTGTTCAGTGCCGTTGGAACCCCTCCCGACGAGGATGGCAGCGCCGATCTGAAATATGTTCTTGAAGTTGCCCGCCAAGTGGGTGAAAACATGAAAGCTTACTTAATGATCGTCACCAAAAGCACTGTTCCCGTTGGAACAGCTGAAAAGGTGCGAGCTACTGTACTCGAAGCGCAGAAAAAAAGAGGAGTCAATATTCCGTTTGATGTGGCTTCAAATCCCGAATTTTTGAAAGAAGGTGCAGCGGTTGATGATTTCATGAAACCTGACCGTATTGTTGTGGGTTTGGATTCAGAAAGAGCCCAAGAAATTATGAAAAAACTCTATAAGCCCTTCACTATGAATGGTCACCCGGTCATTTTTATGGACATTGTCTCCGCCGAGATGACCAAATATGCCGCCAATGCCATGTTGGCTACCAAAATCAGCTTTATGAATGACGTTGCCAACCTCTGCGAAATTGTGGGTGCCGATATCAATATGGTGCGCAAGGGCATTGGTTCAGATCGCCGCATCGGCAACTATTTCATTTATCCCGGCACCGGTTATGGTGGTTCCTGCTTTCCAAAAGATGTAAAAGCCCTCATCAAAACCGCCAAAGGATACGGTTATGACCTGCGCGTTTTACAAGCTGTTGAAGATGTGAATGATGACCAAAAATCTATCCTCTTCAACAAATTGATGAAATATTACAACTACGACATTAAAGGAAAAACTATTGCCGTTTGGGGACTGTCGTTCAAACCCAACACCGATGATATGCGCGAAGCCCCTTCACGCGTGGTGATAGGCAAACTGCTCGAAGCGGGCGCCAAAGTGAGGGCTTACGACCCCGTTGCTATGCACGAAGCCGGTCGCATTTTCAACACCAATATTGAGTTTGCTAAAGACCAATACGATGCTCTCATTGATGCCGATGCCTTGGTGATCATCACCGAATGGTCGGAATTTAAGTTCCCCAATTTCCGCGTAATCAAAAAGCTGCTCAAAACGCCGGCAATCTTCGACGGAAGAAATATTTACGATGTGAAAGAAATGAAAGCCGAAGGCTTCGATTATTCTTGCATCGGAATCAACACTCAAAAGTAAAACCCTTTTTTTCTTGCTTTTCCGCTTGCGGAAAAGCAAGAAAAAATGAATACCCAACAGCATGAAAAGAATTTTGGTTACCGGAGGCGCAGGTTTTATTGGTTCGCACTTGTGCGAACGACTGCTTAACGAAGGCAATGATGTGATTTGTTTAGACAACTATTTCACCGGTCAGAAACAAAACATTGCCCATTTGATGGATCACCGCTATTTTGAGCTGGTGCGACACGATGTTACTGCTCCATATATGGTGGAGGTGGATGAGATTTACAACCTGGCCTGTCCAGCATCGCCGGTGCATTACCAATACAATCCCATCAAAACCATAAAAACGTCGGTGATGGGCGCCATCAATATGCTTGGACTTGCCAAAAGGGTGAAAGCGAAAATTTTACAAGCGTCCACCAGTGAGGTTTACGGAAATCCTGAACAGCATCCGCAAAAAGAAACTTATTGGGGTCACGTCAATCCTATCGGTCCGCGCTCCTGCTATGACGAAGGAAAGCGTTGCGCCGAAACGCTTTTCGTAGATTATCATAATCAAAACAAGGTGCGCATAAAAATCATCCGCATTTTTAACACCTATGGTCCACGCATGCACCCCAACGATGGCAGAGTAGTCTCTAACTTTATTGTGCAAGCCCTTCAAGGAAAGGACATTACGATGTACGGATCAGGCCAACAAACCCGCAGTTTCCAATATGTTGATGATTTGGTGGAAGGAATGATTCGCATGATGGCCACCGGTGACAGCATTACAGGGCCGGTCAACATCGGCAATCCGGGCGAATTTACTATGCTCGAGTTGGCCGAAAAGGTAATTAAAATGACCGGCTCCAAATCAAAAATTATTTATCAACCTTTACCTACCGATGATCCATTGCAACGCAAACCCGATATCACCTTGGCTAAAGAACTTCTGCATTGGGAGCCTGTCATCCATCTTGATGAAGGGCTCCAAAGAACCATTGATTTCTTTAAAACCGTAGTTTAATCGGCTTGCTGCTGATCGGTGTAGGTTATAAAAACGAATAAAATGAATATCTTAGTTACGGGCAGTAATGGCCAACTGGGCAATGAGTTACGTAAAATGGCCCGTGTTGATCGCTTGCACCAATGGCATTTTACTGATGTGGCCGAACTTGACATCACCCAACAAGATGTAGTTGAAGGTTTTTTCGATGTTCACGGCATTGAGGTGTGTATCAATTGTGCTGCCTACACTGCTGTTGATAAAGCAGAGGATGAGCCAGTGATTGCTGATCGTATCAACGCTGAAGCTGTGGGTGTGTTAGCCGATGCCTGCAAAAAAAGCAAAGCTCTTTTGGTGCATATTTCAACCGATTATGTTTTTGACGGCGAAAATTTTCAGCCTTACGAAGAAAATGATCCCGTTTCGGCTATCTCAGTTTATGGCAAAAGCAAGGCAAAGGGCGAGGCCATTGTTATGGCTCATGCTTGTCATTCGATCATCTTTCGTACCTCTTGGCTTTATTCGGCAACGGGCAATAATTTTGTAAAGACCATGCGCCGTCTTGGTGTCGAAAGAGAAGAATTGAAAGTGGTGTGCGATCAAGTGGGAACGCCTACTTGGGCCTTCGATCTGGCTTGGGCCATACTGTTGGTGGTGGATCAATATGACAGAAGCCACATCAAAGAGTTGTATCATTTCAGCAATGAGGGTGCCATCAGCTGGTACGATTTTGCCAAAGCTATTATGGAAATTGATGCCATCGCGTGTAAAGTAACTGCCATTCCTTCATCGGCCTATCCGGTTAAAACAAAAAGACCTTTTTACAGTGTTCTGAGCAAAGAAAAATTTAAAAATAAATACCAAGTGCAGGTTCCTTATTGGAAAGACAGCCTGATACAATGTATGAACGAACTCCATGGACAAGAGCAGGCGAAATAATTTGGCCATCCTTATTTTCGATAGCGCACGCGAAGTACATTCGGTGGTAGGAGCCGGCATTCTGCCCGAATTGTTTAAAAGCTGCTTGGCCCACGAGTTTCGTCTTCGCGGTCTTCGTTTTAGGATGAATGCACCACAACAAGTGGTCTTTAAAGGAATCCGTTTGGAAGACAAATTGATCGCCGATTTTATTATTGAAGAAGAAATTGCGCTCGAAATTATTGTCGAACCAGGCGCATACCAAAATCAGCAGCGAAAAATCAACAGCATCCTTTCGTTTTCAAGCTGTAGCTTGGGTATTCTTGTTGACCCTTCGGAGGAAAGGTTGATTGACGGTTTTAAGAAGATAACTAACTTAAAAAAAATATCTTTATGACAACTCAAGTTGACAAAGCAATAACTGACAAAGCCCAACAATGGTTGCAACCTCCTTACGATGCCGAAACCATTGCCAGGGTGCAAGAGTTGATGGAAAACGACCCTCAGGAATTGGTGGAAAGTTTTTATAAAAATCTTGAATTTGGCACCGGTGGCCTTCGCGGAATTATGGGCGTTGGCACCAATCGAATGAACAAGTACACCGTTGCCATGGCAACGCAAGGATTAGCCAATTACATTAAAAAGATGTTTCCCGACGTAGAAACACCAGCTATGGCCATTGCCTATGATTGCCGCAACAACAGTGATTTTTTTGCACGCATCACCGCCGAGGTGTTGTCGGCCAACGGCATTCGTGTCTATCTTTTCGAAGGTTTAAGGCCCCCGCCCGAGCTGTCATTTGCCGTGCGTTATTACGG
>JAEWWJ010000043.1 GCA_023396415.1 Bacteroidota bacterium
GGTTAAGGCTTGTCGCTGTCCACCGGAAAGTGTCCCAATGGGATTGTCTAACCGATCCTCTAAACCCATTTTTAGCATCCTGACCCTGTCGGCAATCTCAGATTTAATATTTTTATTTAAAGCGGTGGTTAAAGGGTGCATTTTACCCCTTTTCATAGCCAGCACTATGTTTTCGGCAATTGACATTTCAGCGGCAGTTCCGGCAAAAGGGTTCTGAAAAACACGTCCAACCAATTGAGCACGCTTGTATTCGGGCCACTTGCTGATTTCTTTTCCATTGATAGATATGGTGCCTGCATCGGGAGTAAAAGTGCCGGCTACTGCATTTAACAAAGTGCTTTTCCCTGATCCGTTGGTGCCGATAATGCAGGTAAAACTTCCTTCTTCGATGGTCAAATCAATGTTGCGCAAAGCATGAACCTCATTGACAGTGTGTGGAAAAAATGTTTTTGAGATACCCTGAATCTTAAGCATGGCTCTTGGTTTTGGTCAGTTTTTTATGAAAGGATTTGAACAGCTGAGGAGCCACCAAAGCAGCGAAAACAAACATTGCCGTTACCAATTTGAGGTCGTTAGGATTTAATCCCCAGCGCAAGGCAATGGCAATCAACAACCTGAACAACACCGTGCCCAAAATAGCGCCAACAATGGTGGTGCCAATACTTGCTTTTCCTACCAAAGCCTCACCAATAATAATGCTGGCCAAGCCCCATACCATCATCCCAATTCCCATTTGCACATCGGCAAAGCCTTGATATTGAGCCAACAGTGCACCGGATAATGCCACCAAACCATTGGAAAAAGCCAAACCGAAAATGACCATCTTATTGTTGTTAATTCCCTGGGCACGAACCATCTGCGCGTTGTTACCTGTAGCCCGGAGTGCAGTCCCAAAATGGGTAAGCAGAAAGCGATACAACAACCATCCAATGGCGATACACAGCAATGCACTGCTAATAAGGACGGCCAAATCCATCACCGATACAGGCCAACCCATCACGAATATTTTTGATTCGCCCTGAGAGGCGTTCAGCAACAATTGTTCAGGAATTTGGGAAACTGTTTTGGTGTCGAGCAGAGGAATATTGCTTCTTCCCATAATGCGCAGGTTAATGGAATACAGCGCGGTCATCATCAGAATTCCGGCAAGGATTTCTTGTATTTTGAATTTTGTATATAAAATTCCTGTGAGGGAGCCTGCCAACATTCCAGCGAGAAATGCAGCCAGCGTTGCCAGCCAAGGCGACCAACCGGCCATGATGAGAACGGCTGTCAGTGAGGCTCCAAGTGTAATTGATCCATCTACCGTGATATCGGTAAACTTAATCATGCGAAAGCTAATCAGCATTCCCAATGAAAGTAGTGCTAAAATTAACCCAATGGTAAAAGCACCTATGATCAGATTCATACGTTTTCCTCCTTCCATTTCGCCGGCGCACACCACATCGCGCCTCTTGTGAATGAACTTTCGCCTAGCCCCATCGTAGGTCGGTCATCTTCAATCAGATGCACAAGTCCTTTGGGTGGCGGACCATTAAAAAATTTATCCATTTGACGTTTTAAATCCAGCTGACCATTTTGCAAGGGCTGGTAGGGAAAAACAATGGCATGTGCGTGGGCTGAGAGCGTGGACTTTGCATTGAGTTTCACCAAAAGTGTCTTGTTTTGATGCTGACCGCTGACAACACCAAAAACCAAGGCTTGTTCTCCCGTAAAAGCACGTTCTCCGGTAAAGGAAATGTATTTACGTAATTCATTGAAATTATGCGATTTGAACTCTACTATCTCACCCGGAGACTGAATAAGATGCGCACCCACTATCCCATCAATTTCGGCCAAAATGACAAAAACGGCCAAGTCATTGTTTGTGATTGCCAAAGCTTGAGTCATAAGATCGCCAATGCCGTAGGTTTCATTGATTTCATCTGGCGCAAAACGCAACATATGCGACATCTCACCCCGAGCATACAAACATTGAATGGTTTGCATCTGAGGGAGATAGTTTTCCAAGGGTAAAAGATAGTCCGGACGGCTGCGCTCTTCAGGCGTTTGATAAACGACATTGCCGCAAATAGAAACGAAGTCGCCAAATTTGATTGCCGTTTCCGCTGCATCTTCATGCGGACTTCCAATCCCCAAAGCAAAAGAATCGGGTTGAAAACCAACTTGCATCAATTGATCCTTATTTACGGCATCCCAAGGTTTCCAGGCACTTAATTGTTGAAGAATTACACTGTTGTTTTTGTTGATCAAATAAAGATTTTCCTGATTCTCAAGATTGGTTTTTCCTTCTTCAGTAACAGGCAGCAAATCTTCAGCTTTCGCATTGGAGAGCCAAACGCCAAAACCTGTAGTCTTTAAAGTATTGATAACAAAGTCATTGGCCTCAATTATTTTCAACTGACCTTTAACCTTTGACAGCTCCTTGCTGATGCGCACCAGCGAACGAATGCCGGCAGAACTTAAAAAAGGCATTTCCACGGCGTTGATAAAAATCTGATGCTCTCCATTGCGAATGTATTCAAGGAAAGTGTCAGTAAAATAATCAGACCACGAAGCATCAAGGCGCCCTATTGCATTGACCAAAAGGACATTGTCGGTTTTTATTGCTTGAATTACCATCGGGATCAGATTATTGTTTCTTAAAAATAATGGCCTTTTTTTTCATCTCATCAGTCAGTTTAATGTTATATTTCTCAGTCAGTTGAGGGTTATAAATAAACTTTTCGGATAGGGTGTTGCTAAAGGGAATATCTCCTGGATTTTCGCCCTTCAGCACGCGCACAGCCTTTTCGGCAGCTTCCAATCCGGCATCATAATAGTCGCGGGCGAGACAAAGGGTGCCTCCATCGGCCATTTGGTCGCTGTCGAAAACAAAAACAGGCAGGTTGTTATCGGCTGCTTTTCGCGCAATCAGGGCAAAGGCCAGACGGGTATTGTTATCCACAATTTGAACGACAAGTTGAATATCTTGCCGACACAATTCTGAAGCCGCTTGTGGGACTTCGGTACTTGCATTGACAGGAATGGCGATGAGTTCGATGTTGTGCAACGCCAAAGCTTCTTTGAACCAATCTTTATACAAAACGCTATTTATCTCACTGGGCGTGAACAATGTACCTACTTTCCTTGCCTGTGGGATGGTCTCGCGAATGACTTTGGCCATCCCTTCAAAAGGCGATCGCGTTGTAATGCCTGTGACATTACTTAAGTGGTCTGTTTCGGATTTTCCTGCACCGGCTTTCACACCATCACCTACACCGGTAAACACAATTTTCGTTTCTTCACCTGCTTGCCGAAGTGCGGCTTGCAGTGTGGGAGTGGAGATCGCCATTAAAAGGTCCACCCTGTCGGATTTTATGGTATTCATAATGCTCGAAAGCGTTGACATATCGCCTTGTGCGTTATAGGTTTTAAGCTCAAAGTCAATACCGGATTTTAGTCCTGCTTTTTCAATTCCGTCCATCAATCCCTCGTGGCAGCGCTCGGCAAATTCGGTTTCGCTGTAGTGCACGATTCTCAATTGTAATCTTTTTTTTGCAAAAGGTTTTTTTGCAGTGCCTTTAGGGTCAATGCGCACTTGAACTTCAGTTTCGGCGATGGCCAGCTGAGAGGGGAGGAGACCTGCAATGATTTTGGCCGCCATCTTTCCTGATTGTTTGCCCCACTCAAAAAAGCTGTCGCCATAGGCTCCTGTCGCTCCCTCTGCCACCATTTGGGGTTCGGTAGTAAAAATGGGAATGTTTGCCGTTTGTGCCACACGAAGGATGGAGGCAAACCCTGTATTTGCCAGATTATCAGCCGAAAGGATGATGGCTTGTGCTCCCCGTTGCAACAGCGATTGGGTTGCCATACTCAAATCCGTAACGGTTGATGCTGTGGCTTCAAGTACCCGAATATTCTTATTTTTTCCTGCATTGCGTAGCTTCTCAACAGAAAGAACTGAATTCATCTGGGCGGCATCGTAAACAATACCAACATTTTTTAATTGAGGGTTATACGTAATGGCCATATCAAGCACTTCAGCCACAGGAGGGTTGTCCTTTACACCACAAATGTTTTTAGGCCGTCCATTTTTAAAAATGTTCAGTTTATCAGGGTCGCTGGCAACGGTAAACACCACCGGAATATCAGTTTTTTTATTGGCCATGGCCATCATTGCCGGAGTAGTTACCGTGACGATGATATCGGGTTTTTCGTTGATGACCGCACCAATGATTTGCGACAGCTGCGCAATCTCGCCTTGGGCAGAATATTTCTTGATAGTAAAATCATAACCCGCTTTTAATCCGCTCCATTCAAGCCCTGCCACTACGCCTTCTTCCGCTTCTTCCAAGGTTTTGTTTTCAACCAGATTTATCATGGCAACCCGCGCCGGCCTGCCATTTTTTTGTGGAACATTCAGGAATAAGTTGGCTTGCTTTAGCAGCTCAGGAGTTGGTTTGATGCCCTGTTCGGCCAATGCGCTAAAATCAAGCGTAATGCGTTCGACCTCTTTGTTTGGTTCTTCCTGGCTGAGATTCTTACTTATTTCAGGAGTTATATTCCACGATTTACCTAACGATTGTAATACTTTCTTGTTGATTTTCAAGAGTTCGGGAATCACATTATCAATGCTAAACTCCGCAGGGCTTTTTCCTTTGAGTACTTCAACGGCCAAATCACCTGTAATTTGTCCAACAGTGAAATAATTGGCTCCCAAACCTAATACAGCGCCTTTTTCTATGTCTGACGGGTCGTTGGTAAAAACAGGTATGCCCGCCTGAGCCGAAAGGTTAATGATCAAGGAGGCAGAGGCAGAGGCCACAGTATCACCTCCAATCCAAATTGCTTCCACACCTTTGGCAAGCAAAGCTCGGGTGGCTTCTGAAACTTCAGAGGTGTTGTTGGCCACGGCCTCAACAAGGGCAATACCCAATTCGCTACAGATCAATCTGGCTTGAATTAAGCAGGCTTCCGAACACTGCTCGCCGGGATTCCAGACTACTCCCACGCGTTGGATCGCAGGATTTAGTTCTTTTAAAATTTTGAATGCTTTGCGCACGGGCTGAAAAGTTCCTATGCCAGCCAAATAAGGAGGATGTTGATCAGGTTTTGAACCGGTGATTCCTATGCCTGTTCCATAAGGATCGGTGACGGCCCCAAAAACATGCAGTTTTTGATTGTTCTGATTGGCTTTGGCTACAGTTTGCAAGGCGAGCGTACTCGAGGTGATGACCAACTGATAGGGACCGTTTACAATTTCTTTGGCAATGGTGTTTGCTGTGCCCAAGTCTCCTTGTGGGTTGGAGTGCCGGATATTGCTTTGATCAGGTGCCACAAATCCTTCCGATTGCAAACGATCGAGCACCCCAGCCACATGATCGTCAAGCAAGGGCGTAGAAGTAATTTGCATAATAGCAATCAGTGGAAAGTTAGTTTTAGCTTGCGTTTGGCTGGTTTGTCGCTGCCCGAGATCAGAAAAAAGTAACATTGCCGAAGCCCCAAGGATCAGGGTAATAATGAGCCAGAGATCTTTGATCTTACTTTTCATAACTTTAGTTTTAAGAACCAAAATGGATTGAAAACTCAACTGATCATCTTCTCCATTTTAAAAATATTGTGACCTTTCAACCTTTGGTAGCTCACTTTGTCCATCATTTTTCGGATCAGGAAAACGCCGAGGCCTCCAATTTCTCTTTCTTCGGCAGGCAAATTGAGGTCAGGAGTGCGTGTAAGCGTAGGATCATAAGGAACTCCATCATCAATCAAGCTTATTATCAATTGGTTGTTTTGTTTTTCAAAAATAAGTTCAATCTCATGTTTTTCATCGTCTGGAAAACCGTAGTTCACAATGTTGGTAAAAGCCTCCTCAAGCACCAGGTTCAGTGTCATTATGAACGGCATTGACAGCTCCCACAAATCTGCTAACTCCTCTAAATATTGGTTGATCGAATCCAATTCTTTTAACTGGTTCTGCAACCGGAATTTTTTAATTTCAACTTGGTTTTCCATCAATGCGTAATGATTTTGATCGAACTGAAAACAGCAAATTTTGGATGTTTTCTATGATGTTAACTAACTCCCCGAGGCCTTTTCAATGGTATCTTCAATAGAGAAAATTTGAGAAAAACCGGAAATATCAAAGATTTCTTTGATTGCAGGTTGCAAACAGCACACTTTAAGTTCACCTTTAATAGTAGATATTTTTTTTTGCGCCATTAAAAACACCCGCAATCCCGAACTGCTTACATAGTCAAGTTTACTGCAATCGAAAATCAGTTTTGAAACGCCATCTGACATCAATTTCATGATGTTGTTTTCAAAATCAGGTGCTGTAATGGTATCAATACGGCCACTGATTTGAACAACAGAAAAATTATTGACTTCAGTAAAATTTAGATTCATCATTTTGAAATGTAATTTGGTATGAACTTTATTTGTTTGTAGATGTACAAATTTAGCCTATTAGTTGATTCAGCTACCATTACTTTTTATAAAATATTTCTTCGTCAGTCAGTTAATTTGTCGAACGTTAGTTATAAAGAAACTCCAAAAACGATAAACACATGGTGTGCCTGAGGATTGGCAATGATGGCACAGCATAAAGGTAAAGCATATAAATTAGTAATATTCAATGATTTAGAAGCCTTTACGCCTAAATTTACCAGTCCGGGTCCTGTTCCGTAAAAACCGGTTTCACCTTTAAAACCGTTCGTCAAATTTGGCTTTTTGGGATTGTTCAAGGTCATTCCCGCGAAGGCGTTCATCTTCATTTCCTGCATGGTAAAGGCGTAACCCAGTTCTATATAGTTTGAATACTGCAATCCGGCTTTTTTATTGAATTCGATACTGGTCGGATCATCATTGATTTTTTCTGCATCAGCACCATAAAAGTTAAGAGCCACAAGCAAAGAGAGTGGAATTTTTTCTGTACCATTAAAGGAAAGCATACCCTCCAAAACATGCCCGGTTGCGTCTTTTTTGTACTGAAAGTATTGGTAGGGCGTACTGCCAAGAACATAATAATCATTGAGCGTTACAGTAAACAAATCATCAGCAAAATTCATACGTAAATAGAGGTCGAATTCCTGAAAAGGTTCATTTCCGCCAATGGCGTAGGCTCCCCAAACTCCAAATTTTACAGGCCCCACGCCCAACTCGGCCGAAGGCTGGATGCTGGGAAAACTCCCTCCGATCTGCGCACCTCGCCATACGAACTTGCTCATCAAATCGGCACCAAACTTATAAGTAAAAAAATCGCTTTTTTCTTGTGCCATTGCTCCAACGGTGCAGAAAAAAAATAAGAAGATAACCAACTGTTTGAATTTTTTCATGTCATTTTTTTTAAAAGTGTAAAAATGTCTATTATAAGTCAGATTGATAGATTAATAAAACAAAATGTACATAATTCGATTCATTGATAGTAAGCACCTTACAAACTTAATGGGAAAAATAAGCGATCACCACATTGAGGTTTAAGACAAGTTATAAATGAAGGCTAAAATAACAAAAATACAGGCAAAATTTTTTAAATTTTACCCACTTACTTCTTCTCTTGTTTTTTCGTTCACAACAAATCTAAGACTTTTGAAACTTTTCGCTGCTCGTTAATTGGCATGAAAGATCTTTAAAAGTAACCTTCAAGTTTATAAGTTTTTGATCCTTTGATTTTGGTTCTTGATTTTCAACAGCTGCTGAAAACAAATTAAGGTGCTACTTCTGGTAACACCTTAATTAACTGACTTTCAGTTGAGCGGGCAATGGGGCTCGAACCCACGACCCTCAGCTTGGGAAGCTAATATAAAAATCTCTTAAAACACTGTTATTTAAATAATTATGAAATAATATAGAAAACTGTGATCCTTTTATGTTCCTGAAAGTAAAAATCCCCATTTTTTTGATGGGGATTTTCTGTGCAAACAACCACACCAAGGCTGGTGTAGGATTGACACAAAAGTAATAATTCTTACAATCGTATTATTTTTCAGAAATATAAAGTTCTGCAGTTTTCACAATTGTTTCTGAATAAAGATAGATATCGTCCAACTTTTTTATCTCAAATCTCGTTTCTTTTTTCTGCTCGTCAAAAACACCAATCATTTTCTTTTTACCTTCAAGATATAGTCTGCAAATTGGTTTTCTATTATTATCGTCAAAAAGAATCGCAAAATATGATTGAGAATCTCTATGCGAAACTCTTTCACCGGGAACATTTAGCCTTAATATGGATTTTACAATGTAGAAGCTCTCAATTTCCTCATCAGTTGTGATAATCCTGCTCTCAGGTTTTGTTTCCTCAAAAACTGGAGGTGCATTCACATCCGTCTTGGGGGAGGACTCAGACTCCTGCTTAAGGGCAGATTTTAGCCTTTCTGTAATCATATCATTTACAAGCTGTGTAAAAGAATTTCTGGTTAGAACCGTAAACTGATCTATTACTTTTGATGTTACGAGGCCAGAATAAATCTGCTTTGTTAACATTCTTACAAATGGCTCGCTTGGAGTTGATATTTCGGCCTGAAGCAAAGTTTTAAGCTCGCCCATATATTTAAGCTCACTGGCCGTGCTCACAATGTTCTCGATATCGAAATATGACTTATGAAACTTTTTCAGTTCTTCGATGTGATTCTCTTTTAGATCGAGTAGGTTTACTTCTAAGAATGGCTTCTCGTCCATCTTGTTTGCCGCTACTAAGTCTGTGTAAAATCTATAAATGATTCCATTAGTAAGTATTCCAAACTTAGCCTTTGAAGTATGGAAGTATCTTAACAGCTGGGAATTATGTACGTTTAAATTTTCTACCCAGTGCTTGCACTCAATTAGTATTATTGGCTGGCCATCCTTCATAATAGCGTAATCAACTTTTTCGCCTTTTTTTAGACCAATATCAGAAATAAACTCTGGCACGACCTCAATTGGGTTAAAGACATCATAACCAAGTATTTGAATAAATGGCATAATGAAGGCGTTTTTTGTACCTTCTTCGGTAGAAATTTGATCCTTTAGACGAGAT
>JAEWWJ010000056.1 GCA_023396415.1 Bacteroidota bacterium
ATACAAAACCATACGTTATGATGACCTGCGTAAAAAAATCTTTGGAGGGAATAACTAATGGGAAATTTTGTACAGCCTGAAGAATTAAATTTGGCAACAATTTTCAAGGGCAATAACTATATCATACCGATCTACCAAAGAAGTTATGCTTGGGGAAAAGATGAGATAGAACAACTTATTACTGACATTGCTGATTCAAATGGACGCTATTATATTGGAAGCCTGATTGTTGACAAAGTTGACACAAACCTGTACTCGGTGATTGATGGGCAACAACGCCTGACAACCATTTTTTTATTACTTTCGCACTTAAAGCCAAGCTTGCTCTCTCAATTTTCCCTAAAATTTGAAGCCCGCGAAAAGTCCAATAGAACATTGTCCGAAATTGTATTGAAAGAAAAACAAACATTGCAAAAGGACGGCACTCTATATTCAGATGAAATACTGGACGGACTTAGAGTAATTGAGAATTTCTTTAAGCCAAAAGATGAGGCATTCAAACTGAAATTTTGCAATAGGTTTCAGGAAATCTTAATTATAAAAACGCAGGTTCCAAAAGGGATAGACCTGAATCACTATTTTGAAATAATGAACACTCGCGGCGAGCAACTGGAGATACACGAAATCGCTAAAGGGCGTCTGCTTGGGATTATTGACGATGCGGATGATAGAAATATTGCGGCCACCATTTGGGACGCATGTTCTAAAATGGATTCATACATACAGATGAATTTTAACGCAGAGAGCCGCGATAGCTTATTTTGTGAATGTTGGAATAAATTTACTTTGGAGGATTTTTCTGACATACGGGAAAAAATTGACATAAAAACATTTCCGTTTGAAGCTCGCTTTTCTCTCCTGGAGAAGTTGAAAAATTCCGATGGGAAAAATACCTCGGCGGGAAACGCTACTGATTCCACAACCGATTCGGAAGAAAATCAGCGTTTTGAAACGATCGTAACATTTCCTAATTTTTTGTTGCTCGTCAATGAAGCGCTTCTAAACAACCAAAACGAGGATGATTCCTCTTTGGATGACAAAAAATTTATTGATAGTCTGAAAAGACATTGGAAAAGCAGTGAGAATGCTAAATTATTTATTTTCAATTTATTAAAAATGCGGTTTTTTTTTGACAAATATATCATAAAGCGTGAATTTGCAAAAGATTACAAAGACGAAGGCAGATGGTCTTTGCAAAAAATGGAAATGTACTACGATGAGCGAAAAACACAGAAAAAACCTCAATATTACTTGACTTACGGAGAGGAAGATAACGAGCAAGGGCGAACAAAAAAATTAAGATTATTGCAATCAGCACTCAGGGTCACCTATACTGCACCCAAAACAATGCATTGGATATCAGCAGTTTTATGTAAATTAATGAATTCTGAGAATGCGGATCTGATTGAATTGCTTGAAAAATACGCATGCCGTAAAATTTTAACTGCCGACTATAAAAATGCCATGGGGTTTGGCATTGATCGGATCGTATTTACATACTTAGATTATATTTTGGAACGTGATGGGAAGTCCAAAATTCCGAATTTTAATTTTCAGTTTAGAACGTCCATTGAACATTTTTATCCACAAACTCCGATTGACTCCGAACCATGGGCGGATGAATACTTGCATAGTTTTGGAAACTTAGCTTTAATCACGGTAAAAGCGAATTCAAAATTTTCCAACCTAGCACCACAATCAAAGGTTGACTCGTATCCAGAAACTATAAAGCAAAGTCCAAAGTTAAACCTAATGCAATTGATGATGCATGACAATGGTGGCTGGACAGAAGACTTAGTAAGGCGGCACGAAGAGGACATGAAGCTTGTCTTGGATAATGAATTGCGGCGGTACAACTTGATGGATTGCCTCGAAAATGAAAATTAATAATTATGTTGAATGATGCTGCAAACCTATTAGGCGCACTCAATTGGACCATGCCCAATATCGGTGTAATATAAATTTCATTAACCATAGGTGACTTTCAATTAGAAAAACCGAGTCCACAGAAAGGACAATGATTATCAAGTATTTATATCACACGGAGAAAAGGAGCAGAGGACGTATCGTTTTCGATTCGACGTTATGGGAGGCATTCCCGGACTAAAATTTCAACGGATGAAAACAGGCCAACAGGCCTTGCGCTGGAATACTTCCAGACTCCACCAATTTTCTTGCCAAAAACTTACGTTTTGAACTCAAACAACAAGCTTCACCAAGCTTCGTTGTGGCTCAAAAAAGTACAAATAGTTAGTATTTTAGTTAGTAGTGATTTGAGCTCAAGCCCCAAATACAGCCCTGTCGGATATTTGATTAAATACGTATTTTACTTATTTACGTAAAATACGTATTTAATGTTTTGGACTGCTTTGCTTTTTTTATATTTTTTGCATTTTTATGTTGAAATAATTTTTTTACGTATTAAACTTAACTACATAGTTAAATTTTTATACGTAAAAAATGTAAATATAGAGGAGGCATACAATAATGAAAAGAATTGCTATCGTCAATCCCAAGGGCGGGAGCGGGAAGACTACAACCGCATTGTTGTTTCTGCTTGCTCTTGACGATGCCGGAATTGCGGTCAAAGCCGTTGACCTGGATTGTC
>JAEWWJ010000116.1 GCA_023396415.1 Bacteroidota bacterium
AAACATCGAAAACTTGAGAGCCGGAGCTTACACCCTTCAGTTTGTAAACCAAAAGGGCGAAACCTACAACAAAACAGTGATTATCAACAGATAAACACTGATGTAATACATCTAAAAAGGGGAACCGGTAACGGTTCCCCTTTTTTTTACACCTATAATGCGCAGCATGCTTTTCATCGCTCATTGATTGACGTATGGGCTATGAAAAGTTTGTATTTTTGCTTTTATTTTCTCATCTATTTTGTTACCTCTGCCAATGATCACGATCCAGAACCTCAGTATGCACTTCACCGGTGAAGACTTGTTTTCAAACATCACCTTTTTGATTCGGGAGAAAGACCGCATTGGACTTGTGGGTAAAAATGGTGCCGGCAAAACAACGCTCTTGAAGTTAATTTGTCAAACCGAACAACCCCATTTGGGAGATGTGATCGTGCCTGAAGAGGTTTCTATAGGTTACCTGCCTCAGGAAAAGGAATTGGCTAGCAATCAAACCGTGTTGGAGGAGGCTTTGTTGGCGTTCGAGGAGGTGAATCAGATGGAAAATCAAATTGTAATGATTCAGCAAGAGCTCGAATTAAACAAAGATTACGAGTCAAAGGCTTACCATAAACTTCTTGAAAGACTTTCTTTTTTGAATGAACGTCTTGCACTCTTTGGTGCACATTCGCGTGAAGGCGATGCAGAACAAATTTTAACCGGTTTGGGTTTTGAACATGAAGATATGCAGCGGAAAATGCCTGAGTTTAGTAATGGCTGGCAAATGCGTGTGGAATTGGCTAAAATTTTACTCAAAAGACCTTCCTTGCTGCTCTTGGATGAGCCAACCAACCACCTCGACATCGAATCCATACAATGGTTAGAGCTTTTTTTACAAAGCTATTATGGTGCTGTGATGTTGGTTTCGCACGATAGGGCTTTTCTCGATAACGTAAGCAATCGCACCATTGAAATCAGCAAAGGGAAAATTTATGACTATAAGGGTTCCTATAGCGATTATGTGGAAAGACGATCGCAACGAATAGAAACACAGTCGGCTGCTTTTGAAAATCAGCAAAAAGAGATGAAGGAAATTGAGCGTTTTATTGAGCGCTTTCGTTATAAAGCCTCAAAAGCCAAGCAAGTGCAGTCGCGTGTAAAGCTCTTAGATAAAATGGATGAGATTGTTGTGGATGAGCTGGACATGAAGGGGATTCATTTTAAGTTTCCTCCTGCGCCTCATTCTGGTAAAATCACTTTGGAAACAAAAGGTCTTTGCAAATCGTATGGACAATTGGAGGTCATCAAAGATTTAGATTTAACCATTCCTCGAGGCGATCGTATTGCCTTCGTGGGCAGAAACGGTGAGGGAAAATCAACCTTAGCCAAAATAATCGCCGGTGTGTTGTCTTATGAAGGCGAATTTCGTTTGGGACATCAAGTTCAGGTTGGGTATTATGCTCAAAACCAACATGATATGTTGGATATGGATAAAACTGTTTTTCAAACCTTGGACGATGTGGCCACTGGAGATATTCGTTTGCGATTGAAAGCCATTCTTGGTGCTTTTATGTTTAGTGGAGATGCTGTTGACAAAAAGGTAAAGGTGCTTTCGGGAGGTGAAAAAGCCCGTCTTTCCTTGGCTAAGATGCTGCTTAAACCTACCAATTTATTGATTCTTGATGAGCCCACCAACCATTTGGATATGCAAAGCAAAGACATTCTGAAAAGTGCTTTGCTTCAGTTTGAAGGCACTTTGATCATTGTTTCGCATGATCGTGATTTTTTGCAAGGGCTGACTACACACGTCTTTGAGTTTCGAAAGCCGGTTATCAAGTCTTATATTGGCGATATTTATGATTTTCTAAAGGCACGCGAGTTGGTGCAATTGAAAGATGTTGAACAGCGTGAAATGTCATTGGCTTCTTCCAAAAGCGATTCTGAAGGCTCTACAAACAAACAGAATTGGGACCGTAAAAAGCAAATGGAAAAAGACAAGCGTCGTGTGGAAAAGGAGATAGAAAATATTGAATCGCAAATCAATGCCATTGAGGAGAATATTGCAAAGTGCGACAATCAATTGGCTGATCCTGAGAAACACACAGAAGGTTTGTTCACCACTTTATGGTATTCGGAATACAATGCCCAAAAACAAAAACTCACACTTCTGATGGAACAATGGGAAGAAAAACATGGCCAATGGGAAGTAGCAGATGCAGAGATTAAAGCGTTTCTTGGCGAGTAATTTATTTAATTGGTGCGGTGATATAACTGACGAGCAAAATCTTTTAAAACAGCTTTTTTCTCATGGTCAGCTGAGGTTTGATCCAAAAACTCAAAACTTTGATCGTAATATTTTTGCATCAATTCTGAAACGTGCGCTTTAACATTCAACGCATCAAAGAGGGCGGTTACCTGCTTGATTTTTTGTTCTGCGTTGGCATTGCTGCTCTGATACAGTTCAACGAGGGTCCGTTTTTGTTCGTTATTCGCCAGTTCAAGGGCTTTTAAATAGATGTAGGTTTTTTTGTTGGCAATAATATCACCTCCATTTTTCTTTCCAAATTCTTGCTGCGATCCATACACATCCAGCATATCGTCTTGCAGTTGAAAAGCAATACCTAAATCAATTCCAAAACGATAAATGTTTTCGATATCAGCTGCGTCTGCATATGCAGTGATGGCTCCAATTTGAAGGCTCGCGCCCAGTAAAACCGCTGTTTTCAGTGTAATCATTTGGATGTAATCGTCAATGGTTACTGTGCTTTGCTGCTCAAAATCCATATCGAGTTGTTGACCCTCGCACACTTCAATGGCAGCTTTGCTAAAGGTGTCGAGGATCAATGGAATGCGGTCGGGAGCAGTTTTTACCGCGTATTGGTAGGCCATGGCAAACATGGTGTCGCCCGAAAGAATGGCGATGTTGGCGTTCCATTTCTTATACACTGTTTCAAAACCTCGGCGCAAAGGAGCTTCGTCCATAATATCATCATGAACAAGTGTGAAATTATGAAACACCTCAATGGCCAAGGCCGGATATTTAGCCAATTGCAGGTTGCCACCGAACAAATCGCATGCCAAAAGGGTAAGCAGAGGTCTCAGACGTTTGCCTCCTTGCATCATCACATAATCAATAGGTGTGTACAGTTTTTCAGGCTGACGTTTGAAATTTTGGTCCTGAATAAGCTGGTTAATCAGGGTTTTATATTCGGCGATTCGATTCATGATTATTGTTTGATCAAGTTCATCAAGTATTGGCCATAACCGCTTTTCATCAGCGGCTGGGCAAGTTTTGTAAGTTGTTCTTTGTTGATAAATCCTTTGTTGTAAGCCACTTCTTCAATGCAGCCTACCTTTAATCCTTGTCTGTTTTCAATCACTTCAACAAACTGGGAGGCTTGCAGCAACGATTCAAAAGTGCCGGTGTCTAACCAGGCTGTGCCGCGGCCAAGAATGCCGACTTTGAGCAGTCCTTTTTCTAAATAGTATTTGTTCACATCAGTGATTTCATATTCGCCGCGTGCGCTGGGCTGAATATTTTTTGCAACATCAATCACCGAATTATCATAGAAATACAATCCCGGTACGGCATAATTCGATTTGGGATGCTGTGGTTTTTCTTCAATGGAGATGGCTTTGTTGTTGTGGTCAAACTCAACAACGCCATACCTTTCAGGATCGGACACATGGTAAGCAAACACAACACCACCCGTAGGATCGCTGTTCTGAACCATCAATTGTTGTAGCCCGCTGCCATAAAAAATATTATCGCCCAACACCAAGGCCACTTTGTCGTCTCCAACAAACGATTCGCCGATAACGAAAGCCTGCGCCAATCCATTAGGAATATGCTGTTCGGCATACGAAAAAGAGCATCCTAACCCGCTCCCGTCGCCGAGAAGTTTTTTAAAATGGGGCAAATCCTGCGGGGTGGAAATGACCAGGATTTCTTTTATTCCTGCCATCATTAAAATGGACATCGGATAGTAAATCATAGGTTTATCGTAAATGGGCATCAGTTGCTTACTTACGGCCAAGGTCAATGGGTGAAGTCGGGTGCCGGAACCTCCGGCGAGGATAATGCCTTTCATGGTGTTGGGGTTTTAGTTGTTACAACAAATGCTTTACAATTACTTCGAGTTTTCAATTTCTAATTCGTCCAAATCAATGTCATATTCTTCGTCCAGTATTTCTATCAGCGGCTCTTTGAAAGCTTTTGTTGTGCTCCAACGGTCGAGTGTTAACAATAACGAAGGAAGAACGAAAAGGTTCGATAGCATTGCGATAATCAAAGTGAATGAAACGAGATAGCCCAATGCTTCGGTTCCTCCAAATGAGGAGAGGATAAAAATGCCAAAGCCAAAGAACAGCACTACCGCCGAGTAAATCATACTGAAACCGGTTTCGAGCAAGGCGGCGAGCACCGATTCGTGAATTTTCCAGTTGTTAAGTTTTAGCTGCTGGCGGTAACGCGATAAAAAATGTATGGTATTATCAACACTGATACCCAGTGCGATACTAAAAATGAGGATGGTTGAAGGCTTGATCGAAATGCCTGCATACCCCATCATGGCGGCGGTGAGCAACTGGGGAATGAGGTTAGGAATCATCGAAATAACAATCATTTTAAACGACGAAAAGGTGAGGGCCATCAATAATGCAATGATGCCCAAAGCCAAAAGTAACGACGAAATGAGGTTGTTAACCAAATAACTAGTACCTTTTAGGAAAACAACGCTGGTACCGGTGCTGGTAACCGTATAATCGTCAGCCGGAAAAATGGCGTTAATTTTTGGGAAGAGCGACTGCTCGATGCTGTCAATTTGTTTGGTGCTCACATTGGCCAATTGCACACTTACCCGAGTAACTTGCAGCGAAGAGTCAACAAATGAGTTCATTAGATTGCGCTTATTGCTTTGCAAATTGGGGATATACGACAAAATAAAATTGCGTTCTTGGTTGTTGGGAAGACTGTAAAATGAAGAATCGCCATAGAAGAAGGCTTGTTTTGAAAACTTTACCAACTCCACCAGCGAAAGAGGTTTGCTCATCTCAGGATACAGGGCCAAAGTGTCTTGTAGTTGGTCAATTTTTTCCATGGTCGAAGCTCTTAAAACACCTTTTTTCTTGTGGGTGTCTATACAAATTTCGTAAGGCATCACCCCATTAAAATGTGCTTCAAAAAACATCATGTCTTTGTACATTTTGTCGCGATGCGAAATATCGTCCACCACATTGCCAGTGGTGCGCAAGAGGGTTACGCCAAATGCAGCGGCAACAAGTAAAAATGCTGTAACTCCATACACCCAACTGCGTTTGTTCACCACCACATAGACGATTTTTTTAAGGATGATGTTTACATTTCCTTTTTCAAAATGTTGATAATGAGCAGGTTTTGGTTCAGGAAGGTAACTAAAAATGATCGGTATCATCAACAAACTCAACACATAGGCCATCAGTATGGTGATGGAGGCCACAATACCAAATTGGACCAGCATCTCGTTACCTGTGATGATAAAAGCTGCAAAACCGGCAGCTGTGGTGGCATTGGTAAGTAAATTGGCCGAGCCGATATTGCGGATCACACGCGAAAGGGCTTTTACTTTGTTGCCATGAATGAAATATTCGCTGTAATATTTGTTCAACAAAAAGATAGAGTTTTCAACTCCAATCACAATCATAAGCGGGGGCAAAATACCGGTTAAAATGGTGATTTTATAACCTAAAATACCCAAAATACCAAACATAAACACTACCGATATCACTACGATCAGAATGATAAAACTCACGTTTCGTGCCGACCGAAAAAATGCATATAAAATGGCAAAGGAAATCACCAAGGCCAGAAAAATAAACAGAATCAGCTCGTGTTGTACCTTTTGGCTTGTAATTGTTCTGATGTAGGGCAAGCCCGAATAATGAAGTGGTATGTTGTGTTTTGTAGTGTAGGTATCAAGGGTGTTTTTGATGGCGTGTACCAATGGAATCCTTTGTTTGCTGTTGAGAACCTTTTTGTCTAAGGTGATCATCATCATAGAAACATTCGACGCTTTGTTAAACAACAATCCTTCATAAAAAGGGAGGCTGTAAATCTTGTTTTTAAGTGAATCCAACTCCAACTGGCTCGACGGCAGCGATTTCATTACCGGAACAAAGTCGAATTTTTTCTTTTCATCGTTGCGTTCGAGGGTGTAAAGCCGTGCCATCGAAACCACCTCATCTACACCTTCAATTTTACGCATCTTTTCGGTCAACTCAGCCCAAAAAAGAAATCTATCGAGTTCAAACAGCTTGTCGTCTTGTACTCCCACAAACATCACGCTGCCATCTTGTCCAAAGGTTTCCTTAAAGTGTTCATATGCTATATTTGCCGTGTCGCTGGCGGGCAACATCCGCGCAAAATCGTATGACATCTGGACTTTTGAACCTTCCCAACCCATAAAAATCGTTACCAAAGCGATAATGATTAAATTAGCAAGCCGGTTTCTTAGGATGATTCTAATAAATAAAGTCCACATTTTCAGGTAGTTTTAACAAAAAAGAAATGATTCATTCGCGTGTTTTTTGCGCAATTTTCGGCTATCGAAATTAGAATAAATTTTACATATAAAAATGGTGCGATATTTGTCGTTTTAAGCACGAAAAAAAATCAAAAAAACAGAAGCTACAATGAAAAACAAAGTACGCATCATATTTTTACTGTTGGCCATTTTACAGGGCTGTCAAACACCGGCAAAGTTGGTGCAACAGGGTCAGTACGAGGCCGCCATTGCTAAATTGGTTGTTAAAGTAAACAAACCCAAGCCAAAAGCCAAAGATGTTGAACTGTTGAAACAGACTTATCACGCTGCCAACCAAAGAGATCACGATGCGATACAATTGCTTAAGTCGGGGGGCGAGCCCGATGCTTGGCCCAAAATATTCTATGCTTATCAAAATATGGTGCAACGGCAACAATTGGTGAAGGCCTTACCTGAAAAACTAAAATCGGCCATTCATTTCGTAAGCATTGACTTGAGCAACGATTACGTAAATGCTAAAGCCAAGGCGCAGGAATATTTGTATGCCAAAGCGCGGCAGTTGGTCGAATCGCAACGAAAAGATGATGCCCGAGATGCTATTGAGGTGTTGGAAGAACTGCGGTTGATTGCTCCCAACTATCCGAATATCAACGAGCTGCAACGCCAAGCCTTGCTGCAAGCCACCAATCGCGTGCTGTTGGTTTTTGCAAACAATACCAACATCAATTTACCGCCTGCCTTTGAAAGGGAGTTGATGCAGTTTTCGGTGAACCGCCTGGAGGAGAAATTTGTTCAATACGATTTGAAAAAAGAACGCCTGGTAGCCTACGATTATGTGATTGAAGTGGCCATTGACCAAATCAATGTTTCACCTGAAAGGATTGACAGACGGCTCTTTACCGAACAAAAAAAGGTGCAAGACGGAATGCAGCCCAAGCGTGATAAGGAAGGAAATATCCTCCTCGATTCAACCGGAAAAGTGCTTGAAGAACCAAGGTTTCGTACTCTTGAAGCCACAATACAAGAGACTGTGCTTGAAAAACAAGTGGTGATTTCCGGATCGGTTGATTTTTACGACGATCAAAACAGCAAACTGCTCCATCGCAGCCCCATAAGAGCCAACACTGCCTTTGCTTATATGTTTGCAATGTTGATGAACGGCGACCTGAATGCCGCCAGCAAAAACACCCTCGAGCTGATTAAAAACGGTCCTGCACCTTTCCCCACCGATGAAATGATGGTGATGGATGCCGTGAAGCAGCTGAACCATGATATTGCTGCCATCATAAAGCGAGAGCGAAAAATAGTTGAAAAAACTCCTTAATACTGACAACAAAAAGCTATGAAAGGCAAAATACTGTTTATTGATACCGCCCACGGTCATTTACAACAGCGACTAGAAAAGATTGGTTTTGAGTGTCTCATCTTTCCGGAGTACCGATACGATGATTACTTGAACATCATCGGCGATTTTGTTGGACTGGTCATCAGGAGTAAAATCCCTCTGGATGAAAATTTATTAAGCAAAGCCACCTCACTTCGTTTTATTGCTCGTGTGGGCGCCGGCATGGAAAATATTGATGTTGATGCCGCTACAAAAATGAATATTCAATGCCTTAACGCTCCAGAAGGCAACCGCAACGCTGTGGCTGAACACGCGCTTGGAATGTTGCTCGCATTGATGAATAAACTGTTGCTTGTAGATGCAGAGGTGCGTCAAGGTGTTTGGAAAAGAGCCGAAAACAGAGGCTACGAAATCAAAGGAAAAACTGTTGGCATTATCGGTTACGGCAATACAGGCAGTGCTTTTGCGCAAAAACTGTTGGGCTTCGAGGCCCAAATTTTGGCTTACGACAAATACAAAACCGGATTTTCAACCGCCTTGGTGAAGGAAAGCTCCATGGAAGAAATTTTTCAAAAGGCTGATATTCTCAGTCTGCATGTGCCTTTAACAAGCGAAACAGAAGGCCTTGTGGATGCGGCTTATCTGAAGCAATTCGACAAACCGATTTTCTTGGTGAATACCGCCCGAGGGGCCGTGGTCCGAACCGCCGATCTGCTTACGGCATTAAACCTAGGGCAGGTCAGGGGGGCTTGCTTGGATGTTTTGGAGTTTGAAAAATTTTCATTTGAAGACCTTCAGCAACATTCACTGCCCAAGACTTTTCACGAACTTCTGCAAAGAAAAGACGTCGTCCTCAGTCCACACATTGCTGGCTGGACGTATGAATCTCACTTTTTGATGGCAGAAGTGTTGGCAGGTAAAATCGAGCGATTTTTTGCTGAAAATTAAAAAAGGACCTCACTGTTCAGCAAGGCCCTTTCGGTTTTATTAAGGTTTAAATGGTGTGTATTACCAGTTTAAAATCTTTTTAAAATCGTATTCTTCAGGATTGTCTAAGTAGGCTCTCGCGGCCACATAATCGTTTTCACCAATATATTGCATCCCGTTTTCAAAAACGACCTTGCATTTTTCGCCTTGCATATTTACCAAACGCGGCCTCACCTTGCCGTTCTCATCTTCCACATCTTTTAGGTAGAGGGGGGAAGCGTTGCCGGCCGGATCGGAGGTTACCATCGCCCCGGTTATGCCTTGATCGAAAAGAAGTTTTACGCCGTATCCTAATAGCCCGCAATAGAGCAAATCGAAGGCAGTAGGTTTCACGCAACGCAACTCATAACCCAATTCAACCGGACGACTTTTGATGTCTAACTTAAGCTCTTTCAATTTGAGCTGAAGCAAAATGTTATAAATATGTGCTTTACTCACATTGCCCAATTCCGGATGCCCATGATCGTCGAAAGTGAAATTAACGCCCGATGAAACGATTTCGGCATCTGTCATAAAATGAAAAACGCCTTCGCTTACTACAGCAGCACCATATTGAATGCCCAAAAGTTTTCTTTTCACCATCGAGGAAATAATCAAACGGGTGATCTTGTCGAAGGTAACTTCTGTGTTGTAAAACATCTCAGGAATGATAATCATAGGATAATGACATGCGGCACCAATACCAAAGGCAAGGTGGCCGGCTTCGCGTCCCATGGCCGAAACAACGAACCAATTACCGCTGGTTCGGGCATCTTCATACACTGTTTGCGCAATGCGAACGCCCTCGTCTTTAGCCGAATAATACCCAAAAGTAGGCGAGCCTTCGGGCAAGGGAAGGTCGTTGTCTATGGTTTTTGGAACGTGGATGTTTTGAATCTTGAAATTGTTTTCCGATAGATATTTCGAAATCCGGTTGGCTGTCGAGGCGGTGTCATCACCACCGATAGTAACCAAAAGCTTAACATTGTTTTGAATAAAAAAACGGGTGTTGAACTCGGCGTCTTTCGGCTTGTAACGGCTCATTTGAATGGCACTTCCACCTTGCTTTTGAATGTCGTCGGCAAAGGCAAAGTCGAAATCAACCATATCTGGCTTGTCGGTAAAAAGGCCTTTGTAGCCGCCATGTAAACCGATAACCCTGAAGCCGCTCTGCAAGAATACTTTAGCTACAGTACTGATCACTGTGTTGATGCCGGGTGCCGGTCCGCCACCGGCAAGAATCACGATAGAAGATTTCATGTATTTATTTTTTTGGCAAAGATAGGCGAATCATCGTTTTTTCTTAGTAAGAGTGGCCTTCATTTCACTGAAATTGCGCAATGTAGCCATATCATGTAAATTTGGATAAATATTAAACAATTGACAACCAACACTATATGAAATACGTCATATAATCCTCTGCAATCGTCTGCTCTAAGGGCGACTGTTTTACAAAAAAAAATTACTTTTGTCATGTTAACTACAACACATAATTAAATGATGAGACATTTTATTCCCAAGGCAGCATTTTTACTGCTTTTGCTGGTGATGGCCTTTCCCACATTAGCACAAGTTTCAACCAACGTTGAGGCACTCAAGCAAATTTCCAAAGAGCAGGAAAAGACCTTCAAAGAACAACAAAAGCGCGTAAAACAGTACGCCAAAGAAAACAATGTTGAGATCCGCCGCGAATTTGAAAGTGGTACTGTGATTGAACTTGTTGACGTGGTTGATGGTCAACCTATCTATTATAAAACTGACAATTTAGGTGCCGCTATTACCACCCGTGCCAACCAATTGTGGCAAGGTGGAAGCGTTGGCGTTATCATCGAAGGTGAAGGATATAGTAAAGTAGGCATCTGGGATGGTGGAGCTGTTCGTCGTACCCACCAAGAGTTTAATAATACCGGCACGCAACGTGTTGCGCAGACCGACAACGCTTCCTCACAATCGGCCCATGCTACCCACGTGGCTGGAACTATTGTTGCCGGTGGCGTAAATGCCAATGCCAAAGGAATGGCGCATAAAGCCACCTTGAAAGCCTATGACTGGAACAGCGTTGAATCTGAAATGTCAACTGCAGCATCCAATGGAATGGAAATCTCTAACCACTCCTGGGGGCAAGTCAGGGGATGGGATCAAAACGAAACAACAGGCGCCTGGACCTGGAACGGAACAGCAAGTGTGGCACCTTTAGAAGATTACCTTTTTGGTTTTTATAACTCTCAAGCTCGAACTTGGGATTTAATCGCTTACAACGCACCATACTTTTTAATTTCCAAGTCAGCCGGAAACGACAGAGGCGATGGCCCACCAGATGCCGGAACTGGCGACCAGCCTGAAAAAGATGGTGGCTTGGATGGATATGATTGTATCGGAGGATCCGGAAACAGTAAAAACGTACTTTCTGTTGGCGCCGTGAAAGAAGTGCTTAACTACCAAGGACCTCAAAATGTGTTGATGAGCAGCTTCTCGGGATGGGGTCCAACTGATGATGGACGTATTAAACCCGATATCGTTGGTAAAGGAGTGGATGTTTATTCGAGTGTCTCAAATAGCAATACCTCATACTCAAGCTACAGCGGAACCAGCATGTCATCACCCAACGTGGTAGGTAGCATGTCGTTGTTGCAACAACTTTACCAAGAAACCCATAACGGAACACCAATGCGCTCTTCTACCTTGAAAGGGTTGGTGATTCACACTGCCGATGAGGCCGGAACAACCGTTGGCCCCGATTATAAATTCGGATGGGGATTGATGAACACAGCCAGAGCCGCAGAAATTATTATCGAAGACCAAGTGCAAAACGTAATGGACGAAGTGGTGTTGCAAAACAACCAGAGCTTCACTCGCGAATTGAGCATTGATGGAACCAAACCACTGAGAGTGACCATCTGCTGGACCGATAAACAAGGCACCGTTTTGCCTTCTGGCCTGAACGTGCGGACGCCTTCCATCGTTCACGATTTGGATTTACGTCTTGTTGACGAAAGCTTAAATATTTATTACCCTTACAAACTTGATCCTGATAATCCGGCAGAAGCTGCAACTACTGACTCGAAAAATTTTGTTGACAACGTGGAACAAATTTATATCGAAGCCCCTGCAGCCGGAACTTATACCATTATTGTTGACCACGCCGGCGCCCTTACCGCCGATCAAGTATTCTCTTTGATTATCTCCGGTATTGATGAGTTTAGTAGCCTTCCTGATTGTTCTGCCGGCTTGATCAGCCCCGTTGATGGCGGAACTGATGCTTTCTTGAATCATTTGGTAACTTGGGAACCTGCATTGTTTGCCACAGGTTATGACGTGTTTTTGGGCACTGATGGAGGTGGTGTGACGCCCCCCAGCAATCTCCTGAATGGAGAAACAATGAGCTCAAACAGTTTCCGTCCAAATTTGGAGCCGCTGACCACTTATTATCTCATGGTTAAACCTCGCAACAGTTTAGGTGTTACCGAATGTCCAACCATATACAGCTTCACCACAATGGGCGTTCTGAACACTTATCCTTATGTGCAAACTGTCGAAGAAGTAACAGCACCCAACTTCCCTCCATATTGGTCCTCAATGGATTTTGGCCCTCTAAGCTGGGTAACCACTTCACTTATCGGGTATAATAGTTCAAAATCATTTGCTTGTTTCTCGCAAAGCGGACAACCTAAACCAATTGATAACTGGTTGATTTCACCTCCATTCCAAGTGAGTGCCGCAAAAGAATACAAATTGAACTATGCTTACCGTTGTTTCTTCCCCACCAATCCTGAAGCTTTGAAGGTTGTTTGGGGTTTCAACGCCGATCCTGTTTCGTTAAATAATGTATTGATGGACAATCCTTCATTTAATGACCAGAACTGGCTGCTTGGCGACCACTTGATTGTTCCGGCTGCCGACGATCATATCTTCATTGGATGGCACGCCTATACCGAAAGCGGAATGGGTCAGTTTATTGATGCCATTAAACTAGAAGATTGGGGCGCAGTAGGTGTTGCTGAAAGTCCTGAAAGGCAAATCAACGTTTCCTATTCTGCCGGAAACTTGGTGATTGAATCAGCACTTGGAAAAGCCGATCTTAACCTCTCAGTTGTAAACGCTGCAGGCCAAAGCCTCTTTAGCGAATCATTCAACAACTTGAGTAAATTCGAAAAAGCCATGAAACTTAAACCGGGCCTTTACGTAATTACCATTAAAGGCGTTGATTTTGAAAAGAATACAAAAATCTTGGTGAACTAAAACCTCTATAAAACAAAAAAAAGTCCTGTCTGCACAGGACTTTTTTTTTGTTTTATGCCAAATTTCATTGTTTTGTTGTCGCCATGGGTTTTGAAATTTGGAGTGGGACAACAGAAAGGGAATGAGCTCCTGCCTTCCCGTTCAATTATTATTTATAAAAACCAAGGTCTAACCCTGGAGTTGTTGCACGGCAAAAGCATAAGCCCCCAAAGCGACAGCCTTATTGGTTCCCAAACGGGAAACGCCAACACATAGTTTTTTGTCGGCATGGTAAGGAATAACTGCTCCGCTAACAGGAACAACAACTTCCACGCGATTGCTGTTGAGAAAAGTTTTTAAGTCGTTGGGGTTTTCAAAATTGTAAATGGTAGATTCAAGCCTTTTTACTGAAGAGCCTTTGGGCTCAGCAAAGGAGCTGTTCATTTGTTGAATCATGGAGGGGAAAAATAAATCATGGGCAGCCGAAAGTCCGCCTCCAATCACAACATTGGCATCAAAAAGGGTGATGACCTCGGCCAGGGCATCGCCAAGTGCTTTCCCCATCGTTTCAAAAGCCAACAATGCCGCGTGTTGGTTGCCTATGCGCGTCCCCTTGGCAATTTGATACACATCATGCGGCTGCAATCCGTTTGCGGGCGTTTGGCTTTCGGAACAGTATTTCTGTGTGATGGCTCTTGCGCTGATTCCTTCTTCGGCAAAGGTGTTTGGATTGATAAAGTTTCGCAGCAGCCAAACCTCGCCCGATGCTCCATTGTCGCCAAGTAACAAGCTGCTATCGCGCACGATTCCCCCACCAAAGCCTGTCCCTATAGTGATGCCGATGAGGTTTTTATATCTTTTTTGTAGTGAGTTCTCGGTAAGCTTGTTGTTCAATTCGGGTAAAAAACCATATTGCGATTCACCGTATGTGAAGAGGTCTCCGTCATTATTGATAAATACAGGAACCTTAAAAATATGCTCTAACATGGGTCCTAGGGCCACGCCACCTCTAAAAGCAGGGAGATTGCCCAAGTTGCCGATGATGCCATTCTGATAATCGGCAGGTCCGGGAAAAGCAAAGCTGATGGCATCGGGTTGCTGACCTAACTGTGCAATCAAAGCGTTGAAACCCTGCACCATGCCCTCTAAGCACTTGTTTAAATCATGCGCATGCGAAGGCTGTGTGATAGGAATAGCAATTTGTTTTACCGATTGAATGGCATCGAAAACAAAATTTGTTCCGCCGGCATCCAAAGTAAGCACCAAGGGATTGTTAGGTTTCCCCGACTTGTTTTTTGTGAAATGAGTTGAAAAGTTGCTGATCATTGTGGGTGACTAAATGGTTCAATGAGACGATTTTGATTGGAGTTAAGCCTCTTTTTTAACTGATGACTCCCTGATGACAATATCTACGGGAAGAACGATGTTTTGCGGAGAAGGATCGTCTTTTTTTTCAATTTTGTTGATAAGGATATCGAAAGCTAAGGTGCAAAACTCTTCAACGGGTTGCACTATGGCCGAAATCGTTGGCTGGGTATAACTATAAAAGACGCTTTCGTCGAAACCAATTACTGCCGTTTGTTGAGGAATGGCTACAGAAAGTTTCCTTAAGTATTTAACCGTGAAACTCGCCGAGATATTGTTGAGTGCAAAAATGGCCTGTGGCATATTGTTCGACTGATAGCGTTTTTGAAGTGTTTCTTTGATGGTTTCCTCCATTTTACCCAAGGGTATTTGCACAAAGTTTTCTTCCGGAAGAATGATTCCCGAATCGGTAAAGGCGGAAAAAAAACCTTGAATACGATCATGGATGGAAGAAATATAGCCCGGTGGTGTGGCAAAAAGAAGAATGTCAGTAAGGCCCTGATTGAGCAGGTGCAAGGTAGCCAAACGCGAGCCGGCATAATTATTTACCGAAACAGAAGGCGATTTCATGTCGGGAAATACCCTGTCAATCAACACATGTGGGATGCCTTCGTCAAACATCATATTGTAATAGGAAGCGTCTTGTTGCGATGAAGAAATGATTAGCCCGTCCACCTTTCTGTCTAAGAGCAAACGGATTTGTTTTTCTTCTTTCAAAATCATTTCATCGGTGCTGCAAATGACCACACTATAACCACGCTGCCAAGCGAGGTCTTCGATATGGCGGGCGATGCGAGAGTAAAAGCTGTTTGAAATGTCAGAAACGATCAGTCCGATGGTTTCTGTTTTTCCGGTGCGAAAACCACGTGCCAAAGCGTTGGGACGGTAGTTCAGCTCTTTGATTTTCTCTCTTACTTTTCGTTGGGTTTCTTTGCTGATTCCAATAGCATCACCTTTGTCGTTTACAACCATAGATACCAATGTTTTGGATATCCCTAAACTGTTGGCTACATCAGCAAGTGTGACACGTTTCGACATGGCTCTGTTTGTTTTATAAAAAACAAAGATAATAACATTCACTTAAACGATTTAGTATTTTTTTCATGGGTTTGAAAATGAAGCAGATTTTATTTGTTTTTAGGGTATTGAAACAGCGTGTTTGGATTCCTCGGAACATAATGGGATGCCTTTTTTTATGAGGCTCCTCATCAATTTTGGTGTTTCATGCCAAGTGTAAATCATACTGAAATTTTAAAACTCTTACATTAAGCATTGATTAGTAGCAGTATATACAGCATGGTTATTGGGGTCAAATTATTTAACAACTGTAGATTAAGGGGGCAGCAAATGACAAAAAACACTCAAAACAACCGTTCATATAAAATAGGTATAGAGGGAGGTGTAAGAATTTAGGTTGGTGTGCTTCTCATAAAAAGCCGCAACAGTGAAAAGGAATATGGTCTTATTACCATAGAAATAAAATTTTTTTCACTTTTTTACTAAAACGTTTCAGATTTATTTTAGTTTTGTAGCGAAACATGTGGAAATTGACGCAGAATCGGTTAAAAGGGAATGTAGAGAGCGGGTTCATGCAGAAACGTAAAACATGGTTTTTATAGGCTAAGCATCAGATTTTAAAGAAATTAATTCTAATTAGTTAACATTTTATAAAAGCAAGAATCCTATGACGCACCCTCTTGAAAAAACACATGGCCGGAACAACAACACCGGAACCACACCATCAATTGCGGGATTTTATCCTACACATCAAAATTTTTCCACTAACAATTAAAACAATCGCTATGAGAAGTTTTTTGTACATGCTAACCGTGCTTTTAATGCTTTCCTTTCAAGCACAAGCACAGAAAACAGTATCCGGAACGGTCACCACTGCCATAGATGGCAGCACTGTTCCGGGAGTTACTGTTCTTGTTCAAGGTACCACTACAGGTACTGTAACCGATCTGGATGGAGCCTACTCGCTCAACGTTCCGGAGGGCTATAATTTGCTGGTATTTTCCTATGTCGGAATGAAAAAGCAAGAGGTTTCTATAAACAACCGATCTGTGATCAACATCGCAATGGAGTATGAGGCCGTTGGTATTGACGAAGTTGTTGTCATTGGCTACGCCAACGAACGCAAGCAGGACTTGTCGGTGGCTGTTTCGCAGGTGAAGGTTGACGAAAGTTTCAAAGGCCGTCCGGCTACTTTAGGCAATATGATGCAAGGGCGTATGGCCGGTGTGCGTATTGATCAATCGGGCGATCCCACAAAGGCCGGAGAAATCAGTATCAGGGGCAAGGGCAACAAAAGCGGCGATCAGGTTTTGATTGTTGTTGATGGAGTTCCGGGTGCGCCCTACAACCCTTCTGACATTGAAACCATCACCGTTTTAAAAGATGCCGCTTCAAGCGCTATTTATGGTGCCACAGCCGGCTCGGGCGGAGTAATTATCATCACCACGAAAAAGGCAAAAGAAGGCAAAATGAAGATAGAGGCCAACGTTTGGAATGGTCTTCAACAAGCTTGGAAGCTGCCCGAAGTGCTTACCTCAGAACAGTTTAATAAGGTTTGGAAAGATGCATCGGATGCCGCAGGACGGGAAGTGCCTACAACCTACAATCCGCTGTTGTTTCCCTATGGCAACGTGACTCGCACCGACTGGTTAGATGCCATTTTCCGCGTGGGAAAAATGCAGCATTACGACCTCTCCATCAGCGGAGGAACCAAAGAAACCAAAGCTTTAGGAAGCATTAGTTACGACAAGGTTGAAGGTACTTTATTAAACACCTACAACGAAAAACTCACTGCCCGTCTCAATGTAGAAATGGCCCTCAACAAATGGGTTACCCTTCGCCAGAGCATGTTGTATGACTATTCCAACGGCAAAAGCGAGGTGGGCGATGGACATACGGGTTCAATCTTTGGAGCAATGGCTTATCCTCGTTTTTCAACGGTGTATGAGTATGATGCCGATGGCAATCGTTTGTATGGCGGAACGGTTCCGCGTTGGGCGTTGGCTCAGGGCTATAGTGTTGAGGCCGACCTCAGAAACCCGGTTGCCATGCTCGAAAAAATACGCCAATACAACCCCCAAAACCGCATTTTTACCACAACTTCACTTGAAGCCAAACCCATCGAAGGTCTAAGCCTGAAATCTGATTTTTCCTTCGAGGTGTACAATGGCCGATTTGAATCGTTTCAACAGCGCTTCTTAGAACCCGGAAGAACAATTGATCAAAACTATAGAAGAATAAGCAATGAGTTGACCAATGGTTGGAACTGGGAAAATATTGCCAATTATTCAAAGATTTTTAGCGACAAACATTACTTCTCTGCTTTGGCCGGCTTCACCATGAACAAACGCAGCTCAAGATTCAATCTTACCGAGATGCGTGGCTTTGGATTTGAAGACGAACACCAAGCTACCTTTTTAAATGGTACCGACTGGACCATCAAGCCTGAAGAAGACATCTGGGAAGAAGCCTACGTTTCTTTACTCGGTCGCATTTCTTATTCCTATGATGATAAATATTTTGCTTCGGCAAGTGTGCGTAGAGATGCCTCCTCGAAACTTAGTCCTGAGAACAACAGTGATGTTTTTCCTGCTTTTTCGTTGGCTTGGAAACTGACCTCCGAAGAGTTTTTAAAAGGTTTTGAACAGCTCAGCTTCCTTAAACTACGTGCAAGTTACGGTCAGGTTGGAAACATCAATTCGGTTCGCAGATTCATTTACGCTCCTCCGTATAGAGTGACCGATTGGCCGCTTTTCTTGGGTATAAATGGCGAGTTTCAGGCTTATGGTATTTACCAGCCAACCATCCCAAACCTGAATTTGAAGTGGGAACGCACCATCCAAACCAATTTCGGACTTGATGCAGGCTTCTTTGCCAATTCCCTCAACTTTACTTTTGATTACTTTATCAAAAATACAGTGGATTTGATTGAAGAAATGCCCGTGCCTTCTGTTGCCGGAGTTGCTTCACCACCCGAATTTAACATCGGTGAGGTGCAGAACAAGGGAATGGAGTTTAGCGTGAATTACATGAAAAAGGTAGGAACAGTCGAACTCGATTTTACTGCCAATGCCGGTTATGTTAAAAACGAAGTGATCAGCATAGGCGCAACAAAATTTATTGCGCACACCAATGGCGTAAATTCGCTCAATCCGCTGCAATCTACTGCCGGTCAACCTTGGTATTCCTACTATCTTATTGAAACACAAGGACTGTTCACCAGTCAAGATCAGATTGACAATTACACCTATACTGACCCTGAAACACAGGCTGTGACTAAAATTCAACCCGAAGCCCGTCCAGGCGATTTGAAATTCAGAGATGCCAACAATGACGGTCTCATCAACGATGGCGACCGCGTGTATATGGGTGCCTATGACATGCCCGACTTAATGTTCGGATTTAGCTTGGGTGCCAAGTGGAAAGCGTTCAGCTTGAGTTTGTTCTTCCAGGGCGTCACCGGTGTGAAAGTGTTCAATGGTGTAAAAGCGATGACCTATACCGGTCAAAAAGGATGGAATATGAGCTCCGATGTATTGGATTCGTACAACTACAATCCCAATTCCGGTATTCCAAACTTGGCCGTGGTTGAAGATCCCAACGGTAACTATACCAAGGTGTCTGACTTCTTTCTGGAGAAAGCTGATTACCTCAGATTGAAAAACTTATACCTTTCTTATACCTTACCTAAAACACTGGTAAAACAAATTGGTCTGCAGGCCGACAACACCGTTAGGGTGTATGTGAATGGTGAAAATCTTTTAACCTTCACCAAATACAGTTCCTTCGACCCCGAAGTGGGTAACTTAGGTCTCGATGGTGGTCGTTTCCCCGTTTCACGCATGTACAGTGTTGGTATTAATGTTTCATTGTAAAAAAGCAATCATCATGAAAAGAAATATAATCATCTTACTATTTTTTGCCCTTGCCCTGAATTTTTCTTCATGCAAGAAGTTTCTCGAATTTGAACCCTATGGGCAGCCCAACCAGCTTGCCAATATGAATGATGAGCAAGCCATGCAGGCCGTATATGCTTTGTACTACTGGCAATACCGTGAAGGGACAATGGGCCGTGGTTTCATGTGGTATGAAAACTGTAGCGATAACCTCATCACCGGAAGAACCCAAGCACAGGCGCAAAACATTAAAAATTTTGTTGACAATGGCGAAAGCAGTCGTGATGTGCGCGACAACTGGCCACAGATGTATCAAACCATCAACTATGCCAACCAATTGATAAAAGCTGCTCCAACAGCATCTAAACTTTCAGAAAAAGTACGCGATAGAGTGCTGGGTCATGCTTATTTCTTCAGGGCTTTTGCTTATCTGTGGTTGGCTCCTTGGTATGGTGATGATGGCCCAAATGGCGGTATCCCCATCGTGACCGAAGAAACATCAATTGATGCCATTGATGTTCCTCGGCCTCCATCAGTGCTCGACAACTACAATTTTGTTATCGAAGATCTTGAAAAAGCAGCCAATTTGCTGCCTTATTTTGATGAAATTGCTCCTGCTGAATGGGGGTTGATTCACAAAACGGCGGCTTGGTCGTTGATGGCACGTGCCGCATTACATGCCTCCACCTTCGATCCTTCTTACTATGCAAAAGTGATTGAGTACACCGATCGCGTGATCAACACAGGTAAGCACAGTCTTTTACCTAACTATGCCGACGTATTTACAATTGAAAACAACTGGAGTAGCGAGTACATCCTTAGCGTGCCCAGCACCGAAATTGATGGCTCAAAACTACCCGGTGTACTATTTCAAAATGGCGGTTTCGGTTATTACAATACCTGGGGGTATTTTCAACCCACCCTGGAGCTCTACAACGCCTTTGAACCCGGCGACAGTCGTCTTAAAGCTACTATTTTAGCTCCCGGCGATACGGTTCAATTTGTCGGAAACGAAATCATTTGGGCTGTAAATCCTTCCAGTGTTTCTAGTCCATCAGCCATGACCTTTAGGAAATACCTCGATCCTTTTAAATCGGCAGATGCTGTCGGTACAACCGTCAATCCTAATAGCGACAACGGTACAACCGACTTAAATATTCCTTTGGTGCGCTACTCCGATGTGCTGCTGATGAAGGCCGAAGCCCTCATTTGGCAGGGACAAAATGGCGATGCGTATTTGAATCAGGTTCGCACACGCGCCGGATTGGCACCAAAAACAAATGCCACCAAAGCCGACCTGAAAAATGAACGCCGTTGCGAGTTGGCTTTAGAATTTGGTGCTTTCCGTCATCTCGACCTCGTTCGCTGGGGCGATGCGCAACAAGCTTATGCCCAACCTTTGCATGGGTTTAGTGTCAATCTGGGAGGAAATGGTATCGAGTCGCTCGACGTGATCGAAGTGTGGCCGGCACGTAATTTCAACCCTTCGGTGCATCACGTTTTCCCCATACCGGCAAGAGAAATTGCTAAAAGCAAAAACTTGAAACAAAATTTAGGCTACTAGCACGACTGCTTGATAACGGAAGTCGGAATTGGATGCAACCTAACCGACTTCCATTTAACAAAACATATTGTATAAACACAAAAAACTATTCAACATGAAAAAAACCATATTTGCTTTGCTCATGGGTTTGGCAGTCTTTTTTACCGGATGCAAAAATGACGAAACGCCAAAACCCGACGGGCGGCTCAACAGCTTAGTTATGAGCTTTAAACATATCAGTCCAAGAACTGGTGAGGAGGTTACCAATGTTTTTGAGGACTACTACCGCAGCGATGAAAGCGTGAGTATTGATATTGTCTCGAGCATTAAAATGGATAAAATTGACATCGTCAATGGTCAAACAAAAAAAGTCCTTGCCACTCTGGAAGTGAATGGAAACACAGCCAACTTTGCTTCGGAAGTAGCTGCATTGGGTGTGCCTTTTGGTCAAAGAGTGCCTTTGATGTTTCATATTTATTTTGCCGATGCCGGCGTGGATGACTTCGATTATCCTTCTATGAAATCCTATACTTTTAATGTTATTGATGACATTCCTTCCATCGTTAGCTTTAAAAAAGCGGATGGTACAGTGGTTGAACTAAAAACAACCGACTTCAACATTGGAAGCTTTACGCAAGATGCTGAACGTGGTGTAGTAGCCAGTTTTAAACCCAATGAGTATTCGTATATCGAAGTCGAAAACAGTCCTTTACTCAATTTTGGAACCAATAATTTTTCCATCAGCTTTTGGGTAAATTCCGATCACGATAAGAGCGACCCGGCGATGGTAGCCACCATGGACTGGGGAAGCTCCAACAACAAAGGTTTCCTTATTGCTTGGCTAGCCGGTAGGATAAGGGTTGTGGCCGGCGATGGAGAGGGCAGTAAAACTGATTTCCGTATGGGAGAGGGCGAAACCATCTTGGGTACGGGCTGGCGTTTGCTCACCGTTACTTTTGATCGTGCAGGCGATGCTGTTTTGTATATTGACGGCGTGGCCAACTGTTCCAGCGCCATGGTTCCTGTAGATGTTTCTAATGGTGTTCCTGTTAAAATTAATCAAGACGGAACCGGAACCTATGGCGATAAACTGGGTGCCAGTTACAGCGATGTAGTGTTTTATAACTATGCCCTCAGCGCCAGCCAAGTAGAAGCTTTGTTTAATGCTAAAAAATAACAATCAACATCAGCTCTGCCATTGTGCGTCTGAGCTGCTGATTGAAATTCTATAAGTTCATTCTTTTTGGTTAGTGAATGGTAAATTGTTCCAGGTTGTCAAAGTCTGAAACACTGTAGTGGTCGGTCTTTGATAATACGGGTGAAACCAACCTTTTGGATTGGTTGGTTTCACCCGGAACAATTTTTTAGTTCTTTTGTCGAAAATCACACTACCAAACAAAGCGTTGATATGAGAAATTTTTTCCTTTTTTTGATCCTTACTTCATGTGTATCGCTTTCAGCACTAGCGCAAACAAGAGTCTTGAAGGGTCATTCGCACAATGATTATCGCCAACAAATCCCTTTCTACACCGCTTATCATCATTACTTTGCATCTATTGAGGCAGATATTTTTTCTGTTGATGGGCAGTTGCTCGTAGGTCACGATCGGCATGAGCTAACTCCTGATCGTAGTTTTGCGAAGCTTTACCTTGAGCCCATATTGAATATTTATGATAGCCTTGGAAACAAAGCTTATAGCAATGTTGATGGAGCTTTTGTTTTGCTGCTCGATCTCAAAACCTCTTACGATCCCACACTTTTTCAGCTGGTAGAATTGCTTCAAGACCATCGCGAAGTGTTTGATGCTGCCGCTCATCCGAACGCTGTCAGGGTAGTGATTTCGGGCAATAGTCCAAGTCCTGAAGCGTTTTCCCTTTTTCCTGATTTTATTTCCTTTGATGGTCGGCCCGATCAGTTGTACAGCGCCTCTGAGTTGGCACGTGTGGCCATGATAAGTGAAGATTATACGCGATTTTCAGATTGGGATGGACTTACAACTCCCAACGAACATGCCCTTGAAAGGGTGAAGGAATTTATTGATCATGCCCATAGGTTGAATAAAAAGGCCAGACTTTGGGGTGCTCCTGACACCCCATTGGCATGGGAAGTGTTTCAAAGATTGGGGATGGATTACATCAATACCGATCAACCGGAGGTTTTTTTTAATAGCTTTCCGGTCAACGAATAGGGTTATTGAACGAAGGTTCGGGAAATTTGATTGGAAACCATGCCGTGAATTTCAATTGTGCTAACTTCACCCTTCAAAATTTGAATAAAGAAAATGAAGTCAAGAAGAGATTTTTTAAAAAATTCAGCCCTCCTCGCAGCGGCTACCGCCTTACCCGGAGGGGTTGCTTTGGCGGCTACGCAACCGCAGGATGTGGTACAAACCTCAGCCACACGATCTGCCAACACCAACTATAAAAACACTTATGTAAAAAATGTTTTTGTGGGCGAAAATAGTTTTCGAAATGCCGACAAAACGCTTTATCAAGTGCCTTCCTTTTCGGAAGTAAAAGCATTGCTGCCACAGCCTTTTTGGGATAAAAACCCACTGGCAATCGAAATGTATTACAAGGCATGGGAAATGGCCTTTGGAAACATCAAAGACCCTGCCGAGAAGTCGGGCTTTATCAGCTCATACCTCGACACAGCCTACAACGGCAACATCTTTATGTGGGATTCTAACTTCATCACTTTGTTTGCACGTTATGGGACGCGGGTGTTTCCTTTCCAAAAAACACTCGATAACTTTTACGCCAAGCAACATCCCGACGGGTTTATTTGTCGGGAGATTTGGGGCGATTCGGGCGAAGACTGCTTTCATCGGTATGATCCCGTGAGCACAGGTCCCAACTTGCTTCCCTGGAGCGAAATGGTTTATTTTGAGCACTTTGCCGACTGGGATCGGCTGCATAAGATTTTCCCTGTTTTGGTTGGTTATTACCAATGGCTAAAACTCAACCGAACATGGAAAGATGGTTCATATTGGTCGAGTGGGTGGGGAACAGGCATGGACAATCAGCCTCGGCTCGAGAGGGGTTACAATCCGATCTTTTCGCATGGCCACCTAACCTGGCTCGACACCAATTTGCAGCAACTCTTTATTGGTAAGATTCTCATTGATATGGGTTTCTATGTTGAACGTTGGCAAGAAATTGAAGAAATTGAAGATGAAACGAAATTCTTAAAAAACTACATCAAAACCCATTTGTGGGATGCCGAAAAAGCCTTTCTTTTCGACCGTTTTGCCGATGGCAGCCGCTCCGACTTTATGGGCATTGGTGCTTTTTGGGCTCTATGGAATGACGTGCTGGAAAAAGAGGAACAAGATGCCTTTGTGGCCCATTTGAAAGATAAACAAACGTTTTTTCGCCATCATCCTGTACCTTCCATGCCAGCCAACCATCCAAAATATCAGGCCGAAGGCCGCTATTGGCAAGGGGGTGTTTGGGCGCCAACCAATTATATGATACTTTCGGGCTTGATGAACAAAGGCTACACAGCACTTGCGGCTGAATTGGCCCATCTGCACCATCAAAGGGTGACTGAAGTGTATCAAAAAACCGGAACATTTTGGGAATATTATGCCCCTGAAACTTCTGAACCCGGCCTGCTTGCGCGTCCCGATTTTGTGGGCTGGACAGGCTTAGTGCCTATCGCTGTTTTAATTGAAATCATCTTTGGCATCAAGGTAAACGCCTTAAAGAATACCCTCACATGGAACGTTCAACTCACTGATGCACATGGCCTGAACCATTTACCTTTTGGAAAAGAAGGTATGCTCGATCTAAAATGTGCCGCAAGAAACTCGGTCGCGCAGCGTCCTCAAATTGAAATTACTTCCAATGTGGCTGTCAGGCTGGTGCTTACTTGGGAAAAAAGATCGGAAACATTTGAAATTCAACCAGGAACCAACAACATTTAACCAATGAAACGTCGTCAATTTGTAGCTACAACAGCCCTCGGTTTGGGTTATCTTGCCTTTCGGCCATTTTCGGTTTTTAGCGATGAGCTGACTTGGGTTTCCAGGCGTCCGCCTCTTACCGAAAGGCGCTTTACGAGCAAATCCGTTGAAGCCACCATTCAAACCATCAAAAAAGCCATCAAAGATCCGGAGTTGGCTTGGATGTTTGAAAACTGCTATCCCAACACTCTTGACACGACAGTAAAATTTAACATCAAAGAAGGTAAACCCGATACTTTTGTTATTACCGGTGATATTGATGCCATGTGGTTGCGCGATTCATCGGCACAGGTTTGGCCTTATTTGCCTTTGGTGCCAAACGATCCCGAATTGCAGCAACTTTTTGTCGGTTTAATTCATCGGCAAATGCAATGTATCCGTTTCGATCCATACGCTAACGCTTTTAACGACGGTCCTACAGGTAGTTATTGGGAAACTGATTTGACAGAGATGAAACCCGAACTGCATGAGCGCAAATGGGAAATAGATTCTCTTTGTTATCCTGTGCGGCTTTCTTACCATTATTGGAAAACAAGCAAAGACGCCACCCCTTTTGATTCAGTTTGGCTTGAAACCGCGAAGCTAATTGTAAAAACATTGATAGAGCAACAGCGCAAACATGACAAAGGCCCTTACAGCTTCATGCGCATCAGCGAAAAGCCTACCGATACCCTTGCCGGCAATGGATTTGGAAGTCCTATTAAACCTAATGGATTGATTTGCTCTGCCTTCCGTCCGTCGGACGATGCCACCACTTTTTTATTTTTGGTGCCATCCAATTTCTTTGCGGTAGTATCGTTGCGCCAAATGGCTGAAATGAGTCGCGCACTCTTTAACGATAGTGCTTTTGCAGTGCAATGTGAATCGCTTGCTTTAGAGGTGGAAGAAGCCTTGAATGACTTTGCTGTTTCTTCGCATCCGGTAATGGGTAAGGTGTATGCTTTTGAGGTGGATGGCTTTGGCAATCGTTTGTTTATGGACGACGCCAATGTTCCCAGTTTGTTGTCGCTGCCCTATCTTGGAGCTGTTTCGAGCCATGATAAGGTATATCAAAACACCAGAAAACTATTGTTGAGTACCCATAACCCTTGGTTCTTCGAGGGTGAAGCAGCATCAGGCATCGGCGGGCCGCATGTGGGCGAAGAGATGATTTGGCCTATGAGCATCATCATGCAAGCCATGACATCAGAAGATGAAGAAGAAATTAAACGCTGCATCGGTTGGCTTAAACACACCCATGCCGGAACGGGATTCATGCACGAAACTTTTCACAAAGATGATCCTACACGGTTTACCCGCAGTTGGTTTGCTTGGGCAAACACCCTCTTTGGCGAACTGATGCTGCATTTGTATCATGAATATCCTCATTTGCTGGAACAGCAATATTAAAAAACATTTGACAATGAAAAAAAATCTCCTTTTTGGCTTAATGTTGATGCTGGCTTGGTCATGCAACACAACCCCGAGCAAAAAAAACGCTGACTATGTTGATCCTTTTATAGGAACCGACTTTCACGGCCACACCTTTCCGGGAGCCACCGTTCCTCAAGGCGGCGTTCAGCTTAGTCCCAACACACGTCGCAACAACTGGGATGCCTGCTCGGGATACCATTACAGCGATTCCACCATCTTTGGTTTTTCGCATTTGCATTTGAGCGGCACCGGCGCCATTGATTTGGGCGACATTCTATTTCATCCGACTACCAAAGAGGTCAACTTGAAAAATGAAGGCTATATTTTTGAGCCTTTAAAGTTTAAGCATCAAGACGAAGTTGCCAAAGCAGGCTATTATGCAGTTCAATTCCGCGATCCTGAAATATTCGCAGAACTAACTGCCACAGCTCACACAGGCATACACAGATACACTTTTCCTGCTTCGGCAACTTCAAAAATTATTGTGGATTTACATCATAGCCTTAGCGATGAAACCATCCATCATACCCAACTAAACGTTACAGCCGATAACGAGATTACCGGAGCACGCCTCACAAGCGGCTGGACACCCAATCAGCATATTTATTTTGTAGCCCAATTCTCAAAGCCTTTCAATGCGCTCAATCTCGTTTCCAACGGCACAAAAAACGATAGCATGTCGCTCAGTGGCGATAATATCCAAGCTGTGGCTTACTTTCAGACCGCTGACAAGGAACAAATTGAGGTGAAGGTGGGTCTATCGGTAGTTAGTATTGAGAATGCCCGCTTGAATTTGAAACGCGAAACAGAAGGAAAAAACTTCGATGATTTGAAAATGGAAGCCTTCCAACTGTGGGATGAGGCCCTGTCGGTAATTCAAATTGAAGAAGGTGGCGACAACGAAAAGGAGATTTTTTATACCGCGCTATACCACAGCCTCATTATGCCCGACTTGATGAGCGATGTTGATGGAAGTTATCGCCAACACAATATGGAAATTGCTAAAGCCCCCGAGGGTCGAAAAATGTACTCTACTTTGTCGCTTTGGGACACGTATCGCACCTGGCATCCGCTGATGACCTTGGTGAACGACCAACTGGTGGAAGATATGATTCACTCTTTGTTGGCCATGTATGATGCCACAGGTGAGCTCCCGATTTGGCCTTTGGTTTCGGGCGAAACCGGAACCATGATTGGTTATCATTCGGTGTCTGTTATTGCCGATGCCTACCTCAAAGGGTTGCGCGGTTTTGATGCTGAACATGCTTTTGAAGCCATGAAAGCATCCTCGAACAGTCACCGCAAAGGCGGTAAATACTATGTCGAAAATGGCTTCATCCCAGCCGATCGCCACAAAGAATCAGTGAGCTGTTTGCTTGAATATGCTTACGATGATTGGTGCATTGCCCGCATGGCAGCTGAAATGGGAAAACAAGAGGAGGCCCTGCTCTATGAAAAAAGAGCCATGTCGTGGATGAATGTATTTGACGGCAACACCAAATTTTTCAGAGGAAAACGTTCCGATGGCAATTGGATTACGCCTTTTAACCCGTTTGAGGTAAGTCGCGATTACACCGAAGCCAACGCTTGGCAGTATCGGTTTTTTGTTCCACATGATGTGAATGGATTGGTAAGTATGTTTGGTAGCAAAGAGGAATTTATAGCCGCTTTTGATGGGCTTTATGATGAAACCACTAAAGTCATCAGCGATATTCCTGATGTTACCGGACTGATTGGGCAATATGCGCATGGCAACGAACCCAGCCATCATATGGCTTACGTATACAGCTTTGTGGGTCAGCCTTGGAAAACTCAGGCAATGGTTCGGCGTGTGTTGAACGAAATGTATTCAACGGAACCTGATGGTATTTCGGGAAATGAAGATTGCGGGCAAATGTCGGCTTGGTATATCATGAGCAGTATGGGATTTTATCCTGTTGCACCCGGCTCCAACGAATATGTTTTTTCGGCACCCATCTTTGGTAAGGTAAACCTCCGGCTCCACAATGGAAATCAGTTGTTGATTGTTGCCAATCAACCCGAAAAAAATAGTTATATCACAAAAGTGCTTTTCAACGGTTCAGAAATCAAGGAAAATTATATCACCCACGAGCGTTTGATGCAGGGAGGTAAACTGGAGTTCATTTTGTCGGAAAATCCTGATTTTGAACGAGGTGTTCATCCCGCTACAAGGCCTTACAGTATGAGCAACAGCCCATTGGTGAGTGTACCTTATATCGTTCAAGATGTTCATCTTTTCGAAAACGAGGTAATTGTTGAAATGGGCTGCGCCACCCAAGGTGCTGCCATTCATTTTACTTTAGATGGCAGCGAGCCTGATGAGCAATCGCCATTGTACACCGGAGCAATAAAAATAACCGATGATGCAATAATCAAAGCCAAAGCTTTCAAAGAAGGATTCCTGCCCAGTGCCTTGTTTTCGATTGCTGCACAAAAAGCGGTTTTTCAAAAACCAGATCGCGCCACAGCCAACAAAAACGGGGTCGCTTTTCGCTACTACCAAGGAAACTTTTCATCGGTGTATGATCTGTTAAAGACAAAAGCTGTTTTTGTTGGGGTTGTTGATGTTCCTTCACTTGAATTGGCAAGGGATGAGGATGATTTTGGATTTATTTTTGAAGGCTTGATTTCCATTCCTGATGATGGCATCTATGAGTTTTTTACCGAATCTGATGATGGAAGCGTACTCGAAATTGGAGGAAAAGCAATCGTTTTGAACGATGGATCGCATGGTAATATCAAAGCCAGCGGGCGTATTCCTTTGTTAAAAGGGTATCACAGTTACCGATTGCTGTATTTCGAGGATTATGAAGGACAAGATTTGGATTGGGGAATGAGAAAAATGAACGAGGAAGACTTTAGTCCTATTGACGCAAACCAATTGTTTTTGAAATAATGATGAACTACGGAAACAAAAACTAAAAACGATGAAATACAGAATCATATTTGGACTGTTGTCCCTTGTTTTTTCGTTGGCTTGGATGCCTCTAAAGGCTCAAGAGGAGCTTAGGGTGATGTCATTCAATATCCGCCTCGACCATGATGGCGACGGGCAACACAATTGGCTTTTCAGAAAAGAGGCCGCCGCTGAATTGTTGTCGCTCGAAAATGTTGATATTGTTGGCACTCAGGAGGTGTTGAAAAACCAATTGAACGATCTTTTAGCCGGTGCTTCTGCCTTTGCTTCTGTTGGAGTAGGAAGGTTCGATGGCGATACGGTAGGTGAGTATAGTGCCATTTTATACCGCAAAGCACGTTTTGAGGTGCATCACTCAGGTAATTTTTGGCTGAGCGAAACCCCTGAAGTGGCCGGTTCAAAAGGTTGGGATGCCGCTTGTGAACGCATCGTGACTTGGGCCGTGATGAAAGACCTTGTTACAAGTAAAAGTTTTGTGTTTTTGAACACGCATTTTGACCATGTTGGCCGCCTGGCACGCAAAAATAGCGCGGTCATGCTGGTTGAAAAAGCCAAAGAAATAGCAGGCGATTTGCCGGTGATTTTAACCGGCGACTTCAATGGAACCCGCTCATCTGATCCAATTCAGGTGATTTTAAAAAGCAATTGGCTGCGCGATTCAGGGCAGTTGACAACAAAAAAATCAGGGCCGGAATGGAGTTTTCACGATTTTGGCCGTATGGCCATCGCCGAGCGACCATTGATTGATTTTGTTTTTGTTACTGACGACGTTCAGGTAAATACCTACAAAAACATCTTCAAAGAAATTGGCGATACTTTTTATTCCGATCACAATCCTATTTTGGTTGAGGTGATTATAAAATCTTCTAACTAATTAAAAATGAAAAAGATAATACGTCTCATCTTTGCAGTTGCCTCCTTGCTGATCACCACTTCTTTGTGGGCACAATACGATCAAAAAAGTAACAACCTTCAGTCTTATACCGAGCTTAATCCCTATGAAACCGTTCAGCTGAAGGAACCGTCATCCACCAAGGCAAAGAACGTGATCTTGATGATCGGCGATGGGATGGGACTGAACCAGGTTTCGGCAGCATGGCTGGCCAACAGAGGGGCTTTGAACTTGGATAACTTTAAAAAAACAGGTTTTTCGCGTACCTATGCAGCCAATAAGCTGATCACCGATTCGGGGGCTTCGGGTACGGCAATGGCTTGTGGGCAAAAAACCAATTATCACTCCATTGGCGTTGACATTGCGGGGAATGAGTTGAACTCCCTCACCGATTTGGCACATGCCAAAGGGCTGGCTACCGCCGTGGTGGTCACTTGTGGTTTAACCGATGCCACGCCCGCAGCCTTTTGTGCCAGCAGCATTGACCGTGATTTGGAAGAGGATATTGCTGCCGATTTCCTGTCGTGCAACGTTGATTTTTTGCTTGGAGGCGGGCGTAAGCTCTTCAACCAACGGGCCGATCAACGCAATATCCTCAATGAAATGACCCAAAAGGGCTACACAGTGACCTCGACTTGGCACGAAACGGTTAAAATTAACAGTGGGAAGGTGATGGCTGTGCTCGAAGACGGTCAGCTGCCGCTCTATCCTGAACGAGGTACTCTGTTTCAAGATGCTTCCATGAAAGCATTGGAATTCGTTGGAAAAAACGACAAAGGTTTTTTTGCCATGCTCGAAGGTTCACGTATTGACGATTGTGGGCATTGGAACGACCTTCCTAAATTAATTCAGGAGGTATTCGACTTTGATCAAACCATAGGAAAGGTGTTGCAGTGGGCCGAAAATGATGGAGAAACATTGGTCATCGTGCTGGCCGATCATGAAACCGGAGGATTGATACTTTTGGGTGGCGACATCGCTTCGGGAAAAGTGGAAGGCAGCTTCTCCACCGGAGGACACTCCGGAATTTTTGTGCCGGTGTATGCCTTTGGCCCGGGTGCTGATCAGTTTACCGGCTTTTATGAGAATACTGAGGTGTTTCACCGCATTGCACAACTCCTTGATTTGAAATAAAATGAATAAAAAAATCGCTGTATTAATTCTGTTTATGCTTGTTGCTTTTGGACTTAACGCCCAAAAAAACAGCAAGCAATTTCGTTGGGTTGATAATTTTACTGAAGTGAGTGCGCGCAAAGAAATCAGCATTCCTGATATTATGGGCTATAAAACACTCAAAGGCGACTTTCATATGCACAGCATTTTTTCGGATGGCGTTGTGCTGCCTTCCGAAAGGGTAAATGAAGCATGGCGCGAGGGTCTTGATGTGATTGCCCTCGCCGATCATTCTACACCACAAGCCAAATACATTCTTGCTGACTATAACACAGCTTACCGACAAGCTTTACCCACTGCACAACGCAGAGGAATTACCCTTATCAAAGGTATCGAGTACACACGAAATGAACCAATGGGCCATCTGAATATTTTGTTTGCCAACGATGCCAACAGCTACGCTACTGACGAGTGGGATGAAGACCAAGCTCTCGATCATGCCAAAAATGAAGGTGCTTTTGTGATTTATAACCATCCGGGCTGGCCTGACAAAAACAGTGAACTCGATGCCTTTCACCTGCGAAACATCGAAAAGAAAAATATTCAGGCTGTTGAAGTGTTCAATGGAAATGAATTTTATCCGGTTGCTATTGATTATTGCAATACCTATGGTTTGGCACCTTTCAGCAATACCGATATCCACGCTCCAATTCAGGCTTCTTATGATATTGCAAAAAAACTACGCAACCTTACTTTGGTTTTTGCCACCGAAAAGACCGAAGAAGCCATCAAGCAAGCCCTTTTTGCAGGGCGTACCCTTGCGCTTTGCAACAATTTATTAGCCGGAAAAAAGGAATTTGTATCTGCTTTGGTAAAAGCGTCTTTAGTGGTTAGTAAGCTCAAAGTGGATGAGTTTTCATTTTCATGCGATATCACCAACCTCTCCGACATTGACTTTGTTTTTGATGGTCCCGATTTTCGCCGCTTTATCATGCCGGCCAAAAGAACAATTCAGCTCAATGAGCTCATCGCCGATGCGGAAATGGTTTACCAAGTGAGCAATACCTATATTGCTGCTGACCAACATTTAGAAATACCCTTGTTTTTTGTTCTTAACACCGCCAATGAAGTGATGATGCCTTTTGTGCCGCAAAACCTCAACAACATCCAAGCCCAAACCCCGATTACCATTCACTGCCTCACCGATGGAGCCCAAGTGCACTATACCCTTGATGGCACCACCCCCGATGAATCATCACCTCTATATGCCTCGCCTTTAAGTGTTTCATCATCGGCTATGCTTAAAATACGCGCCTTTAAAGCGGGGATGCAATCAAGTCGTGTCTTTCAACGTCAAATCGTATTGAGCTCCGTTCATCAAGCAACTAAGTTGAAGCCTTCGCGCAATGGCATGAAGTATAAATACTACGAAGGGGCCCTGTCAACGGTAGCCGAAATTGAAACCAATGGAAAGCTGGTGGACGAGGGCATTGTTGAGTTTCCCGATCTGTCAGTAGCAAAAGCATTGGATTACTTTGCAATCATTTACACCTCTTGGTTGTATGTGCCGGCAAGCGGTGTTTATACTTTTACGCTTGAAAGCGATGATGGAGCTGTGCTTAAACTTTCTAATGTTGAGTTACTTAACAATGATGGATCACATAGTTTGAAAAAAGTGAGCAATACCATTCATCTTGCAAAAGGATATCACCCTATAGAGCTGCTTTATTTTGATGATTATGAAGATCAACAATTGCAGCTTTCATGGGCAATCCCTGGAACAAAAAACACAGTAAAAATTGAACCAAAATACTATTTCATTCCCTGATCAAAAAAGGAGATACGATGTGATTTCGATGGCAACAACAACTGAAGTGAACATCGGATTTTAAACCCAAAACTGAATCAACCCAATACCAAATCACATGAAAAAAACGATCCCACACCTTCCGTTTTTAGTCATAGTACTTAGTGCATTACTTGCGGCCTGCACACCAGCTGTTGAAACACAAACAAGTAAAGAAACCGGCCTTGTGATGAAGTTCAACAAGGATAAAAAATTCAAAATTGCTCAGTTTACTGATCTGCATTGGGATCAAAACAACAGTGAAAGTTGCGAAACTGTGGTGCAAAATATCCAGCGTGTGTTGGATGCCGAGCGGCCTGATCTGGTGTTTTTAACCGGCGACATTGTTACCTACAACCCTGCTAAGGAAGGTTGGCACAGCATTGCAGCCATTTTTGAAAAGGCGGCTCAGCCTTGGAGCGTAGTTTTAGGAAACCACGATGACGAAACTTCGCTTTCACGACATGATATTTTTGAGCTTTTAAAGCCGCTGCCTTACTTTATTGGCGAAACAGGAACCGTTTCAGGTGCCGGAAATTTTGTCATCCAACTGCAATCTGCCGAAGGCGATGAGCTTGCTGCTCTGCTCTATGGAATTGATTCGCATGGCTATCCGGCTGACAAACGCCATGGCGATTATGATTGGGTCAAGTTCGATCAAATTGAATGGTATCGCAAAACGAGTGCCGCCTTTACACAAAGCAATCAAGGTGTTCCCTTGCCCGCCTTGGCCTTTTTTCATATCCCGCTGCTCGAATACAACGATATTGTTGGAATGCCTACTACCGTTGGAGTAAAAGGTGAAGCGGTGGCTTCATCGAAAATCAACTCAGGTCTTTTTTCAGCATTTGTTGAGATGGGCGATGTGATGGGAACTTTTGTAGGCCACGACCATGTGAACAATTACATTGGCATTACACACAATATTGCGCTGGCTTATGGACAAAAAACGGGCGAAAAATCTTATGGCGATCTTAAAAAAGGAGGAAGAATCATTGAGCTTACGCAAGGAAAAAGAAGCTTTAATACCTGGATAAGCACCGAAGATGGTAGCACCTATCCATATAATTATCCCTTTGGCATGAGTTTTTTAGATGATGAAGGTCCATATCAGTCCGCTGTTGAGCCAGCAGTGGTAAAGCAAGGTTTACAATTCACTTATTACGAAGGCAACTTCAATTCTGTTCAGGATATGGCAATGGCCTTGCCTGTAAAAACTGGTGTTGTTGAGAATCTGACGCTCACTAATGCTGAGGTAAAAGATCATTTTGGCTTTGTTTTCAAAGGCTTTATTAAAATACCGGCTAAAGGATATTATCGCTTTTATACCTTCTCCGATGATGGTTCGTCCTTGTGGATTGGCAATCAAGAGGTGGTGAACAACGATGGCGGCCATAGTCCAACCCGAAAAGAGGGCATCATTGCTTTGGAAGCCGGTTTTCACCCGATTCGTGTGCTTTATTTTGAAAGCTATATGGGCGAACTTCTTGAAGTGGGTATGTCGAGTCTTCAACAGAGCGAGGCTCTTTTGTCCAACGAAATGCTGTTTTATTCAAACCAATAGTGCACTTTCAAGTTTGAATCCCATTTTTGTATTGGCGCATTCTAAAATTTGTACAGATCACAAAGCCTTGTTAAAATGCGCTTCAAGATGGCACGTTGCTGTGGTAAATTATTTGTAAGCTGATCTTACCCAACGCGTTGAAAAGCAATGGAGTATTTTTGCTTTCCACCAATGGATTTGATGCTTTTTTTAGCTTGATCGTGCCTTTCCAGCATTAAACTTTCTTTTGTTGAAACACATACTTAGTCCAATTTTGAGTGTGTTTCCTTTCCATATCAAAAAATAAGATTGTTTTTTGGTAAGCTTTTCTTTCATTTTCCTTATCAAAACAATATCAGTATCTTAGTCTTAAACTTATTTAGATTGAGTACAAATTGCTGCATATCAGCATTTAAAGTGTCAAAAGCTCTAAATAATATTTACTTTAGTCCGCTAAAAACAGTTTAAAAACCAAAAATATGCGCATTCACCGTATTGCACTTGAACCTCACCTCCATGCCGAAAAACAGTACGATCTGCAACCTTTACAGCAGGTTTTTGCGAAATACAAAAATAAATCGGGCAGTTTAATCCCTCTGTTACAGGCAGCACAGGAACATTTTGGTTTTTTGCCTCCTGTTGTTTTTCCGGCCATAGCCCAAGAAACAGGGGTTTCCGAGTCTGTCATTTACGGTGTAGCTACTTTTTATGCGCAGTTTCGCTTGCAACCGGTAGGCAAAAACATTATCAAGGTCTGCCATGGTACCGCCTGCCACGTTCAAAATGCCCCGGCTTTAACCGATGCTTTGCGCGATGAGTTGAACGTAAAAGATGGCGGAACAACGCCTGATGGGCTTTTTACCCTTGAATCTGTCGCTTGCTTGGGCTGTTGTTCGCTGGCACCAGTGATGATGATTGGCGAAAATACGCATGGCAAACTCAACGGTAAAGCAGCACTTAAAATCTTGCGCGCCATAAAAAACGAAGCCTCAGCACTCAAACAATAAAACCCGAAAAAATGGAAGTTTTACATCAACCAAAAGTGATCGTTGGCCTCGGAAGCTGTGGCATTGCTGCCGGCGCTGCCAAAACTTATGAGCGTTTGTTGGCTTTAAAAGCAGCAGGAACACTCGATTTCGATCTTTCCAAAACCAGTTGTGTGGGCATGTGCTACAAAGAACCATTGGTCGAAATTCACGACCACCGTGGATGGGTGATGTATGGCGACATGACCGAAGACCGAATAGAGCAGCTTTTGGAGCGGCATATTGGCAACAACGAAATTGCTGAAGAGTATGCAGTGAGTGCCTCTTCTTTTGAGGCTTCCGAAGATGATTTCCTCAAAGGTCAACTGCGTATTGCCCTGAGAAACTGTGGTCATATTGATCCCGAATCCATTGAGGAGGCGGAGCAACACCGTGCTTATAAAGCCATTCAAAATATTCTTGCTTTAGAGATTCCAGCTGAAGAGGTGATCCAAACGGTGTTTGATTCGGGGCTAAGAGGCCGCGGAGGTGGTGGGTTTTCTACCGGACTTAAATGGCGCTTTGCCGCTAACAGCGAAAGCGATGAAAAGTACATTATCTGTAATGCCGATGAGGGCGACCCGGGCGCTTTCATGGACCGCTCCTTGCTCGAAGGCGACCCGCATTCTGTGCTCGAAGGCATGATGATTGGCGGCTTTGCCATCGGTGCCACGCATGGAATCATCTATTGCAGGGCCGAATATCCATTGGCCATCAAACGCTTGAATATTGCCATCAGCCAAGCCAAAGCAAAAGGTTATTTGGGAAATCAAGTGTTTGGCAACAAAGATTTTAGCTTCGATATTTATGTGAAAGAAGGTGCCGGTGCTTTTGTGTGTGGCGAAGAAACGGCCCTTATTGCTTCCATCGAAGGGCAGCGCGGAATGCCACGCAAGCGGCCTCCTTTTCCTGCCGTTTCGGGTTTGTGGCAAAAACCCACCAATATCAACAATGTAGAAACTTGGGCCAATATCCCATGGATCATCAACAATGGAGCGGAAGCCTATGCCGCTTTGGGAACGGAAAAAAGCAAAGGTACCAAGGTTTTTGCCCTCACCGGAAAAATAAAACACGGTGGATTGGTGGAAGTGCCTATGGGAATTACCATCAACGACATTATTTTTAAGCTCGGTGGCGGCATTCAGGATGGAAAAAAATTCAAAGCTGTGCAGCTGGGCGGCCCTTCAGGAGGTTGCATACCTGCCCATTTGGGGCATATTCCTGTTGATTATGATTCGGTGAATGCTACCGGTGCCATCATGGGTTCTGGTGGAATGGTGGTGATGGATGAATCAACTTGTATGATTGATTTGGCCAAATTCTTCCTGCGCTTCACCCAAGATGAATCCTGCGGGAAATGTACCTTTTGCCGAATAGGAACTAAAAGAATGCTCGAAATTCTTGAACGTATTACCGACGGAAAGGGAGAGGCACAAGACATCGAAAGGCTTGAAACATTGGCCGATCAAATAAAAAATAACTCGCTTTGCGGCCTCGGTCAAACGGCACCTAACCCTGTGCTCACCACCTTGAAGTACTTCAGACAAGAGTATGAGGCACATATCTTTCATAAAAAATGTCCTGCCAAAGTGTGCAAACCCTTATTGCATTATATCATTCATCCGGCCAATTGCACCGGCTGCACGGTTTGTGCAAAAAAATGCCCCACAAATGCCATTGATGGCGAACGAAAAGGTCTGCATATCATCAACCAGGAGTTCTGCATACAGTGCGGTGAATGTTACACCGTTTGTAGGTTCGATGCCGTGGTGGTGGAATAAAAACATCAGAAATTACAATTATGAGTCCATATATCAATATCCTTCTAAACGGCCAAAAAGTGGTTGGTCTGCCGGGCGAAACCATTTATGAATGTGCTACACGTTTTGGCATTGACATTCCCACGCTGTGTCACGATCCGCGCCTTGAGCCTTATTCTTCATGCTATGTTTGTGTGGTAGAGGTGGTCGGAATGCGAGGTCATCAACCCTCTTGTTCAACATATATCACCGAAGGGATGCAGGTGAATACCGAAAGCGTTCAGGTGAAAGATGCCCGCAAAGCAGCGCTCGATCTTTTGCTGAGCAACCATTACGCCGACTGTGTGGCCCCCTGCAAACAAACCTGTCCGGCAGGCGTTGATGTGCAAGGCTATATTTCGTTAATTGATAAAGGTCGCTACAGCGATGCCGTTGCTTTAATCAAAGAAACCAACCCTTTGCCTGCTATTTGCGGACGGGTTTGTGTGCGCCCTTGCGAAGCTGCGTGTCGGCGCAACCTTATGGAAGAAGGCGCGGCTGTTGGCATTGACTACCTCAAACGTTTTGCTTCTGATTATGATTTGGCCTCTAACAAAAAATTTGTGCCTGCGCTTAAACCTGAAACAGGCAAAAAAATCGCCGTTATCGGTGCCGGACCTGGAGGGCTGTCAACGGCGTATTTCTTGCGCCTCGAAGGTCATCAAGTAACTATTTTTGAGGCAGCGCCACAGCCCGGCGGATGGCTTCGCTATGGCATTCCCGAATATCGCCTGCCCAACAATGTGATCGATCAGGAAGTGAAAAACATCACCGATCTCGGGGTTCAAATCCATTACAACAAAAAGCTGGGAAAAGATTTGTTGTACAGCGAGTTGCAAAATAGTTTTGATGCTACCATCCTCACCATCGGATCGCAAAAAGGCACCGGTGTTGGTTGTACGGGTGACGATGCTGAAAATGTTTTTTCGGGGATTGACTTTTTGAAAAATATGGAAGTTACCGGCCAGCACCATGATTTTTCCGGAAAAACAGTGGTAGTGGTCGGAGGTGGCAACACTGCCATGGATTGTTGCCGTACTGCCATACGCTGCAAGGCCGAAAAGGTGTATGTGGTTTATCGCCGCACCGAAAAGGAAATGCCCGCCAATCCTATAGAGATTCACGAATCCAAGTTGGAAGGGGTGGAGTATCTCTTTTTAACCAATCCTGTTGAAATTCTCAAAGATGATGCAGGCAAACTGCAATCGCTGAGGCTTATACGCATGGCTTTAGGAAAACACGATGCTTCTGGAAGAGCAAGGCCTGAACCTATACCCGACTCGGAATTTAACCTTCATGCCGATTATATTTTGGCTGCCATTGGTCAAAAAACCGATGTTAATTTTATTGACGACATCAACACAACAGCCACCGAAGGCAAGCTGCGTTTAACACGATGGGGCGATATAGAAACCAACCGACAAACCCTGCAAACGGGCATCAAATCTGTGTTTGCTGCCGGCGACGGGGTTACCGGGCCGGCCACCATCATCGAGGCCATTGCTCAGGCAAAAATAGCCGCCAACTCCTGTAATCAATTTCTTTTAGGATTAGAACCAAGTCCGCTGAAAAAAGAATTTCTGAGTAAAAAAGAAAATTTTAAGCTTCAAGTTTCTGATGATTATAAGGGCAACTATCCGCATCAGCTAAGGCAAGAAATGCCCGTGCTTAATGTCGAAAATCGCAGCAATTTCGATGAGGTGGAAACGGGCTATGCCGATGAGTTTGTAGCTCAAATGGAAGCGTCGCGTTGTTTGGAATGTGGCTGTAACGCATATTACACCTGCGATCTTAAAAAACACTCCACAGCCTACAACGCCGACCAGAAACTTTTTGCCGGCGAGTTTCAAGAATTTAAGGTAGATTTTCGGCATCCATTTATCGAAATTGACAGCAACAAGTGTATCCTTTGCTCGCGCTGCATTCGCATTTGCCACGAAATGGTGGGAGCCGATGCCTTGGGTTTGGTGAACCGAGGGTTTAAAAGTTATGTTGCTCCTGCTTTAGGGCTTCCCTTGCAGCAAACAGCTTGCGAAAGTTGCGGCCTTTGCATCACCACCTGCCCAACCGGCGCCATCAGCGAAAATTATGGCTTTAAGCCCGGTCCGCTGCCCCTGGAAACGATAGAATCTGTGGATATGTTTGGCTCCGAAGGCTATGAAGTGAACCTGCATCACTATCGGGGTGAGTTTTATGGCGCCAGCTCCCGAAAAGGCGAAATCAACCGCCTTGATTTAATCAACAGAAGACAGCTGTTTGGATATAAGTTGTTGAACTCAGCTAACAGAATCACCAAACCCTTGCTTAAAGTGGATGGTGGATGGAAAGAAATAAGTTTTGAAGCCGCCATAGAAACGCTTGTGGAGCGGATAAAAAATGTTCATCCTGATGAAAACGCCTTTTTTGGAGGCTCACGGCTCACCAACGAAGAGTTATACCTGATTCAAAAACTGGCTCGCGCCGGTGTAAAAACCAATAATGTCAACAGTTTCCACTATTTGGAACGAGGCGACGGCTACTTTTTTAACAGCAACGAAAACGCTTCTTATTGCGACCTGAGAGGCGCATCGAAAATATATTTTATTGGCAATGAGGTGCATCTCGATCATCCCATCATCAACCATATCGCTTTCAATACGCGCTTCAAAGAGGGAATTGAAATTGTTTTGCTCACCACCCAGCCCAACAGCCGTTTCAGCAAAAAGGCCGATAAGGTAATTGCTTTTAAAAACTATTTCTTTTTTGTAAAAGCAGTGAATTTTTATTTGGCAAAGCATCAGCTGCACAACGCCATGTATATTCACGACCGCACTCAGGGCTACGAAGGATATGTGAAAGAATTGCTGAAATGCGATTTTAACCATTTGTTGCAACAGGCTGGAACAACAGCCGAGGTGGTGTCGGATTTTGCGCGCGATTTCAATGAAGAAATGAATGCGATTCTTGTTTTTCAAGAAAAAGAACTATCAGGCAACGCCAGCATGGCACTTCACAATCTCGCCATGATTACCGGAAAGTTAGGCAAAACTGCCAATGGCCTCATAGCATTAAAGGAACGCAACAACAGCCACGGTATTTTTGATATGGGGGTGTGCCAAAAGATTGGTGTAGGCGCAGAGCCAATTCTTGATAAAGATTTGCAATATCGGATGGCTTTTACCTGGAAAACAAAACATCTGCCGCATACTGTACATCATGTTCATGGGCTGCTTCAGGAGGGAAAAATAAAAAATATTTTCATCTTTGGTGAAGACCCAATTGGCTGTGCTTTCAACAAAACACAACTGGAACAATTGCTTCAAAAGACTGATTTTATGGTGGTTCAAGATATAATGATGTCGGAAACAGCCCAAATGGCCGATCTTGTTTTGCCTGCTTCTTTTGTGTGGGAAATGGGCGGCAGCTTCACCAATTCTCAGCGAAAAATCCAGCTTGTTGCGCAGCAATTGCAAGGTCCTGTTCTTCAAAGTTCATTCAATCAGCTTGTTATGTTGCTTAACGCTTTAGGTGTTCACGAAGTTGGAAGCCCGGAACAAGCCATGAACGAAGCATTAACGCTGTTGCCCAAACGTGGGGAATACAAAGATTTGCATTTTGTTTACCGAGAACATGACAACCTCAACCGGCTGTTTAAACACGGCTGTGATGTGCTGATGAAGACCATCAATGATGAGTTTGCTGAAAAATTAAATTGGTAAAATAGTTTTCGTCGCTTGGCGTTAACAAATGGAGTAGCGAAAATTGATTCGCTGCTTTTGTATTACATTTGCCATTGAAATAGAAACCTCTCGTGTGAAGAAGATCAACATATATGTACTGAAATCCTATCTCGGACCTTTCATCCTGACGTTTTTTATTGCCTTGTTTATTTTGTTGATGCAGTTTCTTTGGAAATACATTGACGACTTGGTGGGCAAAGGGCTTGAAGCCGATCTTATTGCACAGCTGTTGTTTTATGCCAGCGCTACTTTTGTGCCATTGGCGCTTCCGCTGGCCATTTTGCTGTCGTCGCTCATGACTTTCGGAAACCTTGGCGAACATTATGAATTGGTGGCCATGAAGGCTTCCGGCATTTCGGTCTGGAAGGTGATGAAGCCCTTGGTGTATCTTTCTTTCTTGATCAGCATTTTTGCCTTTGTTTTTTCTAACAATGTGTTGCCGGTGGCCAATCTCAAGTTCCAAACCTTGTTATACGATGTGCGTCAGCAAAAATTAGCCTTCAACATCAAACCGGGTGAATTTTACACCGGAATAGAAAATTACATCATCCGCGTGGGCGAAAAAGACAAAGACGGACGAACCATTTATGATGTGAAAATTTATGATCATACCGATCGTATGGGAAATATAAAGGTTACCACAGCCGAATCGGGGTTTATGGAACTAACACCGGATCAGAAGTTTGTGATCTTTACTTTGTTTAATGGCTACAACTACAAAGACATTATTACTACCCGTAATTTTAGAGAAAACCGCCCCTTTGATCGCACGCAGTTTAAGCAGCAGCGCGTTAAATTCGATTTAACCTCTTTCAATCTCAACCGTGTTCAGGAAGATTTGTTTAAGAATCATTATACCATGTTAAACACCAAGCAGTTAACTGTATATATTGATTCGCTTTCTCAGCTTTTTGACCAACGCAAAGAGCGGTACAGTGAAGGTTTTTTCAGACGATTTCAACAGCTATCAACAATGGTGGACACCTCCGTGGCCGCAAGGGCCTTGTTGGGCAAAACACACCGAAAGGCCACATCTGATTTGGAACAAAATGCTGACAGTTTACACCTCATAGCTATAAAATATCCTGTGCTCGAAAATTTTAGTGCGGGCGACCGATTCAATGTGTTGGAGCTGGCCATCAGCGCAGCCAAAAGCACCCAAGAAAACATTGTTTTCAACAAAAACGATTTCAATTTTCAAGCAGAAAATATTCGCAAACACGAAATTGTCTGGCACAAAAAATACACCCTTTCCATCGCATGTTTAATTTTGTTTTTTATTGGAGCGCCAATGGGAGCTATCATTCGCAAAGGCGGGCTGGGCCTACCTGTGGTGATTGCAGTTTTCTTTTTCGTGATTTATCACATCACCAGCATCACGGGCGAAAAATCGGCTAAGGTAGGCGACCTTAACTTGGTTCTCGGTGTTTGGCTGTCGTCCATCACTTTGTTTCCTATTGGGCTTTTCCTCACTTTTAAATCAACCAGCGACGCTCCTTTGCTTGATTCTGAAGTCTGGAAAAGGTTTTTTCATCGTTTTATTACCTTCTTCCGTCTGAAAAAAACCTCTCTATGAAAGTGCTTTTCTTATGCAATAAATCGCCCTTCCCTGCCCGCGAAGGGGGGCCAATAGCCATGAATAGTCTCATCGAAGGCATGATCCAAGCTGGTCATCAAGTCAAGGTTTTGGCGGTAAACTCATATAAATACAACGTTTCCCTTGAAGAAATTCCTGAGGAGTACAAAGCGAAAACCGGCCTTGAGTTGGTGTTTCTCGATCTAAAGATAAAGCCGTTAGATGCTTTTCTGAATCTCTTTTCCGGCTCTTCCTATCATGTGGAACGTTTTATTTCTCCCATTTTTCGTAAAAAATTAGCAGCCATCTTGCAGCACCATCAGTTTGATGTGGTGCAACTCGAAACCCTTTTCATGGTGCCTTATGTAGGCGAAATACGCAAATACAGCAAGGCGAAAATTGTTTTGCGGGCCCACAATATCGAGCACTTGATTTGGAAACGGCTCAGTCAGCAAACCGGATTTTTCATCAAAAGATGGTATTTAGAACACCTTACCAAAACCCTCAAACGATTTGAATTAAAAGCTTTGGATCAGGTAGATGGTATTGCAGCCATCACGCGAAAAGATGCTGCTTTTTTTCGTGGCCTCACTTCAATGCCTGTGATTGATGTGCCTTTTGGCTTAACACTGTCGCAGCATATGGTGCAGGAAAGTCCGAAGGCACTTCCCGATTTTTTTCACATCGGTGCTATGAATTGGATTCCAAATGAGGAAGGTATCCGTTGGTTTTTGGATGAGGTTTGGCCCGAAGTGCATAAAAAATATCCTGAAATTCAGTTTCATCTTGCCGGGCGTTATATGCCTGCCTGGTGTGTGGATGGGTATCGTCCGCAAATAAAAGTCTGGGGCGAAGTGGAAAATGCCAATGATTTCGTGCAAAAGCATGATATCGCCATCGTTCCTCTGCTTTCAGGTAGTGGCATCCGTATAAAAATTATTGAAGCCATGGCACTGGGAAAGGCTGTGATTACCACCGAGGTGGGTGCCGAAGGTATTTTGTATCAAAACGATGTCAACATCTTGATCGCCGACACCAAAACTGAGTTTATCAATGCCATTGAAAAATGCCTTGATAATCCTGGGTTTTATCATGAGGTGGGAAAAAATGCCAAGGCACTTATAGAAACGGTGTATGACAATAAACAGATTGTCAGTCGTTTGCTCCTATTCTATGAACACATTCGCCGTCATGCTGCCCAATAGCAACTGGCTTCACTCGAACGGTTTAAGAACTTAACATCATGGACAACCAAAACAGAACCCGCTCCGCCAAACGCATTACTTATATCGGTATGCTGGTGAATATTTTGCTCACAGCGGGGAAGTTAATGGCCGGAATTGTTGGCAAAAGCTCGGCGATGTTGGCCGATGGGGTTCATTCGCTTTCGGATATCCTCACCGATTTTGTGGTGGTTGCCTTTGTTGGCATCGCCGGAAAAGAAAGCGACAGCGACCACCAATACGGACACGGCAAATACGAAACTTTTGCCACCATGTTAATCAGCTTTGCCTTGATGGCGGTGGGTATCGGCATTTTATGGGATGGATTGATGGAGGTCATCAAGGTCATTCAAGGAAACCAAATTGAAAAGCCCGGAATGATAGCGTTGTATGCTGCTGTCATCAGTATTGTTGCGAAGGAGTTGTTGTTTCGCTACACCGTTGTGGTGGGTCGCCGAACCAACAATCAAGCGGTTTTGGCCAATGCCTGGCACCACCGTTCGGATGCGTTTTCGTCGCTGGGGGCTGCTTTGGGCATTGGCGGGGCAATTTATTTTGGTGAGCAGTGGCGCATCCTCGATCCGATTGCTGGTATGGTGGTGAGTTTCTTTATTATTAAGGTGGCTATTACTTACGGCCTCCCAAGCATTATGGAACTGCTCGAAACGGCTTTGCCGCACGACACAACACGCGAAATCGAAGGTATCATCATGCAGCAGCAAGGCGTTAGACACTTTCACCGCATTCGGACACGAAAAATTGGCAACAGCTTGGCCATCGAAGCCCATGTGAAAGTGGATAAAGACCTTACCGTTGAAACCTCCCATCAAATTGCCACTGCTGTTGAAAATGCACTGCGAGAACGTTTTGGCATCCAAACCCATGTGGGAATTCATATCGAACCATTTTATCCCGAAAAGTACCAAATAGACTAATCCGGCCTCTACATCCCGAATAAAATGTCTTTTAGAAGCGCAGGAATGGCGGCGTTCAAGTGCTTAGCTGCACTTTGTTTGGGCTTTTGACCAGGGTTTTTTTATATCTTTGGCCGGATATTGCTGAGTGAAAAAACCAATAACAAGCACTCGGTCAAAAGCAATTCATCTGAAATAACACAAGATCATCAAAATTAACGATTTCAAAATGAAACTTTTAGAAGGAAAAGTTGCCCTCATCACCGGTGGGGCACGCGGAATTGGAAAGGCTTTGGCCATGCGTTTTGCTATGGAAGGTGCTTCGGTGGCCTTCTCTGACTTGAAACGTGATGAGAACATGGAAGCCACAGAAAAAGAAATACAAGCTTTAGGTGTTCAGGCTCAGGGTTTTGCCTCCAATGCAGCATCGCTCCAAGAGAGCGAGAAGCTTGCCGAGGATGTGGTAGCTGTTTTCGGACGCATTGATGTGCTGATCAACAATGCCGGCATCACCCGTGATAATCTGCTGATGCGCATGACTGAGCAGGATTGGGACCTCGTTATCAACGTGAACCTTAAATCGGCTTTCAATCTTACTAAAGCTGTGCAGCGCACCATGATCAAACAAAGGAGCGGCTCTATTATCAACATGAGTTCGGTGGTGGGAGTAAACGGCAATGCCGGTCAGTCAAATTACTCTGCTTCAAAGGCCGGAATGATTGGCTTTACCAAATCAATGGCTCAGGAGTTGGGCAGCAGGAGCGTGCGTTGCAATGCTATTGCTCCGGGCTTCATTGAAACTGAAATGACCCACAAACTTCCTGAAGACGTGCGCACACAATGGATCAGCACCATCCCGTTGCGCAGAAGCGGAAAGCCCGAAGATGTGGCCGATGTGGCCGTGTTTTTAGCCAGCGACCTTTCAGCTTATGTAACAGGTCAAGTCATCAGCGTTTGCGGTGGCATGAGTATGTAATTTTCTAAGTCCGGCGGCCTGCGCCGGACATTTTCTCTTAACAACTTACGTTGAATATGATCACTGGCATCAACTGGTGGATGATAATTCCGGTAATGGCTACCGCTTTGGTGTATGCCGGCCTGATGTATTACCGCCACCCACGACTTAAATTAAGTGCAACACTCAAAAGATTTCTTTTTGTATTGCGCTTTGCATCAGTGGCTTTGATCGCTTTTTTGTTGCTTGCACCACATCTCATTCAAACAAAAAAAGTGGTGGAACAGCCTTTGGTCATCATCGCGCAAGACAACTCAGCTTCCATTGTTTCCGGAAGTGATGCTGATTTTTATGCCGGAAAATACTTAGATCAGCTTCAAGCTTTAAAATCAAAGCTCTCTAATGGGTTTGAGGTTGTTTCTTATACCTTTGGTTCTGAGCTGCGAAACAATGACAGCGTAACTTATGTGGACCAAGCTACCGATATTTCAGCCTTACTCAAGGATGTTTCAAACACCTACTACAATAGAAATGTAGGAGCTTTGGTGTTGCTGTCCGACGGTATCAACAACAAGGGCGTTCAGCCCGAATTGGTGGCAACATCCTTTAAAATTCCTATTCATAGCGTGGCTTTGGGCGATACGGTGCAGCATCCCGATTTGGGGATTGCCGATGTGCGGTACAACAAAATGGTGTTTAACCAAACCGATTTCCCGATTGAAATTGCCTTAAAAGCCTCCAAAGCCAAAGGACAAACTGCCGAAATCGAGTTGCTGCTCGATGGTGTTTTGGTCCGGCAACAAAGCATCAATATCACGTCAGAGAAACTAATTACCGACATCAAATGGATGGTAAGTGCCACCCAAAGTGGACGTAAAAAATTGCAAATCAATATTAAGCCGCTTGAAGGAGAGTTGCAAATCCTTAATAACCAGCGCACTATTTACATTGATGTGCTCAACGAACAGCAAAAAGTGTTACTTCTTGCCAAAGCTCCACATCCTGATCTTGGTGCTTTTCAGTCGGTGTTTGAAGACTATTACGAGGTAACCACTGCCTATTTCCGCAGCTGGACACTCGATCAAAACAAATATAGCCTGATCATTTTGCATCAAATGCCCGCCAAGGGCGAAAGTTTGTTGATGCTGAACAATTTGCTTAGGCAGCAACCCGACGCTTCTGTTTTATTTATCGTAGGTGTTGAAACCGACCTCACGGCCCTTAACAACCTTCAACAATTGGTCAACATTGGCGGTGGAGGGTCAACCGCTGTGGTAGATGCTTTCCCAATGCTTAAAAAGGAATTTTCTTTGTTTTCCCTCAGTGATTTTGTTGGCGATCGTTTAGAGAAATTTCCTCCATTAACAGCGCCATTCATAGATGCAAACCTTCCGGTTACATTTCAAACGGCTATACAACAACGTATTAGAGGTGTTGAAACAACAATTCCACTTTTGGGGTTTGCTTCCGACCAATCACGCCGATATGGCTTTTTAGTGGGCACCGGAATTTGGAAATGGCGGCTTGCCGACTATCAACAGAACGACAACCAAGTGGTTTTTTCTGAGCTTGTGGGCAAAACAGTGAACTACCTGATGGTTAAAAAAGACCCCCGTAGGCTGCAACTTTTCACAGAAAATGAATACCTGCTCAACGAACCTATTTTTTTCAGAGCGGTGCTCTACAACCCGGCTATGGAGCAGGTGAACGATGCTGATCTTTACCTCGAAATCAAACACCAAGAAAGCGAAAAGGTGTATAATTTTCTCTTTTCACGCACTGACAGCACTTACCAGCTCAATGTGGGCCGATTGCCGGCAGGCGCATACAACTACACTTGCGAATTGATGTATGCCAACGAGAAACTAAGCTTTGATGGCACTTTTGTGGTAGTGGAATCAACGCTCGAGGGAAGAAATACCGTTGCTGATCACGCTTTGCTTCAACGTTTATCGCAGCTAACAGGAGGAAGTTTTCGATTGCATTCTGAAATGGATGCTCTGCCACCTCAACTGCTTGAAGATCCATCCATCACTTCAACAGCCACTTACAACAAAATGTTTGAGCCAATCATCTCGCTTCCGGCAGTTTTGGCGCTCCTCCTTTTGCTGTTGAGCCTAGAATGGTTTCTAAGAAAAATAAATGGAACCTATTAGGTTAAGATTGATTTCGTTAAATCAATAGTTGTTTTTACGAAAGAAGGTAGGAATTGTTTTTATCAATATTTTAAAATCTACCAAAGGCCCGGCCAGCATCGAATATTGATTGTCGAGGGCAATGCGCTCCTCCTCCGATTGGAAACGGTCTTTTTTAATTTGCCACAGCCCGGTGATGCCCGCCGGGGCAAGAAAACGGTACGACAATTGGTCGGTGGTCAGCCGCTCGGCCTCATACAGCGGCAAGGGTCTGTTTCCAACAATAGACATATCGCCCTTGAGCACATTGTACAACTGAGGAAGTTCGTCCAAATTGGTTCTTCTGATAAATTTTCCCACCTTGGTAATCCGCGGATCGTGCTCAGCTTTGAAAAACGTGGGTTTTACAACTGATGTTCGCTTGAGCTCCATATACCAGTTTTCGCAAATCGTTGTTCCTCCGATGAATAAAATGGGCGAGCAGTTGGTGCCCAAGCGCACACATTCCGGGCATGTCTCGCCCTTTTTGCTGTTTAGTTGGTGCTTTTTGTTGATAAGGTAAAGATTCAAATCAGAGAACTTGCCAATTTCGTCTTCAGATCCTTCACGCATGGAGCGAAATTTATAAAAACGAAAAATATCATAACCTGTCCCAACCCTGTTCGATGCGAAAATGGCCGGCCCTTTACTTTCCAATTTAATCAAGATATAAATGATTAACATAAAGGGTGAAGCAACCAAAAGAGCAAGGGAGGCAAAAACAATATCAAAAATGCGTTTACCTTTACTAATTCTAAACGAAGTAAAGGTTTCAGGTTGACTTTGTTGAAAGGTATTTCTCATTCTTTTTACTGAATCTTCTTAAGTAAAAACCCGCAGTTGACTGCGCAAATATAGAGAAAATGCAATGCCTTTCTGTTTTTTTCACCCCCGATTTTTTTTACAATAGAAAACGACCTCTTAAGAAATGTGACTTGGGCTTAAAATCCCCAACCGGATTATGTAGCAACTAAATAATCCTTATTTTTGCCGCTAACAAAAACAAGGTGGATTCCTTGTAGTGAAATCATCTAATATTAATCGTTTACATTGTTCATTTATAGTACATTGAATTGTTGTAAGCCAAATTTAAATTGAATGAAAATTGGAAATCAAAAGGTTGTTTCGCTCACTTATGAGTTGCGTGAAGACAACGAACAAGGCGAATTGATACAAAAAGTGGACGAGCAACGCCCATTTGTTTATCTTTTTGGTGTTGGAGGCTTATTGCCTAAGTTTGAGCAGAGCCTCGAAGGACTTACAACGGGCGACAAGTTTCAATTTAGTATGACTGCCGAAGAATCTTATGGCAACCATACCGAAGAAGCTATTATTGATCTCGAAAAAAGTATTTTTGAAATTGATGGCGTTGTTGATGAAGAGCTGCTGACTCTTGGCAACCAAATTACCATGCAGGACAATCATGGCAATCCGCTTGAGGGTATCGTTTTAGAAGTTACCGATACCATGGTGAAGATGGATTTTAACCATCCACTCGCGGGGATGGATTTACATTTTTCAGGTGAAATTCTCGATGTTCGTGAAGCTACTGCCGAAGAACAATCTCACGGTCATGTGCACGGTCCTCACGGTCATCAACATTAGAAAACAAAGTTGTTTCGACAGAAAAGACTTTTAGTTTTTTTTGAAATTGTAAAGCAAAAAAACGGTCGGCTTCTTATGGATGTCCGGCCGTTTGTTTTGCCATGAAGCAAGGCTTTTGGTGGCGATGCTTTCGTCGGGCAAGCTGATGTTCGACGCTACACACAACAGTGTTTGCGGGCTACAGCTTTTTACTATTGCTTCCATCACTTGATCGTTGCGGAAAGGTGTTTCAATAAAAATCTGCGTTTGGTTTTTCAGCAGACTTTCCCTTTCGATGGTTTTCAAAAACTTGATGCGCTCCTCGGCATGGATGGGCAAATAGCCATGAAAGCAAAATGACTGTCCGTTGAAACCCGATGCCATCAAGGCTTGTGTGATACTGCTGGGGCCTGAAAGCGGAACCACTTTGATGCCGGCTTCGTGGGCGGCACTCACCACCATTGCGCCGGGATCGGCCACACATGGGCTTCCGGCTTCGGAAATCAGTCCCATATCATGGCCGTCAAAAATGGGATTAAGAAAGCTTTTAATTTTCGAAAAGTCGGTAAATTTATTCAACTCATTGAAATGGATTTCATCAATTTGAATGTCTTGATCAATCTTTTTCAAGAGCCTGCGAGCTGTTCGTAACTGCTCAACAATCAAATACTTGAGGCTTAAAAGTTTGTTGGTAGCTTCTGCCGGCATCACCATTCGTGGCTCCAAATCGCCCAAAGGCGTTGGAATCAGGTATAAAAGGCCCCGTTGAACTGTTGTTTTCATCACCAAGGAAGTTTATTCAAGTCCACATTGCCACCTGAAATGATAATGCCGACTTTTTTATTTTGTAAAAATTTTGAATCGAGTGCTGCCGCTACCGGCACTGCCGAGCTGGGTTCGATAATGATTTTCATTCTTTCCCACACCAGACGCATGGCGGCTATAATTTCGGCTTCGCCTACCGTTATGATGTCATCAGCAAACTGCTGAATGATAGGAAAGGTGAGGGTTCCCAATGAAGTAAGCAGTCCGTCGGCAATGGTTTTCGGCTGGATGCTGGGTAGCAGTTGGCCTGTTATAAATGATTTTTGGGCATCGTTGGCACCCAAAGGTTCGCAGCCAATAACACGGCATTTTGGCGCAAGATAGTGTGCTGCCAATAACGTTCCGCTGAGGAGGCCACCACCTCCAACCGGGCATAAAATATAATCGAACGGCCCGCCTTGGGCCAGCATTTCAACGCAGGCTGTAGCTTGTCCGGCAATGATGTCATAATCATTGTAAGGATGAATCACTCGCGCATTGGTTTGGGCCACCACGAGGTCGGTAGCCTGCTCACGTGCCTCGAGGGTAGGTTGACAAAAGGTAATTTTCCCTCCATACTGTCTCACGGCATCCACCTTCACTTGGGGAGCATTTTCGGGCATCACAATGTAGGCCGTGGTGCCTATCATGGCAGCAGCTCTGGCCAAAGCTTGCGCGTGGTTGCCACTCGAGTGGGTCACAACCCCAAATTGCAGCTCGTGGTGACTAAGTCGTAAAAGCGCGTGAAGCGCTCCCCGCGATTTGAAGGCGCCGGCTTTCTGAAAATTTTCGCATTTAAAGAAAAGCTGCGCGCCAACGCGATGGTTCATTTGGCCCGAAGTAAGCAAAGGTGTATGTTCGATATGGGGCCGAATTAAAAAGTGGGCTTGCTCAATATCAATGAGGGTTGGAGGTGTTAACAGTTTCATCTGTTGGATGATATGATGTCATTTACAAGTATTTCACAAGCTTCTTCCATCAACAGGAAGGTCTTTTCGTAGGTGTCGAAACCTTGTTTAAAGGGATCGGCAATTGGAATGTTTTTACCGGGTTCGATAAGGTTCATCAAAAAATCGAGCTTATTGCTGTCCGTTTCATTGCGGCATAAACGTAAGGCTTCCGTCATGTTTTGAATATCCATCACGTAAATCCTGTCGTAACGATCAAAATCCTCTTCCCGAAACAAGCGCGATTTTTTATTTTGGAGGTCAACTCCATATTTCAAGGCTACTTCAACAGCTTTTGGGTTGGGCGGATCATTGATGTTGAAAGGTTCAAAACCCGCAGAATCTATATGACCTTTTAGGTTTCTTTCGTGGAATTTCTTTTTTAAAATACCTTCGGCCATAGGCGAGCGACAGGTGTTTCCTAAGCAAACAAAAAGTACATTCATTTGAATTGGTTTTAGAGGTGTTTAAGAAGATTTATATGCTTAATCAAAATTTAAATGGTTGAGGTCGTCGCGCAAACGTTGAATGGCTTTTTCAACCAGCTGCACTTCACTTTCTAACATGATTCCGGCTAAGGAATTTTTATCGGCTTCAGCAGGTATTTGGCTGAGGCTTAGGTATATCAATTGTATAATTTCTTCTTTGGCGGCTTTGGTAAGTTGCCAAGCGGTACCGGTAATGAACAGCTGCTGCGACAAGTTATAATCAAATTCTTCACGGATGCCTTTGAGCATGAATTGTGCCAAATCGGCAGCCATCAAGCTTTCGGGCATGTAACGTGCTACCAAAAGCGGGGGCTGAAGTCGCTCTAAAAACAACACCAAACGCTCGCTGGCTTGAATTCTAAGGGGCAACATCGTTTTAAATCCTTCGGTTTTGATCTGTTCTTTTTGGCTGCTGAGAACGGTTTGCATCTGGTCTGTTTGATGCTCAAGAAGCTGCTTCAACGACTGTAACCACTCCCGCGACTGCAAGAATAAAAATCCTATAGAGCTGATCCATAAAACAATAAGAATAATTTGAATCGTCATATTGATGTGTATTTGTGCTGTGAATTCACTTCAAATGTAAGCATTTCAAACGCAAAATTCATAAGAATATTCATTTAAAGTGATCAAAAATCCATAGCCCTAACCAGTAAAACAAAAATGAATGGGATGGTTAAGGTGGATGAATTTTGAAAAGGAAAAACTTCACTCAGTACTGCTGCCACCTTTAATAGTTAAATACGCTCTTCGTGTTCAATGAAAGCCACAATGGTGGGTAAGTTGTTACAGGTTAAATCATTTTCTTATCGTTTCAAATCATTTTAAACACAAAAGATGAAAAAAAGTATTACCACCGCCATCATCATGTTGGCCCTTGTTTTTAGCCTAAATGCACAGGTTCAATACGTTGCAAAAGTTGAAACAGGCTACATCCAATATGCTTATCGTATCGTTATGGTTGATCCGGGGCCCAATTGGAAGGGTAATTATCTGAATAGTGACAACAACGGTTTTGGCATCAACCTGATGAACGGAATTACTTTTGGAGCTAAAAAAGGATTTGTCGGAGTCGGAATTGGGTATCTCAATTTTGAGGGAGTAAGCGGTGTTTCTGTTTTTGGAGACTTTGAATATTTGCCTCTGAAAACAAAATTAACCCCTTTGTTCAACTTCAAGATTGGATACAACCATATTTGGAACCAGTATGAAGGCGGCACCGGTACACCGCTCAGCGAATTTGCCTTTGGACTGAATTATCGCCTGACCCCAAACCTTGATATATATGTTAAAACCGGAATGCTTTTCATGCAACATTCATTCTTGGTGCCGGCTTTTGTGGGGGTCAGATTTCGCTAAATGCTGTTCTTTTTGCCAATGACGATGTCTATTATCCGCCAAAAAATAGTCGGCTTAACTTAAAAGAGCATTTTGCAACCACGAGTTTGTTAGTGTTCATAAATTCACAGAACATGCACCTAATATTTTTTACCTTTGCGAACTAAATCTTCAACAACATGGAGAAGCACCCATTACTTTCGAAAAGGGTTAAGTCGTTGGGCGAATCAGCGACCCTTGAAATGACCCGCAAAAGTCGCGAGCTACGCGATAAAGGCATTGATGTGATCACACTTAGCATTGGCGAGCCTGATTTTAATACACCGGAAGCGGTTAAATTGGCAGCCATTCAAGCGATTGTGGATAATGATACACACTATCCTCCCGTGCCCGGTACTGCTGATCTGCGCAAAGCGATCGTTAAAAAGTTGCTTCGCGACAATCAATTGACTTACAACGTTTCGCAAATAATCGTGAGCAATGGAGCAAAACAATCCATCATGAACGCCATGATTGCCTTGTTGGACGAAGGTGATGAGGTGATTGTGCCGGCACCCTACTGGGTTTCGTATCCCGAAATGGTGAAGTTGGCCGGTGGCACACCTGTGGTGATTGAGGCCGGGGTGGAGCAAGATTTTAAAATCACTGCCCAACAATTGGAGCAGGCCATCAACAGCAAAACCAAAGCCTTCATTTTCAGCTCTCCCTGCAACCCCACCGGATCGGTGTATTCACACGATGAGCTTCAACAATTGGCTGCGGTTTTCAGTCGGAATCCTCAGGTGATGATTTTTTCTGATGAGATTTATGAGTACATCCGGTTTGGCGAAAAGCACGAAAGCATTGCTCAATTTGCAGAAGTTTTCAACCAGGTGGTACTGATCAATGGCTTGTCGAAAGGCTTTGCCATGACCGGTTGGCGCATTGGCTATATGGCTGCTCCTCAGTGGCTTGCCGATGCTTGCAATACTATTCAAGGCCAATATACTTCGGGAAGTTGTACCATTTCTCAAGCTGCTGCCCTCGAAGCCATGAATACCGACCCCAAAACTTCGGTTGAGTTAAAAGACATGGTCACTCAATTTGAAGAAAGGCGCAACTTGTTGTACCGGCTGCTGCTTGATGTTGAAGGTGTAATACCCAACAAAGCCGATGGTGCGTTTTATATGTTCCCCGACATCAGCTATTATTTTGGCAAAACGGATGGTAACTACACCATAAAAAACAGTTATGACCTCTGTTTGTATCTCTTGGCCGAAGCCCACGTGGCCTTGGTGAGCGGCGATGCCTTTGGTAACGACAATTGTATCCGATTTTCGTATGCCACTTCACCGGCATTGATAGCCGAAGCTGTTAAAAGGGTAAAAAACGCTTTAGAAAGATTGAAATAAACAGAATCTCATTGAGTAAGTCCTTGAAAGAAACAAATCGAAAAATCATTGTTGCCGACGACATCAACCGTCTTTTTGATGATTTTAGTCAGCAGCATGTGATGGTAGTTGGCGATGTGATGATAGATTCCTATGTTTTTGGATCCGTTGATCGCATCTCGCCCGAGGCGCCCGTTCCCGTGGTGGCCGTAAAACAAAGAATCAATCGGCTGGGTGGAGCTGCCAATGTGGCGCTTAACATCCATGCTTTGGATGCCCATCCGGTGTTGGTATCCGTAATTGGTGCCGATCAACGTGGCAACGATTTTATGGAATTACTTCAAAAAGAACATCTTATAAGCGAAGGAATCATCAGAAGCATCCAACGGCCAACAACCACAAAGTTTAGAATTATTGGAAATAAGGTGCAGATGTTGCGTGTGGATGAAGAAACAACCGACGATATTTCCACCGACGAAGAAACGCTTTTGGTTCAAAAAGTTGAGCAATTGCTTCAAAATTATCCCATCAAAGTGATGGTATTGCAGGATTACAATAAGGGTGTCTTGACCGAAAATTTGATTCTTCAATTGGTGGCTTTGTCTAAGAAATACCATGTAAAAGTTGCCGTTGATCCCAAGAAGAAACATTTTTTGGCTTATAAAGGCGTTAGCCTCTTCAAGCCCAACCTCAAAGAATTGAAAGAAGGTTTGGATTTGGGTTTTCAGCCCGAAACCATACCCGAGATCAAGGCGGCTGTGCATCAATTGCAGCAAATCCTTAACGCCGACATGGTGATGGCTACCCTCAGCGAAAAAGGAGTGCTTGTGTCGGAAAAAAACATCGAAGGCAGCCCTACTTATCACCATCTTGAGGCGCATTTACGCAGCATAACAGATGTTTCGGGTGCAGGTGATACCGTGATCAGCGTGGCGGCTTTGTGTTTGTCACTCGAGGTAGAAACATTTTGGCTGGCCGAAATGGCCAACCTTGCCGGTGGGCTGGTGTGCGAAGAAATTGGCGTCGTGCCGGTGAATAAAAACAAATTGCGCGCTGAAGTGTTTAGGATATGGAAACGAAATCAAACGGAAACAGAGTAAATAGTATAAAACTTAGAAGCGATTAGCATGGCGGCAACGATAGCAAAGAAGGAGGAGGTAAGAACAATGTTCAATAATATTGCTGGGAGGTACGATTTTTTAAATCATTTTCTTTCGGCAGGTATTGACCGTATTTGGCGTAAGAAGCTCGTTAAGATGCTGTTAAAGTCTAATCCGCAGCAAATCTTAGATGTTGCCACAGGAACAGCCGATTTGGCCATTGCTTTGGCAGCAAAAACCAAATCACCCATTATTGGCGTGGATATTTCGCAGGGCATGTTAGACATCGGCCATCAGAAATTGAAAAATAAAGGTCTTGACCATCAAATTAAGCTTGAGTTGGCCGATTCGGAAGCTTTGCCATTTAACAACGAAACTTTTGATGCCGCCATGGTGGCTTTTGGAGTGCGTAATTTCGAAGATCTCGACCAGGGCTTGAGCGAAATCAGCCGTGTTGTCAAGCCCGGCGGAATGGTTGCTGTTCTCGAGTTTTCGCGACCTAAAGCGTTTCCGGTGAAGCAGTTGTATCATTTTTACTTTAAAAATATTCTTCCTGTAATGGGTCGTATGGTTTCCAAAAATCAATCGGCCTACACTTATCTTCCTGAATCTGTAAATGTGTTTCCTGATGGGAGAGACTTCTTGCAGCATCTCGAAAAAAACGGTTTTCAAACAACAGCCCAACGCCGCTTAACGTTCGGAATTGCGACCATTTACACAGGATTTAAAGCGGTGATTTTTTGATTTAGCATAAGCAACATCTTGCATAGGATATACTTTTTTTGCGCGCGCAGCGTTTCTCTACCAGTTTAAAGGAGGAATACCATTGAAAAATAATTTTCGCATCAGCTTGCTGTTATTGGGTTTGTTGATTTTATCTGCCGATAGCTTTGCGCAACGCAGGGTTGTTATCAACAATCCTAAATACGACTTCGACCCTTATCATTTTGGTTTTATTTTGGCAGTGAACCAAATGATGCTGACGTGGAAACCTGTGGATAATTTTCGAGATCAACTTTATTCCAATAGCGCGGGCGAAGACCTCAGTATCCCCAACGCTGCGTATTATCAGATCAATGGAATGAGTACAACACCCGTACCCGGTTTTGCCGTGGGCATTGTTGGAAACCTTCGCCTTGCCAACCATTTCGACTTGCGCTTTGTGCCAACACTTGCTTTCGGTGAACGATATGTTGATTACAATGTGCTGGCGTTGAACAGTTCAGCTGTTGTTTTCGACACCATTGACATCCGCAAAAGCATTCCGTCAACCACGGTTGATTTCCCCTTTCATATTAAATATCGCTCCAAGCGTCTCAACAATTTTGCCGCTTACGTGATTGTGGGAGCAAAATACAGCATCGAAATGGCTTCGACAAAAAAGGTGTCATCAGCCAATAACAATGTGCCTGTGAAAATCAATAGAAATGATTTTATGGCTGAAACAGGTGTTGGATTCGATTTTTATACCCCTTATTTTAAGTTTGGCACAGAGCTGAAAATGAGTTACGGATTGAAAAATATTCTTGTAAAAGACGATTTCATGTACAGCCAAGCACTCGATCGCCTCAACAATAAAGTCTTTCAGCTTTCATTCACCTTTGAATAAACCCGCATTATGGATGCACTTTCTAAACAGGAGCTTTTTAAAACCTTGGCCAATAAGGCAAGCCTAAAACTCGATATCTACGACAATACCCTGCAAACATTGCGATTGTTTAAGTCTGTGATTGAACAACTTACAACTGATTTTCACCAATCAATCCCGAATATTAAAACCAACCATCCCATCACTTTTGAAAATGAATATCGGGGTGATTTTGAAATCAAAATGAAGTTTGGTGGCGACATCTTAATCTTTTTGATGCACACCAATGTGTTTGAGTTTTCGCGCGACCATGATGTGATGCGCACTTCCTACATCAGGGAGGATCGAAGCCGCTCGTTCAGCGGAGTGATTAATATTTATAATTTTTTGGCCGATTCGTTTCGCTATAAAAGGGTTAACGATATGGGCTATTTGATCGGAAGGGTGTTCATCAACAAAGACAACCATTATTTTATTGAAGGAAAACGCGAGCTGGGATTCCTGTACAACGATTTCGGCAAAAATGTGATGAATGCCGACACAGCAGGACAGATCATCGAAGCGGCTATTCTCTATACCATCAATTTTGATTTGCTGACTCCTCCCTACGATGCAGTAAAAATTGTGTCGGTGAACGACATGATCAATACCCTCGATGAAATTAGCTTGAGAACCGGCAAACGATTAGGTTTCCAGTTTCAGCAAGACAGGGCAGAGGGGTGAAATCCGTCACCCGAACTGCAACATTGGTCGCATCGTACAACTGATTTTTTTCTTCAATGAAGTCGTTTTTGCGCCAATTGTGTGTTGTGTTTCAAACCTACTCATCTCTTTTCTCCCAAATTGACATCTTGCAAAAAAACTATAACCTATTATTAATCAATAGCATAGGTGAAATATTTTTGTTATGAAAACCAATTATAAATGCGTTTTCAGAGAGTCACATGCAATCGGGTATCAACTTCTTTATTTCTATTTCGCTATTTTGATTTTTTTAAATTTTCCAAAATTTTGATTTCGACTGTTTTTACAGAAGTTATCGTAAATTTGAGTGAATATTTTTGTTTTAAACTTGAATTTTATTCGAAAAATTAAAGAGACCAACTATGAAAAAACATCTACTCCTCCTTACATTCCTGCTATTTTCCCTATTGGGAGTCACACAGACGGTATCAACCTACAACTTCAATAGTTTGCCCTCCGGAGGCTTGAACAACGTTGACGGCTGGAAAACCATCGCACACAGCGCTGCCGCTTCGCCCGATTTTGAACTGGGTTATACCAGCGGCTCAGTGGTATCGCCCGATGGAACTCAAGCTGTTTTTTATCCCCATGGCGGCCCCAATATTGGTCGAACGGCCACCCGAAAATCGAGTGCCAATTTTGAATTCAGTTTCGCTGATGGCCTTGTGGAGGTAGAGGTGGATATGAACAAGAACTATTGGGGTGTGTTCTTTGGTGTCGGCTTTGATGCCGATAACGATGGATATATCGCACCCGGCCTTTCAACTGAGCCCAATGATGGCGGGATTTATATTTTTATGCGCGATGCTGCCCCGGCCGGCAATAAGCTGGTGTTGCCTTCGGGAACTGAAGTTGACTTTGTAGCCAATACCCAAGGCTGGACAAAGTATAAAATGGTGATGGATTTTACGGCCAATAGTGGCGTGGGCACCATTGCGCTGTTTTATAAAGTGGGTACGATTGGCGAGTGGCTTCCCATTAGTGAAGTGCAGGGCACAAGCATGGAGCTTACTCCGGGTTCCGGCACCAAAACCGACAATGCTGTATGGGATGGAATCTTTTTCCATTCGCAAGGCGGGGTAGGTGCTTTTGATAATATTGTGATCCGCCAGCCGGACCTAAATGGGTTATATCAATTCATTCATTTTCCCGCTATTGCCAACAAACTCGCCACCGCGGCTCCTTTTGTCTTACAAGCAACGGCCAGTTCAGGGTTGCCGGTGACTTATACTGTTGTGAGCGGCCCGGCAATGGTTTCGGGAAGTACACTTACCTTAAACGGATCGGCGGGTATCGTAAAAATCAAAGCGTCGCAGCCCGGCAATGATGTGTATGCACCGGCCAATGACCTGATCAATGAATTTGAGGTGGTTGATGCCACAGCTTATTTCCCGACACTCATAGTGAAAAGACCTGTGGAGGATTCCAAAGTGTATATGGATGCCCTCAATCCGGTGATATTTGTTGCTCAATCGGTAGTGGACCATCCAGAAGTGCTTGAAATTCAGTCTATTGTTTTTAGCATCAACGGAATGCAACTTCCTGTTTTTCAGCGTGGAAACAATAATTATACCACGCTATGGACGCCTCCTTCATTTGGCAACTTTAGTATGACTGTGACCAGCACCATCACCGGTGGAAATATGACCACCAAAATAATTGATTTTGAGGTGACCAACGATTTCTCAAATATGCAGGTACAAACTTTTGCCGGTGAACTCGTAACGCCTTCGGAACAAATTGTTTATGGCACTTATCATTTTCCAACCTTCGTCGGTGCTTTTTCAAATATCAATTCGGTGCTCACCATTTCCTGTCCTCCCGGTGGCTGCGATCCCTACGACCGCGTTTCTCATGTTGAGGTGAAAGACCTCGACGGCAATTGGATTGAAATGTACCGTTATTTGACACCTTTTGGCGTGGGTTGCAGCGACCAAACGGATGTTACCGATTTTGGTTCATTGCTTCAGGGCGAAGTGGAAATGCGCTACCATTGCATTGTCTGGGACAAAGGCTATAACATTGATATCCGCTACGATTTTACCAAGGGGACACCTGCTTATCTCTATTCTTGGGTAAATCCAATTTGGAGAGGCGAGTATCCCTTTGGTGATATGGCTAATTTGCAACCTGTTCCACCTTCGACCTTCAGTTTTAATCCAGATGCTTCGGCAGCGCGTCTAAAAGTGATCACCACCGGCCATAACTGGGGCGACAACAATACCGGAAATGCGTCGGAGTTTTACCACGCTACCCATTACATCAAAGTAAATGGAAATCGAGCCCATACCCAAGACCTGTGGTCGGTGTGCAATCCCAATCCCAGTGGATGCCAGCCCCAAAATGGTACTTGGTTTTATAACCGCGCCGGTTGGTGTCCGGGGTCAATCAGTCGTATTTATGATTTCGATATGACGAACTTTGTTGGGGCTTCAAGTCTTAATATACAGTACGAGTTCGATCCCAATTACAAGGATTTATGCAATGCTTCAAACCCTGACTGCGTAACCGGCGTAACTTGTCCCAACTGTGAGGACACTTTCAATCCATTGATGAACGTTTCTGCCCACATGATCTCTTATAGTAATTTGATAACAGTTTCAATTCCAACACATTCGCTCACAGGATTGCGTTTGGTTCCTAATCCCGCAAGTCATTATTTTATGTTGGAAACCTATCAACCGGCAAACGATCAAGGCGCAACGGTTGAGTTGGTCAACCTATCGGGCCATGTGATTCACAGTTTCCGCTGGGATGGTGCTTCTGTGCGGGTGGATGTGAAATCTTATCCCAAAGGTATGTATTTGCTGAGGGTTTCAAGTAAAAACGGAGTGGAGGTTAAAAAGCTGTTGATTCAATAATCAAGCTGGTAGAAATTGGTTTTTGCTCGAAGGAAGCAAAAAGGTAGGATTATGAACTGTACTATTTTTTGAGAGTTTACAATATAAAAACTGCGCGCAAGTCTGCTGAAAAACCTAGCACCTTATTATTCTTTGGTTTTGCAAAACATCTTTGAATAGGGTATAGAAGTTTGGAATGATTAGAAAAACGGAGTCTCAACCAAAAAACAACACATCATTCAATCCGCAGCAATTGCTCACAAATATGATCACTAACCTCTTGATACGTAATTTCCTCAACTGATTATGCGGGTTGCGTTAAAATTGGAGGTGAAATTTCGTTTTTCTTTTTTTAATCAATTTTTTAGCTGAAAAAGATTTTTTTTACTCAAACTATTGCCGGCATCAAAAAAAGTTTTACTTTTGCACCCACATTGAAACAAAGGCTCCCATCGTCTAGTCAGGCCCAGGACGCCAGGTTTTCATCCTGGTAACAGGGGTTCGAATCCCCTTGGGAGTACATAAAAGACTGTCTATTAAATAGATGGTCTTTTTCCTTTTAAGCCTTTTCCTTTTTCATTGGTTGTGGCGTTAAAAATAAAAGCCAGAATTTTATACTTAACGTTTCCTTTGTGGCTCTATGTGATAGCTGTATCACAAAGTTTCCCAAAGAAGAATCACAGAGGTTCACCAAGAGTTTTGGCAACTAAAGAAACTATCAAAATAGTCCTCAGCGTATCATAATGCGAATTCACCAAGTTTTACCACCGCCACTTCAGTTAAATGGTTAATTTTATTGTGTTTTTTAGGGTTGAATCCTAAAATGCAATTCAATCCGAACGAAAAAAGATGATGCAATGAAGATCAATGATTTTAAGTTAGAACGTTATTTTGCTCAACATGAGTTTACTGCAAAGTATTTGCTTTCAAGCTCCGATTGTGATGGCTTTGCGTTGGAGGAGGTGCTATCTGTAGCTTCGCCGCAGGAGCTGGAGTTGTGGGAGAATCTGAAATTGGGCTATGCCGAAAGTAAAGGTCATCCGTTGTTGCGGGAAGCCATCCTCACGAATTACAGCTTAAAAACAATTGATAATGTGGTAGTTGCTTCGCCTGGTGAATTGAATTTTATTGCCATGAATGTGCTGTTGGAGCCTGGCGATCATGCCATCGTAGTTTCGCCGGCTTACCAATCGTTGCACGAAGTGATTCGTTCGTTGCACTGTGAGCTTTCGTTTTGGAAACCCAATCCCGAAAATTGGGAGTTCAATACTGCTGATTTAGAACGACTTATTCAGCCAAAAACCAAATTGATTGTGATTAACTTTCCGCACAATCCTACCGGTAGTTATCTCAGTCTTGAGCAGTTGAAAGCCATTGTGGCCATTGCCAAAAAGCAGGATTGTTTTGTTTTTTCTGACGAAATGTACCACCGGCTTGTGGGTGAAGCAATGCCGCTTTTGCCACCCATCTGCAATTTGTACGAAAAAGGGATCAGTTTATGGGGGACTTCCAAATCGTTTGGCATGGCCGGATTGCGCATCGGCTGGTTGGTTGCGCAAGACCTCGGTTTTTTGAATCGTGTGGTAGCATTTAAAGATTTTTTAAGTATCTGTAGCAGTTCGCCTTCCGAAATTCTTGCGCTTATTGCTTTACATCATTCCGATCATTTTATATTTCATAACCTTAAGAAAATAAGAAGAAATATTGAATTGTTTCAACAATTTGCCGCTGAGCAGCCGCTGATTGCTTCTTTTGTTGCACCACAGGCCGGTTCAACTGCTTTTGTGCGGATCAATATTTCCATCACTGCGTTGGAATTTAGCAACCAATTGGTTGAGCAAACCGGTATTATGACTGTACCTGCCGAAATGTTCGATTGCAATGAGAGGTATATCCGCATTGGCTTTGGACGGGCTAATTTCTCGGAAGTGCTGGAAATTTTGGGTGAGGCTTTAAAAACTTTGGATTTTAAATAATCCGGTAGCCTTCTGTTTTTTTACACGTAGATTGTTGGTTTACGATTTTTCCCCATTCAATGGAAATAAAACCAATGGTGTGGCTTTCATTTCTTTATATCTTTACACTAGCATCACCAAACCAAGCCCTGTTATGTCGTTGCACAAATACCCATTTGTACGCATGCTCATCCCTTTCGCTCTCGGTATTTGGGCGCTTCATTTCTTTTCTCCTTCCCTTTCTGTTGAGCGATTTTATGGCGGTTGGGGCTTGTTGCTGCTGCTGTTTATCGGACTTATAGCGCTATCTGCTTTTCTGCGTTCTTTTTCAATGCGTTGGGTTTTTGGTGGTTTACTATCCGTCTTTTTATTTTTGGCTGGTATTCTCGCCACCGAGCGACATCAACCTGCCTACGAAGAAACGCATTTGTTGAATGACACTGCGTCGTACACCTCTTTTCTCGCCAAAGTGATAGAACCACCAACGGTGAAGGAGAAAACCGTACGGCTGGAATTGTCTTTGGTGGCCGTTCGCGATAAGAACAACAGTTTGCATTCTCGAAAAGGGAAGGTTTTGGCATATGTCAGCAACACCGACACGAGGGTGCTGCCCGTTTACGGGCAATGTATTGAATTTCGAAAGCAACCTGAGTTGGTCCCTCCATTAGTGAATCCCAATCAGTTCGACTATCGAGCCTACCTGAACCGGAAAGGGATCTTTCATCAGGTTTTTTTGAAAGAGACGGATTGGGCGCCGGGGCCTATGGGCAGTGTGAATCCATTGTATAAGTTGGCATTTCAACTGCGCGATTATCTTTTACAGGCTTTGCAATCCAATCACTTAGAAGGCGATACTTATGGTGTGGCGGCAGCCATCCTTTTGGGTTATGACGAAAAGCTGCCGGCATATCTCCGCAAAGGTTATACGGCTGCCGGAGCCATGCACATCTTATGTGTTTCGGGTTTGCATGTGGGGATTGTATTTCTGTTTTTCGATTTTTTACTTCGCTTCATGAACCGAAAAAGAGGTCTTCAAAGCTTTAAAACCATTCTCTTACTGCTTATGATCTGGTTTTATGCCTTGCTAACAGGCTTGTCGCCATCGGTGCAGCGGGCTGCCATCATGCTGAGCTTTATCCTTTTTGCCAAACTCTTTAATAAAAAAGGAGCGGTCGTCAATTCTATAGCAGCATCGGCATCCTTGCTCTTGTTGCTGAATCCTTCCTTGCTATTTCATCTCGGTTTTCAGTTGTCGTATTTGGCTGTTTTGGGCATTGTGTTGCTGCAACGACCGATTTACTCACTGCTTTATGTTAAAAATAAATGGGTAGATAAGGCTTGGGAAATCACATCGGTGGCGCTTGCAGCTCAGTTGGCTACAACGCCTTTGGTGCTGCATTATTTCAACCAGTTTCCTACTTATTTTATGGTGAGTAACCTTGTTTTGGTACCTTTTTCCTTCGTAGTCATTGTGGCGGGAATGGTCTTTTTGTTTGTTTCTTTTATCCCTTTTTTGGCCAATATCATGGGGTGGATCACCTCTGGATTGGTTTTTTCAATGAATCTGCTGATTGTTTCTATCGAACAATGGCCGGCTGCTGTTTTGCGCAACATTTACATTTCTAGCATCGAATCGGCCTTGATTTTTATTTTAGTGGGTGTTTTGTATCTGGCTTTTGTGTTGCGCCGCCGCCGAATGTTTGTTCCTGCACTTTTGGTTGTTGTGCTATTCATGTCGTCTTATGCGCTTCGTTCTTATGATAGAAATCGCCAGCAATCGCTCGTCGTGTATGGATTGCAGAAGCATACGGCCATTGAAGTGATTGATGGTAAAAACCATTGGCTTATCGCCGATACTGCCCTTCGAGCTGATGCTTTTGCCTTGGGGTTTAATGTTGAAAAGAATTGGATTGTTCGGGGATTGACTCCCACTCCTGTGTGGTTGGGAATTGACGAGCCCTATCAATCAGATGTATTGAATAAACAAGGTCCTGTTTTTCGCTGCGTAGGCAAAACAATAGTTGTTTGGAACAAACAGATCAAGAAGGATTATACATTTCCTGAGAAGCCTTTTATTGCTGATGTTTTAGTTGTTTCGGGCAATGTGTTTGAAAGTCTTGAAACTTTACAACAACACCTTTTGCCGGGCATTGTCGTACTTGATCTTTCAGTGCCTGCTTATCAGATCAAACGTTGGCAAGATAGTGCTTCGAAACTCAATATTCAGCTTCACAACATACGCGAAAAGGGCGCTTATGAGCTGCGTTTATAAAACAAAAAAGCTACTTTTCAGTAGCTTTTTTTGTTTTATAATCTTCATTCGTTGAGATCAATTGAACTATTCAATGATGAGTTTACGCGTGGTGTTCCCTATTTCATCGCTCACTCTGATCAAATAGATGCCGGCATCGAGATGTTGCAAATCAAGAGGTGTAACTTGCTCAGCTTTTATTTGCTCATAAGTGTTTTCATACACTTTTTTGCCCACGAGGGTATAAACCTGAACATTCATTTTGTTGGCTGCCTTCGCAGAAGTTACATTTACCAACCCGTTGCTGGGGTTCGGGTGAACGCTGAAACGCAAAGCCTCAAAGTCATTGATGGCCGTTTCGTTGGTGGTGGTATAGCTTCTTTGAGCACTCCAACCAGTTGAATCAAGTCCTTGTATGGCCTTCACCCTCCAGAAGTAGGTTTGGTTAGGGTCTAACAAAAACTGGGTTTGAAAGGTGTTGGCAGAAGTTAGATAATCATCATATACAGCGAAATCACTTGTTTTTGATACTTCTACCAAGTATTTTTCTGTTCCACGGATGTGCACCCAAGAATAAAGGGGCAAACGCGAAACATTGATTGCATTGGGAGCAGGTGTGGTTAGTTCAACCATATTGACAGTTGTAAACTTGAACACTTCCGACCATTCAGAAACGCCCCCTCCATGACGGGTATTTACGCGCCAAAAGTAGGTTTTGCCATAGCCAAGGTCTCTGAACCTGTAGGTGTTGGTAGCAACTTCGGAAGTGAAAGGATTCTCAAAGTCAATGTTATCAGCAATTTGAACGGTATATCTTACAACTCCTGTGAGTGCATCCCATTTGGCTAAGGTATCCAAAGCGATATTCGTAGCGTTGTTGGCTGGGTTGCTTAGGGTTGGTTTGGCCACGACAGTGAAAGAGCGTGGTGAAGCCCATCCGGAGGTGTCGGCGGAGTGACGTGCCCTCATTCTGACATAATGGTTTTTTCCAAAAGCTAAATTTGAAAACTGGAACTCAGAGACAGAAGCTCCAAGGGAGAATGTTTTTAGGTATGAACTATTAAACCCTTCGCCTTGAAATTTCACGATTACGCCATCAGCACCAACAAAATATCCTGATGTTTCATCAAAGAAATTTATTCCAATAAGTGCCTTAGTAGAAGTGCTGGCAATCGAACCCCAGATACTTCCATTAAAATAAACCAAAGTGCCTTGTGCGCCGACTGCAAAACCATTGTTTTCGTCAATGAAACAAATGTCGTTCAGATCGCGGATGCTTCCACTGGCTTGTTCGGTCCATGTGCTGCCATCGTAATAATACACACGACCTGCTTTGGCGGAGGTGTAAACTTTATCCGGAGCAAGAGCCCAAATGCCTAACATATCTCTGTTGACAATGATACTTTTTGTCCAAGTGCTGCCATCAAAAAAGGAAAGGTTTCCTGATTTTCCGGTGGCCCAAATATGGTTTTCGTCCAACCCATGGATAGCAAAAATATCCACCGTAATTTGGGTATCAATGGCGCTCCAAGCAGTTCCATTGAAGTGAAGTGCAGCTCCGGATTTACCAACAGCATAACCATTGGTGGTTGAGGTAAAATAAATGGCATTCAAATCGTTGGTAGTACCGGAGGTTTGAGTGGTCCATTCGGTTCCGTTATAGTAAATAATTGTTCCGGCAGCACCTACAGCCCAACCGTTGTTGTTATCAACAAAATAAACGTCAAAAAGGTTTTGGGTTGTTGGACTGGTGAAAGTATCCCATTGATTTCCTGTCTTTTTTAAAATGCGACCTGCATTACCTACGGCCCATACTGTGTTGGCATCTGAAAAATATACATCGTTAAGTTGATCAGTAACACCTGAAAAATCGGCACTCCATGAATAAGCAGTATCAATTTGAACGTCGTAGTTGGTAATTCCCGTGATGGGATTCCATTTCACGAGTGGATCAGGGTTTTGGCTAGATTGGTTGTTGGGCGAAGTGATGTTAACGGTAGATGTTACGCGGAATCTAAAAGGAGCTGACCACTCTGAGGTGAGTGTGCCATCGGTAGCTTTTACTCTCCAGTAATAGACCTCATCAAAATTTAATTCGCTCATTTTAAAAGCGGTGAAAATGGTTGGGCCGAAGGTGGAAGCGTCCGAGAAATCAACGTTTTGCGCCAATTGTACGGTATAATGAATTGTTTCACCTTGTCCGGTAACGGCATCCCAATCAAGCGTAACATCGGGCATTTGTGTTGTTGCATCGTTTGCCGGTGCACGCAGTGCAGGGGTGTAGATTCTCGTTTGTGCTGAAGCGAGCAAACTCACAAGTAAAATGGATGCCAATGTCAAGTAAATTTTTTTCATTGTATGCTGGTTTTTTATTAGATGCGTAATTAATAAACGAGGAATTTAACGGCTTTGGCTCCTTCATTGGTTTGTAACCTGAGGATGTATGCGCCTGATGGTATAGCAGTTAGATCCAGACAATGTTGATGTTTACCGCTTACCATTTTTCCTAATGATTGCTGAAGAACCATCTTTCCTTGCAAATCGAAAACGGAAAGGCTTGCTTCACTTTGTTGCTTCAATTCAAAGTCAACAAGTGTAAAGGCTTTAGCAGGATTGGGGTACAAGTTCAATTGAACAGCAAATGTACCGGCGGTGGTAGGCTCATCAATACCAACGGGTTTTCTGTATTCATTGCAGCGGAACAAGCCTCGGCCAAATGTTGCCGCATAGATGATTCCGTAGTTGTTGGTTCCTGGAAAAGTTTTTACCAAGGTATCCACATTGATAAGTTGTAAAGTATCTGACGATTTGTTGATCAACTGCTGTTTCAAGTTAAATACTGGGATGTTAGCCATGTTTTGATCTGCTGTCCAAACAGGTGAGGCGGCAAAAGCATCGTTGCTTTGGTAAATACCAAATTCGGTTCCAATGATAGCTAATCCTGAGTTGCTCATCTCCAAAACACTTGAATAGACCGGCATCTTGGGCAAGTTGCCTTGTCTGCTGGTAAATGTTGGATTGGCATCGAGGGCATTGTTGGTCGTATAAACATAATGGTCGTTACCATAATTACCCAAGGTAATCAGTACTTTGTTAGGATTGGAGGGATCAACAGAAACAGAAGTAATGGCTTGGCTGATCGGTGTTGTGGTGCCTGGGAGATTAATTTCCATGGCTTTGGTGGCCACTATGCAACTTGGGCTGTTGACATCAGCTCTTTCATAATTGTATGCGATGGCTAGATTGGAGATGCGGAAAAGCTTACCTTCACGTGTTCCAATAAAGACATGGTTTCCATCTTTAGACAGTCCGATAGATTGAGGAATTCCGGAAAAACCAACGCTGGTATTTGAGATCTCAAACCAAGAGGGAAGTTTGGCAAAATTTAAAAATTCCTTGGTCATCCAAACTTTGTTGGCTGTGGCAACAAACAATTTGGAAGTAACAATGTCTTTTACCCTCAGTGTGTCGCCGGCGTTTAAGTTTTGATTGGCAGGAAGGGTGTAATAGAATGGTTGTTCAAAGTTTTTACTTCTCACCTTAATTATATCACCACCTTGATAGGATTTTTTTGCTTTAAAGGTTACCGAATCGCCATTGTTGTAGTCGTCATAATTTTCCCATAAGGCAATAGGAGTTTGGTAGGCTTGTGGGTTGATAATGCCTGTGGCAAGAAACTGATTTGAAAAAGTAAATGCCATATCCTCTGAGCGTTGCATTGCGCCGGCGAGTGTTGTTACGACAATTGCATCGGGGTTAATGGTTGAAACAACCGACGGTCCTCCTGCTGAATTTACGGCATACAGCGTTTCGCCTTGACGTGGGGAGTTGCCTTCGCTTGAAATGTAAATTACACCTTGATCTTGTGCTCCACCTATTACGCGGTTTTCAAAACCTGTTGGGGATACGGTATAAAACTGACTGGTGATATAATTCCTGTTGTTTAAGCTAAAAACCAAATCGTCGCCATTCGTGCTTCCTTCTTGAACACCACCTTCGGTAGCAGTGAAAAAGGAGGAGGAAGAGCCTGGTTTGAAAACAAGCCTGTGCTGACCGAAATGCAAGTAATTATTAAGTAATCCTGCGCCGCCCGGGTTAGATTTAAGATCCCAAGCAAAAAGACCGCCTTCGACAACTTTTTTTCCTTGCCACAAATTCACTCCTCCAACTAGGATACGATCCGGGTCGTCCGGGAAAACAGTGATGTGGTTGTTGTAGTTCCCTCTTCCACCGTAAACATTAACTGAAGCAGTGGCAGGTAAAATAACTTCCCAGCTATCACCTTTGTTTACAGAGCGGTAAATACCCAATTGCACACCTGTACCCGTTACCAATGAAACATACATTACATTGGGGTTTGAAGGTGCAAAAGCTGATTCAACGCGGGTTACGTTTTCAAAAGGAAGCATATTTTCTTCACCTGTTGAGATCAATTGAAAAGCTTCAGGATTTCCACTTTTGGAGATGTACAGTTTGTTGTCAACCGAAGCTGCAAGGCTACCGTCGGTAGCTACTTGAACGTCGGAACTGTTCATTGAAAGCTCTTCTCCTGCGGTATTTTTAGCTGTGAGCCATGTTGCACCGCCATCGGTAGAATATTTCAAACCGGCATTGGTTGAGGCAAATACATGGCCTTCAACGTTGATGGCCATTTCGTTCACATATGCCCAAGCAGCGGTGTTTTTGTTGTCCTGTGGTATGGTAGCGCTTAATTGACTGAAGCTTTGCCCGTCGGTTGATTTCCATATACCATTTCCAATAAAACCACTGGTATAGCCTATTGATTCTAAAACATTGAAAAAGTGTGCGTTGAAACCATCGCCTGTGCCAACATAAATGTCGCCCGCGGCGTTTTGAACCATGGCACTCACCATTAAATTGTTGTTGCCTACCGGATTCCATGTGATTCCGCCATTGGTTGATTTCCAAATACCACCACCGGCTGCACCGGCAAGAATGGTTTGGTTACTGGCATCTTTGTTGTCATAAATGATGCCTCTTGTCTTTCCACCATAGTTGTCGGGTCCCAATGAAGTCCAGTTTAAGGAGCTCAAATTGCGAGTTGTTAACATGGCTTGAGCTTGCAAGCTGGCTTGAATTACTTCAGCCGGATTGATTTTTCCGGTGGTCTGATGGCTACGAAGTGCATGTAAATAGGCCTCTGAACTAACTTCTTGATGTTTTGCCGGACCGGAATGCTCGTTATCGCTGTTCGCATTCGCGACATGCAAAATGTTGATTACCAAAAGAATACTAACGAGTAAAAATCCTTTTTTCATATTGTGTGATTTAGATTGTATATGGATCTGTTCTAATCTGAAATAGTGGCACAAGGTACGCTATTTATTTTGACCTGCAATAGGCCTTCACGGTTTTTATTTAACAATCATTAACAACCACCCACCTTTCATTTTACTGCAAATGTAACACAACATTCCTTTTAACCGCGTGAAAAAATTACTCAAGTGTTCATTTGTTACACTTTTGACGTTTTCAAATGGATTTAGTAGCTTTTCAAAGAAGTGATATGCGGGATTTTTGATCGGTTATTTCGTGGACATACCTATCCTTAAAATAGAAACCCAAAACCTCGAAAAGAGATTTTTAAATTGTTTTTTGAAACAAAACTGAAGCATCAAAGTTTCTAAAATGCCTATTCTGCAAATTGAAACTGCGAAAATACAGATGTCAGCTGCTCTACACTATCATTCAAAACAGCGAATTGGAATTGAACATTGGCGCCAACATTTGAGAAAACAGCTTGATTGTTTTTGCAAATGGCCCAATCAACGGCCCTCCATTTTTTGTCGTTAAAAACAGTTAGATAAATAATGCTGTCGGGGCAAAAGCTTTGAAAATGAACCTCTTGAACCGGAATGTAATTCGATGTTACATCGAGATAGTGGTAATGACCCAAGAAGGGAGGTGTTGTAAGACTGATGTCTTTTTGAGCAAACAAACCCGTATCCAGCTCCTTATATATACGCCGATAAATTTTCGGGATGTTCTTTTCTTGGCTAAAAAGCTGGTCATGGCCTAAGTTAGGAAGCATCTCGAAGGCGCCCTCGGCATTGATAAAAGCTGCAAAATAATAGGAATACAGGCTATCGGCAAAGTATGGAATGTAATCGAGGCTGGCCGGAATACCCAAGCTGCGCAATGTCTTAACTTTTAAAACGCTGATGTCTTGATAGTTGCCGGCCTTAGTTTGAAACAGCTCTTCAACGGTTTGCAGTTGGGCCTGTTTAATAAAGCGGATGTCGAACTTAAACCTATCGTTGATGTAGTCGTTCAGGAAGTGGGCAACAGCATCAGCGTTTTTTTGGATTTCAGACGGTATTTTATCTAAAAAAAAATCATTTAAAAAAGGCCTCCAATTGTCAATGTGTTCATTAGCAACCCTATAGGGGAGAACATAAGAAAGAACCTGCGCTTTGGTGTATGGCTGTGTCCATGGTAGGGATCGGGAATTAAGGGTTTGAAGAATGGTTTCTGTGAGAAATTCAGCAGTAATGGTATCGCGGTCGAGAGTAAATTTCTCTGATTTATAATTCAAAGGGCCTTTTTGATCTTCCATTTTTTGCCAAAATAGCAGAAAAGAATCGGGTTCGCAAATGGTTAAAGGATTATAAATAAATTCGTTATCAAGGCTATCGGTAAGTTTATAATCCAAGCTGTATTGTCTTTGCATATTGCCGATAAGGAAAGATGCGGCCTCGCGCTGGAGGCTGTCAGCGGGGTCGAGAAAGTTGCTGATGGTTTTTGTCAGTTGAACGCGATTGAAACCGGTTGCGTTGATTGTTTGAACCACTTCAGCGGGCAGACCCGGTTTGGTTGATTTGAGGCAGGAACCCAACATCACGGCCATTATTGCAACGGTGCCCATTGCAAAAAATAATGGCTTGGGGATGGAGGGCGTTCTCATTAGATGCCTTTGATCACATCCTGTGGAATCCAGCCGATGCTGCCATTGGCAATCTTGATTTTCGTCCAGCCATTGGCATTGTCTAAAATGCGCAGCTTGGTGCCTTCGTGCAACACAAAAAGATCAATGCTGGATTGTGCAGGTGAGCTTTTGATGGTAATGGTAGGAACAAAAACAATGGCTTCGTTCGTTTGCTGTGTGTAATAGTGTTTTTGAGAAGCAAGTCCAAAGCTTGTTATGGTCAGCAAAAGAAGAATGATGCCACTGAAAAATGCCAGCTTCCGCAGCTTGCTGTTGAACGAGGTGAAGTAAATATAGGCTGCCAAGAGTGTAAAAAGGAAGATGACAACCGAGATGTAAGCCCAAGTATTTGCCGACAAAAGGGTGTAAAAGGTGTTCCACCACACCCTAAAAAACAATTGTGGCAACACTTCGATCTTATCAACAATCATGCTGTTGGCAATTTGCAGGTTGTGTTTGGTATCCTCATCAGACGAATTGATTTTCAGTGCTTTCTCGTAGTAAAGGATGGCCGATGGAATATCTTTCAGTTTAAAATAGGTATTTCCAAGGTTGTAGTACAACTCATCGGATGAATAGCCTTGGCTTAAAATGTCGGTATATATCATCAAAGCGCTGTCATAAACAGCTTCATTGTAATAGGCGTTGGCCTTTTGAAATGCTTGTGCTTGTTGATTGGCTTCGACTTTATTAGAAAAGAAGAGGGCCAAAAACAGCAGGAAGTAGCCGGAAAGGTGTTTAATTTTCATCATTCGTTCCTCTTATTTAATTAGTCGTTCTGATTTGGTGATCACTTCAATCCCTTGCTGGTACAAGTCGTCCATTTTTTTTCCGGCATCGCCGGGAGCAAAGCGCGCGTATTCGCAGTTGTTCAGGGTGTTGATAAAGGCTTCAATCAGCTCAGCAGGTGCTTGCTCGGCCTCTAAGGTGGTTTGAACGATTTCGATGGATAGCTCCGATCTGGGGATGTTGAACTTGTCTGAAAGGTATCCCCAAAGGGCTTGCGACATCTCGAGATAAAAAGCGTTTTGGTTTTTGTTTTTTAAAAACTGCTGGGCATTTGAAAGTTTCTTTTTGGCCACTTTGGTAGCTTGTTTGAACTTAACCAAGGATTGGTTTTTTTTCAATTTATTTTGTTTGATGTTGAACCACAGTGCGAAAGCGAAAAGCAGCAATGCGGAGATGACAATAACAAAATAGGCTGTTGAGGCAAAAAAGAAATGATCCGATTTTTGTAAGTGGCCATCATTGATTTTAATATGGCGGATGTCGGAGCCGAGATACCGAATGCCTTCTTGCGAGGTAGCCACAACGGCATCACCGGAGTAGTTGCCATCTCCTTTTTCAACTTTAACATCGTAGGCCTGTGCTTGTAGGGTGATGTATTCTTTTTTTACCGGATCATAGTAAACAAACGCAATAGGCGGGATTTGGTAATTGCCTTCAAAGCGTGGAATGACGAGGTATTCAACCTTTCGGCTACCGCTCACCCCATTGGCATTGGTGCGTACATCGGTTGAAATTTTGGGCTCATATACTTCAAAATCAGCAGGAAATGAAGGGCGTGGAAGTTCAATAAGCTCCAGATTACCGCTTCCTGTGATGGTATAGGTGATGTTGGCTGCATCACCGGCCTTAAGTTGGTCGCGGTCAATGGCCGATTGAAACCCAAATTGCCCAACAGCACCTTGATAGTTTTGTGGCTTGCGCGACACGGGCGTTGGCTCAACCTGAATGGAAATCCGATCGGAAGAAAGGTTTTTTTCTACCTCTTGAATATTGCGATTGAAAAAGGGATCGTTGAAAAAACTGTCAAAAGGGTCGCGAGAGTTCTGACGCGATTGAACACGTACTTGAGCCCTGCAACTTACTTCCATCGGATCAATTTCGAGCCTTCCTGTTTTCTGAGGGAATAGTGCCACTTTGCGCAGGTCGGCAACAATGTATTCAACCCCGTTGATCATCTCCGTGTTTTGTGTTATTTGTCGGTTTTCGTCTAAAAGACTTTTGGTCCAAAAACCGGGAAAAGAAGAAAGTTTTGTCACGCTGAGGTTCGACAAGGGATGACGGGTGTATATGCGGTAGGTAACAATTACTTGCTCGCCTGCTACAACGCTTCGCTTGTCGGCAATGGCTTTTAAGAAAATATCATTGGATGAAATGCCATCGGCGGTGGTTGTGTTTTGCCGGTTATTGCTGCCGGAAGCTGAGGTATTGCCCGATGACTTGTTTACCTCCACAGTTACTTTCTCGGTTTGGTAGCGCTCGCCGTCAACGGAAATAGAGGCCGGTCCGATCGTAAATGATCCGGTGTTGCGTGCGCTAATAATATAGGTGTAGGTTTGACTGAACAGTCTGTCCATTTTGCCGTTGATGATCTGGATGCTGGAGCTGGTTGACATCATGGGGCCGGTGACAATGTTAAAGCCTTTAAAATCAGGGCCTGAAAAGCCACTTCCGTCAGCATTGACAACAAAGACAACCCTAAATTGCTGTCCCACTTCAACATTGGTTTCGGTTTCAACTTTGAAAGTGACCCCTTGTGAGAAAACCAAAACCGGCAACATATTGAACAGAAAGAGGGAAAGGAAAACAATTTTCTTCATCACATTTGACTTTTTATACACTCAGATACAATTTATTGAACGGTTATTTTCCTCAAATAATATTCCAAACTTTATGGATGGTGCATTTTTTACATTCAGGATTCAAAGTTAGTCTTTTCAATTTTACCAGTCTTTTTCTTTTGAAATACGCGACGCGGCTTTCACCTTTTTCTCATTCAATTTTTCCAAGGTTTTCTTTTCTTCGCCGGTTAATGCTTGCAACATACGTTCGGCATCTTCTTTTGAGAGTTGGTGTGGCGATTGCTGCTGCTTTTGATCCGCATCCTGTTCTTGTTGCTGATCTTGCTGCTGGTCTTTTTGTTGTTGTTCGTCCTGTTTTTTATCTTGGTCGTTTTGCTGTTGATCCTTGTTTTGATCTTTGTTTTGATCTTTATTTTGATCTTGTTGCTGTTGCTGTTTCAGTTTCCAACGGGCATATTCCAAGTTGTAACGGGCCTCTTCATCCTCCGGATTCAAACGCAGTGCTTGCTTGAAAAGCGGGATGCTTTCATCGTACTTTTCTTGGCTCATTAAGCTGTTGCCGGCATTGTATAAAGCCTTAGCCTCGATGGTCGGATTGCGACTCATTTCGGCGGCTTGCTTAAATTGCGTGGTGGCGTCTTCAAAACTTTGCTGCTGATAGCGCGCATTTCCAAGGTTGTAGTTGGCTTTGTCGCTGGTAGGATTCACATCAATGGCTTTGCGAAAGCTTACTTCGGCCTCGGTATAATTGCCTTCATCGTAGAGCTTGTTGCCTTGCCTAAGTAGTTTTCGTTCCTGTGTTTGAGCATGGATTTGCGAAAAGGAGCAAACCATCAATGAAATGAAAATTAATGACTTATACATGACTTTATGCTTTCTTTTCAAATAAGTTGATTTTTGATTCCCAAACGCTTTTTTTCATCGAAACCAAAATTTCAATCACCAACAGCGCGATGGCGAAGGCGATAAAGATTTGAAATTTGTTTTCGTAGTCAGTAAAAATTCGGGCTTCAATTTCTGATTTAGCAATTTTATTGATCTCATTCAAAATGGTTTCCAGTCCCGACCGGGTGTTGTTGGCCCGTACGTAGGCGCCGTTTCCAGCTGCAGCCACTTGCTGTAACAGGTTTTCGTTGAGGCGGGTAACAACGGTATTTTGGTTTTTATCTTTTCTGAAACCGGTTTGTTTGCCATAATCATTGTAAATGGGAATGGGTACACCTTCAGTCAAGCCCATGCCGATGGTATAAACGGTAACGCCTTTGAGGGCTGCCTCTCCGGCTTGTTTGATCGCGTTTTCTTCGTGATCTTCGCCATCAGAAATCACTACAATGGCTTTGTTGCGTTCCAAATTGGCATCAAAGGAGTTAAGTGCCACTTCAATAGCCTCGCCAATGGCCGTGCCTTGCGAAGGAACCATATTGGTGTTCAGGGTTGAAACAAACATGCGGGCGGCATTGTAATCGGTAGTGAGGGGTAGCTGAATATAGGCTTTTCCTGCAAAGACGATGATGCCTACCCTGTCGCCCGAGAGCTTGTCGAGCATGCGGTTGATGGCTTGTCGCGAGCGTTCGAGGCGGTTGGGCAATATGTCTTCGGCCAACATAGAGTTGGAAACATCGAGGGCGATAAAAAGGTCAATGCCTTCGCGTTTCACTTCTTCCAGCTTTGAACCTGTTTGTGGATTGGCAATGGCGATAATGAGCAATATAAAGGCGGCCTGTGAAAGAATGAACTTGAGCCAAGGGCGGGTAAAAGACTCCAAGGGCATTAAAATCTTGAACAGATGCAAATCGGCAAAGCGTTTCATTGATTTTTTACGCAAGTAGCGTGAGGCCAGAAAGAGGGCCAAAAAAGCCGGTATCAGCAGTAGGAGGTAGAGGGCCTCGGGTCTTTCAAATTTTAAAATGCTTGTTTCCATTTAGTTACACCTTTTTATGTGATGGATCTGAAATAAGTATAACGCAAAATCATTTCGAGCAGCAACAGCGCAAAGGCGGCCACAACAAGGCTGAGGTACTCTTCAAACTTTCGACTGAACTCTGTAACATCAATTTTTGAACGTTCGAGTTGGTCAATTTCTTTGTAGATGTCTGCTAATTTTTCATTTGAAGTGGCCCTGAAATAACGTCCATCGGTTTTTTTAGCAATTTCTTGCAGCAAAGGTTCATCAATTTCAACTTTCATATCGCGCAGCTGAATTCCGCCAAAAGGAGTTTGAACAGGATACGGGGCTGTGCCATAAGTGCCTACGCCAATGGTATAGACCCTTATGCCAAAAACACGTGCAATTTCTGCCGCTGTCATGGGGTCCACAGAGCCTGCATTGTTCACACCATCGGTAAGTAGAATGACCACTTTGGAGATGGCTTCGCTGTCTTTGAGTCTTCCGGCAGCAGTTGCCAACCCATCGCCAATAGCGGTTCCGTCTTCAATCATACCGCTTTTGATGTCCTTTAACAGGTTGAGCAAAACGCCATGATCGGTGGTTATTGGAACTTGTGTAAAGGTTTCACCGCTAAAAATAACCAAGCCGATGCGGTCGTTGGCTCTTCCTTTAATGAATTCTTCGGCCACGGCTTTGGAGGCTTCTAATCGGTCGGGCGTGAGGTCGCGGGCCAACATGCTTCCCGAAACGTCTAACGAAAGTACAATGTCAATACCCTCAACAGTAACATTTTGTCCTTTTGAACTGGTTTGTGGTCGAGCCAAGGCGACTACCAAAAGCGCAAGGGCTATTATCCGCAAAGCAAATAATCCGTGGCGGAAAATCACTTTCGGACTGCTCCCGGCCGTTTCAAACATGCGTGCATCTGAAAGCTGAAGGCTGGGATGTTGACGTTTTTCACGAAAGAGATACCACAGCACCAATAGCGGAATTCCCAGCAGGAGGTACAAATATCCGGGATGGCTGAAAGTTATTTGTTGAAAATACTCAATCATGCTGTGGTCTCCTTTTCATTGATTTGGCTGTCTTTTACAATGTCTACAGCATAACTTTCGTTGATAAAATCAACGAGATGGTTCAAGCTCATGTCGTTTTCCATACCTGTGGGTTGAGCTTTGGCAAACTTAACCAGGTCAGACAGTTCGAGTGAAAGTTCGAGTTTTCGCAAGGCGTTTTCGTTGATGCCTGTATTTTTAAGACCGGACAGAATTTCGTAGGTGGTCATTTCGACGGCATTTACCGGAAATTGAGCCTCAATATACACCCTGATAATGTCGGAAAGGCGGGTGTAATAGGTTTTGAGTTGACCTTGTTGCCATAGGCGTTCAAGCCGCAGCTCTTCCAATTGTTCAATGGCAATGATGTGTGGCGGGAGGCCGGGCTTTTGCGTCACCGTTGCTGCTTGCTCAACGGGTTTTCTTTTTTTTATGAACCAAATCAGCGCGAATACCAAGCCAAGAAGTGCAAGACCTCCTAAAATCCAAGGTAATATTTCGGCAAAGGTGATGGGGGCGCCTTCGGTAGCTTTGATGGGTTTAAATGCAGCAGTGGTATCAATGGCTACAGGCTGCACCCGCAACATCAAAGGGTTGGATTGTGCCAGGTAAAAGTTGGTATCATCCTTGGCTGCAAACTTGATGTTGATGCCCGGAATGTAAGCCCAGCCCGTATCAAAGGAGGTGAGCAGAAATTGTTGGCGCATGATTTTGTTGCCCTGACTATCTGGGGGCGATGTTTCAGTGCTTCCTTGGCTGATGATTTCGATGGTGCCAATGAGGGTGTCGCTAAAAGTAGGCCATTGCACCTGAAAATCGGAAGGTACTTTTAAGTTGAGTTCAAGGCCAAATTGCTCGCCCGGCGCGATGGAATCGGTGCTCAGGGTGCTGATGGCTTCCACGTTTTGTGCTTGAATAGTCTTTAAAGAAAACAGTCCTATCAGCAAGAAGCATACAATCCAAAATCTATTTCCTTTCATCATTTTTGTTCAGTGTTTGGTTTTTCAACCATTACCCAAAGGGAGGTTTCCCTTCGGTTTTTAATTTTTCCCGCGTTTTTTAAAGAGTTTTATCAATGGCTTCACATAATCTTCATCAGTGAAAATGACGGTATTGTCCACACCATTTTTTTTAAACGATTGCTCGAGCAGCTCATTTTGCTTCCGCATCCAAAGAGCATGACGTTTTTGGATGTCAACATTGGAGGTGTCAATCCACACTTCTTTTCGTGTTTCGGCATCGGTAAAACGCACCAAACCAATGGCAGGAAGTTCGGTTTCTCTTTTGTCAACAATTCGCAGGGCAATGAGGTCGTGTTTGCGAGCTGCAATGCGCAGAGGCTGGTTGAAGTCGCTGCTAATAAAATCGGAGATTAAAAAAGCTGTCGAACGTTTTTTAATGGCGCTGGTAAGAAAACGCAAGGCTTCGGAGATGTCGGTGCTGCGGTGCTGAGGCTCAAAACTGATCACTTCTCTGATGATCCTCAAGATATGAGAGGTTCCTTTTTTTGGCGGAATGAATTTCTCAATCTGGTCGCTAAAAAAAATCACTCCAACTTTGTCATTGTTTTGAATGGCCGAAAAAGCCAATACAGCAGCCAGCTCGGCAGAAAGCATCTTTTTTAGCTGTTGGCCCGAACCAAATTCATTCGACCCCGAAACGTCAATGAGCAGCATCACCGTAAGCTCGCGCTCTTCTTCAAACACCTTCACAAAAGGATGGTTAAAACGGGCGGTTACGTTCCAGTCAATGGATCGAATGTCGTCGCCATATTGGTATTCGCGTACCTCGCTAAAGGCCATACCTCTCCCTTTGAAAGCACTGTGATATTGGCCGGAGAAGATCTGTTGCGACAATCCCCTGGTTTTGATCTCAATTTTCCTTACTTTCTTAAAGATGTCTTGTCCCGTTTGCAGACTGTCAGTGGTTTGCGGCATTTTTAAGGCACTTCAATCGTGTTCAAAATTTCGTTGATGATTTCCTCGGTAGTCATGTTTTCGGCTTCGGCCTCATACGTTAGGCCAATGCGGTGTCTCAACACATCGTGCGCCACAGCGCGTACATCTTCCGGAATGACGTAGCCTCTTTTTTTAATGAAGGCGTAGGCTTTTGAGGCGAGTGCCAAATTGATGCTTGCACGGGGTGATGCGCCATAGGAAATGAGGCTCTCAAAGCGTTTCAGGCGATATTCGCCCGGAAAACGTGAGGCAAAAACGATATCGGTGATATAATTTTCAATTTTTTCATCCAAGTAAACTTCGCGCACTACGTTGCGGGCTTTCAGGATGTCTTCAATAGAAATCAAAGCCATGGTGGTTTTGATTTCATTGGTGATATTTTGGCGAAGGATCAGTTTTTCTTCTTCCTTTTTTGGATATGTAATCACCACCTTGAGCATGAAGCGGTCCACCTGAGCTTCGGGAAGGGGATACGTTCCTTCTTGTTCGATAGGGTTTTGTGTGGCCAGCACCAAAAAAGGATCGGGTAGCTTAAAGGTTTGATCGCCAATAGTAACCTGTTTCTCTTGCATGGCCTCCAACAAAGCGCTCTGCACTTTGGCGGGTGAACGGTTGATTTCGTCGGCTAAAATGAAGTTGGCAAACACAGGTCCTTTACGTACCACGAACTCTTCGTTTTTTTGGCTGTAAATCAACGTACCGATTAAGTCGGCAGGCAAAAGGTCGGGTGTAAACTGTATTCTACTGAAATCGGCTTTGATAATTTGAGCCAATGACTTAATAGCCAATGTTTTGGCTAAGCCGGGAACACCTTCAAGAAGGATGTGTCCGTTAGAGAGCAAGCCAATGAGCAGGCGCTCAGTCATCATTTTTTGGCCAACAATCACCTTGTTCATTTCGAGGTTGATCAAGTCAATGAATTGACTTTCACGTTGGATCTTTTCGTTCAGTTCTTTAATGTCGGTAACAATCATGGTGAATCATCTATTTTAGGCTGGCAAAGATAGCAAGGCGGCAAAGAGCAGGGGCGTTAAAAAAAGTTAAAGCGGTTTAATAGAAGTTAATGAATATAAGCATTTTACGAAACAAAACCCTTCTTATCAAGGGAGTAAAAAGCCTCCTTCGAAGCTGCAAGGCAGGGTGTTGAAAATTATAGTAACTTGCAGCACATTTTTTTAAAATTTTCCAAACATGAAATTTTCAGCCGCACAAATAGCTGCCTTACTTTCAGGCACCGTTGAAGGCAATGCCGAGGTAACTGTTTCAAACGTTTCGCGCATTGAAGAAGGACAGCCCGAAACACTCAGCTTTCTTGCTAATCCCAAATACACACCTTATATTTATAGCACTTCGAGTTCGGTCGTTATCGTGAACAATGATTTTGTGGCCGAGCAACCGATTTCAGCTACCTTAATCAGAGTGGCCGATGCTTACAGTGCTTTTGCTAAGCTTTTAGAGATTTATCAACAGTTTCAGACCAACAAAAAAGGCATCTCCTCCTTGTCGTTCGTTGGAAAGGAAAGCACATTGGGCAACGATGTTTATGTAGGTGAATTTGCCGTTATTGGCGAGAAATGCAGCATTGGCGAAAGGGTAAAGATTTATCCACAAGCCTACGTGGGCGACCAATGCGTTGTGGGCGATGACACCATTATTTATCCGGGAGCAAAACTGTATGCCGGAACCAAAGTTGGGAGAGGCTGCATCATTCATGCCGGCTGTGTGATTGGCAGCGATGGATTTGGTTTTGCTGCACAGCAAGACAACCAGTATAAAAAGGTGCCTCAAACCGGTATCGTAATTATTGAAGATGATGTTGAAATTGGTGCCAACACTACCATTGACAGGGCCACCCTTGGGGCAACACGCATACGAAAAGGGGTAAAACTCGACAACCTCATTCAAATTGCACACAACGTAGAAATTGGGGAAAATACCGTTATGGCTGCCCAAACGGGCATTAGTGGTTCTACCAAAATCGGAAGCAATTGTATGTTTGGCGGTCAGGTAGGGCTTGCAGGTCATATCACCATTGCCAATGGCGTAAAGCTGGCAGCGCAGTCAGGCATCGGCTCGTCGGTAAAGCAGGATGATGTCATTCTGATGGGCTCGCCGGCCATTCCGATAGGAGATTATAAAAGAGCTTCGGTTCATTTTAAGCGGTTAGACCTTATGGCAAAAAAAATTCAAGAGCTTGAAAATAAGATCAATAGCCTCGAAAAACCCGTATAAGGCATCATGTTTGAAAAAGTACTAATTTTGCTAAAATTTTCAGCTGCCTAAACTGTTATTTATGGGTGATTACCAATGCACAATTAAAAAGTCGGTAAGTGTTGAAGGAACCGGGTTACATACCGGCCAGCATGGCACCATCACTTTTCATCCTGCTCATGCAGGGCACGGCGTTAAATTTAGACGAGTTGACCAAAAGGATCAGCCCATCATCCCGGCCATTATTGATTTTGTTGTTGACACTTCGCGCGGAACAACCATTGGTATTAATGGAACAAAAGTTTATACCATTGAACATGTCATGGCCTCACTCACAGGCTTAGGCATTGATAATGTGCTAATTGATGTGGATGTGGACGAAATGCCCATACGCGATGGCAGTGCAAAATATTTTGTTGAGGCACTTGAAACGGTAGGCCTCGAAGTGCAAGACCAACTCCGCGAATACATCCAAATTGACCGTGAAATTGCACTAAAAAATGACGAAAAAGGTTTCGAGATGCGCATTGTTCCATCAGAGGAATATGTAATTGACGTAACAATTGATTACAACACAGAGGTGCTCAACGTGCAACATGCCAGTTTGAAGCACCTACGCGATTTTAAAAATGAAATTGCCCCTTGCCGCACCTTCGTATTTTTACATGAGTTGGAGTTCTTACTCAAAAACAACCTCATCAAAGGTGGCGATCTCAGCAATGCCATCGTTTTTGTGAATCGGACGGTAACCCAAGACGAACTTGACCGCTTGGCCACCTTATTTAACAAACCCAAAGTGAAGGTGAAGGAGGGTATCCTCAATAACCTTGAACTTCATTTTCCAAACGAGCCTGCACGCCACAAGCTTTTAGATGTTGTAGGCGATTTGAGCTTGCTTGGAAAACGAATAAAAGGTCATGTAATAGCATTTAAACCTGGGCATTATGCAAATACTGAATTTGCAAGGCTCATCAAAAAGCATAGCCTCACAAGCACACACACAAGCACACACACAAGCATACACACACAAATATCTTCATAATGATGAAAGTACCCCCTTTCGATCTGCTCAAAGAACCCGTTTATGATGTTCAGCAGATTCAAAAGATTTTGCCGCATCGGCCACCTTTTTTGCTTATTGACCGCATTTTAGAGCTTACCGATGACTATATCGTAGGGCTGAAAAATGTAACCATGAACGAGCCCTTTTTTGTAGGTCATTTTCCACAGGAACCGGTTATGCCGGGTGTTTTGCAAATTGAAGCCATGGCACAAACAGGTGGCATTTTCGTTTTAAGCCAAGTGCCTGACCCGGAAAACTATATCACTTATTTCTTAAAAATTGATGAAGCTAAGTTCAGGCAGAAAGTAGTGCCCGGCGACACCCTTATTTTTACCCTTGAGCTTACCTCGCCTGTTCGACGCGGAATTTGCAATATGCGCGGAGTGGCATACGTGGGCAATAAAGTAGTAACAGAAGCAAATCTCATGGCTCAAATTGCCAAGAAACAATAACGAACAATAAAACTATCTCCAAAAGATGAATCAACCTTTGGCCTACGTGCATCCTCAGGCAAAAATTGCCAGCAATGTGGTGATTGAACCATTTGTTAACATTGAAAAAAATGTAATTATCGAGGAAGGTACTTGGATCGGCAGCAATGTAACCATTATGGAAGGTGCCAGAATAGGAAAAAATTGCCGAATTTTCCCGGGTGCTGTAATCGCTGCTATGCCGCAGGACTTAAAATATGCCGGCGAAGAAACCATTGTAAAAATTGGCGATAATACCACCATCCGTGAGTTTGTTACCATCAACAGAGGCACCAAAGCCAGCTGGGAAACAGTGGTAGGAAGCAATTGTTTGCTCATGGCTTATGTTCATATTGCGCATGATTGCATCATTGGCAACAATGTCATTTTGGCCAATGCCTGCACCTTAGCGGGCCATATTCGCGTTGATGATTGGGCCATTATTGGAGGATTGGCTGCCGTGCACCAGTTTGTGCAAATTGGAACTCACTCCATGATCAGTGGTGGTGGTTTGGCACGCAAAGATGTGCCTCCGTTTACCAAAGCCGGTCGTGAGCCACTCTCGTATATCGGTGTCAACTCCATTGGATTGCGTCGGCGCGGGTTCAGTGATGAGCGCATCAATGCTATCCAAGACATCTATCGCACCATTTACCTCAAAGGACACAACGTAAGTCAGGCCCTTAGTCTTATTGAAGCCAATGTGCCGGCCTCACCCGATCGGGATGAAATCCTGAGTTTCATCAACAATTCAACGAGAGGCATTATGAAAGGTTACGGCAAATCAAGAGAGTAATCAGGAGGTTTTTTAAGGAAAGAATCGCTGCCATCGGCCTTCTTCATCGCGAGAGCATTGACTTTCAGGGATTGTTGATTGCTGTTTTGTTACTATAGTACAAGATGTCGAACAGGCATTTTGGAGGGTTTTTCAAACGAATATTCATACAATAAGGCTGTAAGTTTCAAGGAAACACCTAAATTTGCAGCCTTATTTCTTTAAACATAATTCAATTTATATGGCAACAACTGCTGAGTTTAGAAACGGATTGATCATTGAGTTCAGTAATGATTTGTACTCAATTGTTGAGTTTCAGCATGTAAAACCCGGAAAAGGCGCTGCCTTTGTCCGTACAAGGTTAAGAAGTCTTAGAACCGGTAAGATATTACCCAATACTTTTCCTGCCGGAAGTAAAATCAATATCCAACGCGTCGAGCGTCGCCCGATGCAGTACCTCTACAACGATGGCGCTGATTACTTTTTTATGAATACAGAAAGTTTTGAGCAAATGCAAATTCCAAAAGAGCAGATCAACGCACCACAGTTTTTGAAAGAAGGAAATGGTGTGGAGATTATGTATCACACTGATACTGATTCTGTTCTAACTTGCGAACTGCCTGCTACCGTTGTGCTTGAAGTCACTTATACCGAACCGGGCGAAAAAGGTAATACCGCCACCAACGCCATGAAAGAGGCTACCCTTGAAACCGGCGCTATGATTCGTGTTCCTTTGTTTATCAACATTGGCGATAAGATTAAAGTGAACACGGTTGAAGGTAGTTATTCGGAACGTGTTAAGGAATAATAACTTACAGAAGCTGTTCCATGAAATTTACCCCACCTTTACGCTTGGCAGATCTGGCTGCTTTAATTGGAGCCGAATTTGAAGGCGATCCCGAATTTTTGGTCAGCGGACTGAATGAAATTCACATGGTCGAAAAGGGTGATCTCACCTTTGTTGATCATCCGAAATACTACGACAAGGCCCTTCAATCCAACGCCACCACTATTCTCATCAACAAAAAAGTCGCTTGTCCCGAAGGCAAAGCTTTGCTTTTTCACGACAAACCCTTTGATGCTTTTATATCGTTGATATTAAAATACAGGGCCTTTGAGCCCTCGCCAAATAGCATCAGCCCTACGGCCGAAATTGGTGAAGGAACGATCATTCAGCCCGGTGCCTTTGTTGGAAATCATGTGAAGATTGGAAAAAACAGCCTTATCCATGCCAATGCCACGATTTACGACCATAGTGTGTTGGGCGACAACGTGATTCTTCATGCCAACTCGGTCATTGGTGCCGACGCGTATTATTTTCAACGGAGGCCTGAGGGTTATCGCAAATTTGAATCCTGTGGACGCGTAATCATTGAAGATGATGTGGAAATCGGCGCTTTGTGTAGCATTGACAAAGGCGTAACCGGTGATACGATAATCGGTAAAGGAACCAAACTCGACAACCATTGTCAAATTGGACACGACACGGTGATTGGCCAAAACTGCTTGATTGGCTCTCACGCCGCCATTGCCGGAGTAACCAAAATCGAAGACGATGTTATCATTTGGGGGCGGGTTGCCATCAACAAAGACCTTGTGATCGGAAAAGGCGCCGTGATCTTGGCTACCTCTGCTGTTGATAAAAGCCTCGAAGGTGGCAAAACCTATTTTGGAGTGCCTGCCGAAGAAGCCCGAAAAAAATGGCGCGAAATGGCTGCAACACGCCAACTGCCTGATCTACTAGCAAAATTAAGATAATAAAAAAAGGAGCTAAGGCTCCTTTTTTTATTTCTTGATGGAGGGAGTTTCTTCTTGAGGTTCGTCTGCTTCGGGTAGTGCAACCTCAGATTGTGCGTTCAAATCCATGACCACGATAATAGCCATGCAGCCCCAAACAGGAATAGAAAGCTTGTCAGTATCAAGAAAGTTGTTGAGCAAACCATGCACAAAATAGCTTATTAAAGCCAGCGTAGCCGTCATTGTGATGATGCGGTTGCTTTTATTGGTTTGTTTTTGGTAGGCTTTCAAACCTCGGTACACCATCACACCTACCAATAAAAACATGATGAACATGCCGAGAAAACCCATTTCGGCCATTGGCCCAATGTATTCGCTGTGTGCATTGCCCATATCGCCGGCGTTGGTGCTGATAATAGTTTTTTCTTTCGAGCGTTGGTAAGGTCCGTAAACAAATTGGTAAGTGCCTGGTCCCCATCCAAAGTAAGGTCTTTCTTGAAACAAACGGATGGCGGCCTGCCACCTGTTGATGCGTTCCAGATTAGAAGCATCGGACGAAATATTTGAGATAGATTGAATGTGTTCGACCAAATCGGTGGACGAATCTTGCTTGTTTTTCTCCAATGCATCAATAATTTGGTGCTGAAAAGTTATAAACACAAAAATTACTGCTACAATGGAAAGTAAGATATACCTGAATTTAATGCGCAAGTAAACAGCGAGGAAAACAGCCAGTGCAGCCACCAAACTGATCCAGGCGGCACGGCTTAACGACAAAACAGTGGCTACCGTGAGTAAAACAACCATGGTAACAACCCAAAAACGTTTGATTTTCGATAGATTGGGATAAAACAAATATCCAAAGCTCAAGATCAAAAACATGGCCAAAGCAGCCCCGTAAGCGGTGTGGTCATTGTAAAGTGGCGACATCACCCAGTGCGCCGAGTTGTCGCTGAAATTATAGCTGGCGTGATTGATGATGGTGTACGCAATCACAATCACCAACCCAAAGTTATAAAGCCAAATAAAACGATGGATGTTGGATGTTTTCTTAAAAATCAATGCGCCAAAGAAGTAAGCCGGAATCACAAACCACATGCGCGACACAATATATTTGATAGAAACAATCGGAAGCTCGCTGGTGAAGGTGGTGATGAGCATCCAAGTAAACATCAAATAAATAACCAATGAAATGGGATGATAGGCAATTTTTTTATCGTAGTGTTTTTCATGTAACAACTTGATTAGAAACAAGATCATTACACCAAACAACATAGGTTCGGCAGGCAGTGAAACTCCCAAGCCTATATCCATATCTTCTACATTAAGCGAAAGGGGGACGAGAAAACTGATGAGTAAAAAAACTTTGTCGAGCGAAAAAATGTACAACAACAAAACTCCCAAAACCAACGGAAGAGCAAAAGCGTAGTAGAAATCTTTGTGCACCACAAGGTATAAGTTCACAGCAAGAAAAAATGCTGCAAAAAGATAAACCCATGCTATTTTGATGCGGTCAGTCAAAATCATTAAGTTTAAAGTTGGCTCTTCTTTTGGGTTACCGGGTTTCTTGCGTCAATAATAAAAATGGCAACGAGGGTAAGCAAAAAAGCCCCCAAACCAGCGAAAAGCACTACGATCCAACGCACGGGATAAGCTTTTTTGTCGGAAGGAAAAGGCTTGCTGATGATGTTGGAATAGGTGAGTTTAGACCGGTTAAAGCGTTGCGCTTGTTCCAAATCGAGTTTTATATCAACGAAAGTGCGGGCTTCATGTTGCAACATCTCGATAAGGGTAAGCAGCTCGCCACCATGTTTTTCGATATTGGTTTTGAGTTCCATCACCCCTTTGGTGTTGATATTGCTGCCATTGTTGCCATAAACGGTTCGCAGGTAACCTTTCATTATTTCTTGCGATTGTGCGCTATAATCAATCAATCCATACTCATTTCCAAGTACATAGAGCCGATTTTGAAGCGAGTCAATGAGTTCTTTTTTTGCCCGGAGTTGTTCGTTATACATCTCAATCACTTCGCTCGATTTGCTTTTATGGAGCGAGGCCACTTTTCTGTCGTACAATTTCAAAATTTCTGAAGCCATGGCTGCTGCTTGCTCGGGGTCTTTATCGCGCACCGAAACAGAGATGGCTTCATAGGCCGTTTTGCTGATTTTAACGTTTTGATGGTATTCGGCAAAAAGTGCGGTGTGGTAATATTTGTATTGTGGATCAATTTTGTAGTGCTCTGCAAGATTGAACCTCAGTATCATTGAATCAACGATATCCTGCGATTGTAAAATCTGTAACATTTGTTCCGTTTCGCTTTCATCGGAATAACTGTTGATGTTGGCCGGATACACCACGGCTTCTGACCTGTACATTGGGGTGATAAATGCCGAACCGGAAAAAATCATGCCTGCTACTGCTGCGGCAATGGTAATGACAGCAAGGTGTGAGCGCCATTTAAGGATCAGGTTGACAAAAGAAGTGTTGTTAAAATAATTGTCCATGATTTCCCATTTTTGCTGTTGTTGCGGAATTATTGCTTGTTTAAAGTTCTTGATGAATCGCCGGCTGAGGTGGGTAAAGGGTTGTATTGAAGTTTTTTTTTTACTTCAGCCGACATGAATTTGTCAAAGGCAATGGTGATGACCAGACTAAGCGCGATAGTGGAGAAAAAGGCGATGACCAAGATGAGCCAACGGATAGGATAGGCCTTTTTTTCGGCTTCGTAAGCGTTGGTTACAACAAATTTGTGCGGAAGGTTTTCAGTGGCATCTACTTTAGCCTCGTCGTATTTGGCTTTAATTTGCGACAATTGTTTGCGTTCGTGTTCCAACATATCGCGGAGCGAAACATAAGTGCCTCCGTATTCCGAGAGTACGCTCAGGCGCTGCTCAATCGCTTTTACGCCCTTGCTGTTGTTGCCTTTGGCCAATTCTACGGCCAGCTGTTGGTTGAGCATCTCAGCTTGACTTTCATAGTCGTTGATGCCCATTCGGCGGATCACGTTGAGTGAATCTTCCATTGCCCGCACTTCGTTTTTGAGCTTGAAATATTCATTTTCAACGATCACAAAAGCGCGTGAAGCAACTTCTTTTTGCATCTGGTTCATCGTTGAATCAAACAGCTCGGCAATATTGTTGGCAATGAGCGAGGCCAGACGGGGTTCTTTGTCGAGAACGGTAATCTTCACTGCCATATACTCGGTGCGGCGAAACTTGATTTTGCTTTCGTAGGCATCGTAAAGACGTGTAAAACGGTAGTCGGAGTTGGGCTTGATGCCGTAGTGGCTCATCAAATCGTATTTTTCGATGATGCGGTCGCGTATTTTATTGGAGTTGAGAATCTGCAACATACGCTCTGTTTGCTCGTCTTCGCCAATCTCAAGCAAGTCTTTGTTGGTGTTGAAGTTGGTGCTCAGCAACAGCTTTGAAATGGAATTGGAGGAGGTAGGGTAGAGGATGACCGTTGACTTATACAACGGCGTTATGAACAATGGACCGCTGAAAATGTAGGCCAACACAATAGATAAAATGCCAATGATTACAAGCGGTCGCCTGTAACGAATGATAATTTTTAACAGGCCCAAGCTCGACAAATCAGAATCCTGCTGTTGCTGCATCTGCACTTACTTTAGATTTTTAAAGAAGCCAAAAGTAGGCAATTTTCTCCAAATTGAGCTGTCAAAAATAGGATAGCAAATTTGACCGGTGAAAATGTAAATTTCAAGGGCTTCAAGTGCTGAAAATTGAAGCAGAATCGTCAGGTTTTCAGCATAGAAATTGTCAAAAGCTCTTGGCAGCCGGAGCAAAATCCTGTATCTTTTTGATCTATATCTTCAACGTAAGTGCTTGACTGCATGACGCATCTGGGCTGCCGGCAATGTACCAATCCAAAGCAATGCCCCAGCTCGTGGTTGATTTCTTTGATCAAGCGTTGTTTGAAAAGTTTCGGATTCATTTTAAGGCCATAGCGTTCATTTCCAAGCCTATGGCTTGATGCAATTCCCGATTTTCCGTTGAGGTAGGCCTGTCCATAGATGTAGGTGAGAATGGGAATAAACAAATCAACCTCGAAGAGCCCCATCGTTTTTGTGTTTTCGTCGGTGTTTTTAGTGTCAATCAGTTTGAGCAAATCATTGCCATTGTATTGCTTTCGGGCCGAATCGAAAAAAGGGCTTAAATCTTCGTACTCCTCCTGCACTTCCACCGGAATTCGGAAAGTGGCTTGCACTTCGTGGCTCATTTCTTGAAGAAAAATTTTGTCGAAGTTGCCGAGGTTAATAAGTATGATTCGAAGTGCTGTCATGCCTGTTTTGTGGAATTCCGGATTTTAAAAGCTTGGCTATTGACTTTGCTTGAGGTCGTACTTTTTTATTTTATTGTACAAGGTAACCCGATCCACTTGGAGGGCTTTGGCCGCCCGCGAAATGTTCCACTCGTATTTGTTGAGGATGTTTAAAACGTGTTTTCGTTCTGTTTCTTCGAGGCTTTCGACCTGGTTAACAACGATTTCTTTTTGAAGGGGAAGGTCTCTGAGTCGGATTTCCTTTCCGTTGCCTACCACGATGGCTCTTTCGATCATGTTTTCGAGTTCACGTACGTTTCCCGGAAAATCGAACTCCTGCAAACGCCTGATGGCAGCGGGTTCAATATTCATTTTTGTGCGGCTCATGGCATTGCAGTACTTTTCGATAAAATGATCCACCAAGAGGGGAATGTCGCTGATGCGTTGGCGTAAGGGCGGAATAAAAATGTTTACTACGTTGAGGCGATAATAGAGGTCTTCTCTGAAACTTCCGTTGTCCACCATTTGTTTCAGGTCGCGGTTGGTGGCGCAAATTACCCTGAAATCGGATTCGATGAGTTTGTTTCCGCCTACGCGGACGAAGCTTTTGGTTTCGAGCACCCGCAGCAACTCAATTTGCATTTTCATGGAGATGGTAGCAATTTCGTCCAAAAAAATGGTGCCGCTGTCGGCCATTTCAAAGCGCCCTTTTCTATTGTAAACAGCGCCCGTAAAAGCTCCCTTTTCATGTCCGAAAAGTTCGCTTTCGAGCAAGCTTTCGCTCAATGCCCCGCAATGAACACTTACCATCGGGAAAAATTTTCTCGAGGAGTTGGCGTGTATTGCTCTGGCAAATAACTCTTTACCCGTTCCGCTTTCGCCGGTGATGATCACCGATGCGCTTGAGGCCGCCACGCTTTGGACTTCGCGCAATACCTGCTCAATTTCGGGGCTGTTTCCGATGATGTCTTGGATGTTTTCGAGTTGTATTTGGCTCTTGAGCTTTTCGTTTTCATCCATCAAAATTATTTGTTTGGAGGCGTTGCGAATGAGGTGCGAAAGGTCGTCGGGGTCGAAGGGCTTGGTGATGTAGTCGAAAGCGCCGTCTTTTAAAGCTTGCACCGCTGTGTCAACCGTGGCAAAGGCGGTCATCACGATCACGATGGCGTCTTTTTTAAGTGCTTTGATGCGTTTGAGCAGCTCTAAACCGTCCATGCCGGGCATTTTGATGTCGGTGAGAATGATGTCGAAGTTTTCTTTTTCGAGCAAGGTGATGGCTTTTTTAGCGTTTTCGGCACTTGCCACCTGAAAGCCGTCTTCGATAAACCAGTTGACCAAAGAATCCCTTACCGACTCTTCATCATCAACAATTAAAAGGGATATTTTTTTATGCATGGGGATCTTTTTTTTGTTTTACGAGGGGTAAAGTAATAGCAAAAGTGGTGCCCATTCCGGGGGTGGATTGCACGCTGATTTTTCCTTTGTGGCTGGAAATGATGCCGTGAACGATGGCCAGCCCCAGTCCAATGCCGCTGGCTTCGTGTTTGGTTGAATAAAAGGGTTCAAAAATGCTGGGGATACTGTCTTTTTCCATACCTCTTCCGTTGTCAATAATTTCAAATATGATATGCTCATCGTCAGGATTGGATGTTTGAATTACAATTTCGCCGTTGGCATCGGAGGTCATGGCCTCGGAGGCATTCACCAACATGGCGATACAGGCCTGTTTGATTTGGTTAGGGCTGCACGAAATTTCGTCCTTTTCGGCTTTGAAATGATGATAAAAACTGATGTTTGAAATTTTCATAGGATGGCGCATCAGGTCGGCAGTACTGCTCAAAATCTCATGCAAATGACTGATCTCATGGTCGGACTGGTCTTTGCGCGAAAAATCGAGTAGGCCTTTTACAATGTCGCCGCACCTTTTGGTTTCTGTTTCAATAAATTTAAGGTGCTTCATCATGGCCAAGCGTTTTTCTTGCTCAATGGGTGCAGATTGCAACTGTTTTGAAACCAATTTGGCATACACTAAAATACCTGAAAGTGGATTGTTGAGCTCGTGCGCTACCGAAGCCGAAAGTTTTCCTAAGGATGCAATGCGTTCAATTTGAATGAGTTCGTTATGTACAGAGCTGAGTTCTTCCGATTTTCGCTGCACTTTGTATTCAAGTTGTTTCGACCAGTTTTGTAGCTCGGTGTTGGCGGCTTGCAGCTTGTCGAGCATTTGGTTGAAGGCCTCCGATACCATCCGCATATCGTCCATTTGGTAAGGGCTTGTGCGCAACCGGGTGCTTCCTTCGCCTTTTGAAACCAATTTACTGGCTTCAACTAAAGCGTTAAGCGGGCGTTTGATGTTTCGCCGTGTAAAAAACACCAACGAAGTGGCCAACAGTAACGTTGCAATCACGGCCAGCAAAAAATATTGATTGGAGGAGGCTTGAATGGAGCTGTCATACGCTCCCAATGGGAGTTTAATAATCAGTGAGCCAAGCAGTTTGTCGTCTTTTCCATGGGCGTGGCATTTGGCAGTATAGCAACTGCTCTCGTTCAAAATAGGATTTCTGATGAGCAAATAGCGTTCTTCGTTATCGGTTTTATACATGCTGCAAGCGCTTCCGGTGTTCACGATACGATATGATTTTTGATCGCCGGGAAACAGGTTGTTTAAGGTTTCGTGGCACAGCACACATTCGGGAGTGTTGAAATGCACGGCATCTGAGGCGTAAGAAGAGTAAACAAGGCTATCAAATTCGTTGTATAAATTCACTTCGTCAATCCCCGAAAGGGTATTGATGATGTCGAGGGTATTATACAATTCTGTTTTGTCATTCTGCAACATGGAGTGATACAATGCACCCTCCACGATGGAAGCAATATTGTTGCCGTTTTGATGGATGATGGCATCGAGATATTGTTGGTTGAGTGTTTGGAAGATGATGAAATACGAGCCCAGTAAAAAAATGGAAAGGGTGGCAATAATCAGGATCACCCTGCTGTACACCGACGCGTACAGCTGACGGAAATTTTTTGACACAGTTTTTTTCAGTTGTTGAAAAAGGCTTGGTATAATCTCTAATTTCATGCTGTCGTGCTTATATTATAGTACATACGACAATCGAAAAGTGAATTTCTCGATTGTCGCATGGCAATAAAACGGTTTTTTTTAAATGGCTTTTAAATGTCATAATAAAACGTTTTCAAACCCTTCTGCAAGATGGCAAAAATAAGTGTAAAAAAACCTTTTAAGGACAAAACCTTTTAAACGTTTATAAATTGTGTGTCAAAGTCGGTCCAAAGCTCCTTTGGTAGGTCGGTAAGGCAGTATTCGCGCAGCTCGCCGCCATCTTGCAGAGCATTGACAGCTAAGCTGGGATCGTGCTTTGGCATTGCTGTGGCAAGGAAATCTTTAAAACGAACAATTTCCCTTTCAGCCCAAAGTGTAATGGTATCAGCCAAATAATACGCTTGTGTTTCAACGATCCAAGCTGAGGGTTCAATTTCTATGAGCCAGCCTTTTCCGTAAGGGTCGGTGAGCAAAGTTTCGGAATCAATTTCAGGAAAGTGAAGAATTTTTCCTGTAAGTGGCGACACAATGTTGATGGTCTTGTCCTTCTGTTTGAGCACAGCGACAACTTCTCCTTTTCGGATCATTTCGCCGGATGCTTTCATAGGTGTGATCTCTACATTGCCGGTTATTTTTACCAGTAACCCGCTCAAGCCCACCCTTGCTTTGCCCGATTTGAGCAAGTGCATCCAGGTATGGCCGGGGCTATGATAAACGCCTTGAGGCATAGCGAGTTTTTGTGCGTTTAAAACGCCTGCTGCTTTTTGCAGTTGATGACTCACGCGTCTTTTTTTGTTGAGAATCATCCAAAAAGGGACAAGCAACAGAAAAAAAGCTACTGTAACCAGATATTCGACACCCTTGGTTTCATAAATGTTGTGATAAAGGAATTCTTCCATAATATTATTGCTGTAAGGTTAATTTTAGTTATTTTCCTATTTATAATCGAAAAAATATTTTTTGATTGCATCAATGGCCTTTTGCCCAATCCGGTGCACTACGCAATACAGGCATCCTAAGGACGATCCATCTGAAGACCCAGATTTGAATCAAAATAATTGATAAAGAAACTGTAAGCTCCTGCCATGTTGGAACATATCTCACAGGTGCATCAATATTATAGGCAATCAGGGCTACATTTAAACGGTTGATTAGAATGCCCATGAGTGTAATTGCTGATGAAACGATAACCAATGTAATATTTTTTGTTTTATAGCTATACATAAACAGAAGCATAGGAATAATAACCAATCCAATCATTTCAAACAGGTACCAATTGCCCCAGCCGGCTCCCATGTAGGCCCAATATTTTTCATGAACGAAGATAATGATGTGCATAAAAACGTATGAAAAGAGCCCGACAGAACAAATACCAGCAAGTCCGACTAAAATATCGTTCTTCGCTTTTTGCATTTTTTCGGTGATTTGAAAAGCGAATATTTTCCAGCTGATGGCAACGACAATAACTACAAGAGAAAGGCCTCCAAATACACTTTGGATCACGAACATAAGCGGCATATAATTATTGTACCACAAAGGATGAATCTTACCTTTTGCAAGCAAAAATAGTGCGCCAATACCACCTTGATGTAAAACTGAAAGGGTGATTCCGAAAACAACTGCAACAAGTGTAATGCCTGTAAGGAATTTGTGCATTTTTTTTGCGTTAAGCCATGCTGCTATTGATGGAGAAAACTCAAGGAAAAGACATAAAATGTAAAGCATGAAATGCCAGGCTACCAAAAATAAAATTGAACTTACGCCATAATCATTGCCAATGATTACATTAAAAATATCAAGTGGACGACCCAACTCGAGAACAAGTGCAGCTGAATAAAAAACGTAAGCCAGAAGTCCATTTAAAACGGCAATTTTTAATACGGGTTCATACCGCTTGATATGCAAAACGTGTGTCATAAATACGAGCACATAAGCACCACCGGCCATTGCCACGCCAACCACAACATTAAATGCTTTCCATATTCCCCAAGGCACATCTTGTGAAAGATTAGTTACTGATTCCAGGCCAAATATGAAGCGATATACAATGAGTGCTATCCCAAGAAGAATAATCGGCAGGGTAATGATGTTGAAAGCAGTGAATATTTGAGTCTTTGGCTTAAGTTCACTGATTAAAAACTGACAGGTTTTATTCTCTTTATTGTCGAGATATTGGATTGTATCTGTCTGGTTCATATAGAGTCCTCCTCACTATTTGTTGAAATTGATTTTGTAGCCTGGTAAACACCCAATAAAAATGTTGGTAATAATAAATCGACAGGGGCTATGCTTGAAATGAAGCCTTTTGTTAGTGCCGGATAAGAAGATTTTTGAACCCGCATATTAAATCCAATTTCTTCAAAAGGAACAGCTGAAAGGTAAAGCCAAGAAGTTCCGCCTGCTTCATGTTCGCCATAAATATGATCAACATATTGCTCGGGATTGTCATGGATGCGTTTGCGTGCTTCTTTGATCAAATCGCTGCGTTTTCCGTATAGGAGTGCCTCCTCAGGGCAGTTGTATGCGCAAGCCGGAATTTCACCTTCTTTGATGCGGTCGGCACACATATCGCATTTCACTATGCGGGGGTTGGTGCTGTTGTATTCAAATTTGGGAATATCAAACGGACAAGAAATCATGCAATAACGACAGCCCATACATTTGTCGTCGCGCCAAATCACCGGACCCCCTTCTGTTTTGTGCATGGCTTGCGTAAGGCAGGCGGCATCACAGGCGGGCTGGTTGCAGTGCATACATTGTAATTTTCGAGGAACTTCGCCTTTGCTGGTTTGGTAAAGATTGACCACAGTCCGATGTTTGTCGTCGGTTTTTCTGAAGGGGGGATTCTTTGGGATGTCAAAATCGGTGAATCCGTGCGCTTCAGCGCAGTCATATTCGCAACCGTGGCAGGCTACACATTTTGTCCCATCGTAAAGAACCCCATAAAGCTCGTTATCGGTTTGCTGCAATGCCTCGGCAGCCATGGGCTTGCCCACAGAGAGTGCTACTGCCGTAGCACCCATCGCTTTAAAAAAACCTCTTCTGCTAATTGACATATATAGTTTGGTTTTTAGTTATATATTTTCAATGTTTTTGACAGAATTATTGATTGGCTTTTAAGAACTGATTTTGAAAATCCTCCCAAATTTCGGGTGTCATTTCTGTCATCAAACCATCATACAAGGTGCCGCCATCCTGTAATGTAATCCATGCTTGTTGAGGTGAATGGGTGTTCATGGCGATGGCAAGAAAATCTTTAAAGCGATTAAATTCTGTTTTCAACCAAGTGCTGTATTCTTCATACATCAGCATGAAACCAGCTTCACGCTGCCAGTTCAATGGTTCAATTTTGTACATCCAATTGTCAACAGTGTTGCTGTTGAAACTACTGAATTCGTTGTTGACTTCAACAATTTTTCCGGCCACGGGTGAAGTAAGTTTAATTTGCTTTCCTTTGTGGGTTAGTGTAATAAGTTCTTCTCCTTTAACAAGTTGGGTTCCAACTGCCAAAGTTTCAAAACGGGTGGCATCACCAAAAATGTGACCAAGAAAATCGTCCATTCCAATTTTTACTTTTCCGTTGTTTTCCATAAAAGCCCACAAATGGCCTTTGTCATACATTAAGCCTTTGGGTGCTTTTAGGGCATCGAGGTCGAAACTACTTTTTGTGGGCTCGTTGGGTGTTTCAACTAAGGGACTGCGATCTTTAAAAATCCAAAGCAGCAATGCTCCAAAAGCGACGAAGCCTCCGGTGAATATCAAAAGAATGACAATCCATGCATTTTGATTTTCTTGTGGAAGGCCCTCATGTTGAATAGGAGCAGGGTCGAGTTTTTTAAGTTCTGCCATCAGTTCGTGTGGGTTCAATGCCACAAAGCCATTGGCTGAAAGCGTTTGTTGGCCCGAGGAAAGCAACCAGCTTACGAGTTCTTTCTCTTGTGCGTTCAGTTCGCTCTTGCTGCTCACCATGATGATGTTTTGCGTGAGCATTTTTGGATATTTTCCTAACCAAAGCGCTCTGGCAAAAGTTTGTGGATTGTCGTAAAAGGCTTCGGGAGAATCAATGCTGCCATTTTCGTTTTTGTCGAAAGGCAACAAGGCAATGCCTTGAACAAACTGATGGTTGGACAGTAAAACTTCCGAAAGCATACAAACTCCAAACGTACTTTTGCTGACACTGATGTGTTGAACAAAAGGCTGATTGCTGATATTTAGTGTGTTAACATCTAAAGTTAGACCTAAATATGCCTGCATGATGTCAACCAATTGTCGGCTGGAAAAAAGCACTTCTTGAGGTTGACTACGAACCAAAGCAGCCAATTCCTGAAAAGTGATGCCTTTTTTTATCCACTGTTCGTAATCGGGCTGGTTGGACTGAATGACCACCACTGCGGCATCACGACCCACAAGCAATTGTGTGGCCGGTGGGGTGTTAAGTGCCCTAGCAGTTGGGCCATACATAATGGCAAAAGGATTGCTGTCATCCATTTGATCAATGGAAACGAATGACAGATTTGATCCCTGATGCTGTGCAGCATAAGCAGATGTTAATTCAATGCTGAGTTGGTTAAGATTTCGATCTGCAGGCTGGGCTGCAAATGTTGATGAGAGCAGCAAACAGATAGCTGCAATCAATAAGGCGGTGGTGCGGAGTGTTTTCATGGCTCTGTATTTTATTGTGTTCATTTTTTTGTTTCTGATGTGATTGCAAACACTTAGTCCAAAACCATGCCAAGAATATGTAAGTAATTAAAAACCAATTAAATAAGTGATTAATGTACCATTTTTAAACAGGTTAAGTGTTGAGATATTCAACACTGTTTTTACAAGAAATGGCTAACACTCACACAATCAACGTTTAACATGATGTGTTGATAAACTATACAGATGTTGAACATTTCAACACGCCCTATTTAAATAGCAGAAAATCAATGATATATAATTACGTTGAAAACGAGTTAAATTCAATTGTTGACCAAGTTTGGCCAAAGCAGCAGAAAGTCAGTCTTGTTCTTTTGGTGTTCAACTACAAAAAATTTTGTGTCAAACACTGCTGAAGTCAGGAAAGAAAATTGCTTTGCGTCGGGGTTATTGAATATCTTAGCATCATTAAAACAAGAGATTTTTTGAGACCCAAATCCTAAGCATCTTTGGAAATGATTATGAACACGGTTAAGACATACCAAAAAGTAAATTCCGAAAAGGAAAACGTGAGTTTTTGGATATCTAAATTGGAAGATATTTACACCAAACGAAACGGACAAGCTGACGAACCGCACAGGCACAATTATTTTACGGTTCTGGTTGTGAACAAAGCCAAAGGCCTCCATAAAATTGATTTCAATACCTACGATTTATCTCACCAACAAATTTTCTTTGTAGCTCCCGGGCAGGTGCATCAAGTTATTGAAGCAGAAAAGTCTTTCGGATACGTGATGACTTTTTCGAATCAATTTTTGATCGAAAATGCTATCCCAATTTCGCTTATTGACAGCTTGAACCTCTTTCAAAATTATGGACAAAGTCCACCATTATTGCCCGGCAAGGAACAATTTGCTAAAATTGAAGACTTTGCAAAAAGTATTTTCAATCTGTTCAACAGTACTGCAACTATGAAGTGTTTATCAATTGGTGCATTTTTAAAGCTTTTACTGATTGAATGTAATAACATTTGTGCCATCAACCCCATCGAATCGGATGTAGATACTACCGGCGACAATTTGATTCGGACTTTTAAAAAAGCAGTTGACCTCAACTACAAAAAAGAACATTCTACCACCTTTTATGCCAACGGGCTGCATATCACACCCGATCATTTGAACCGAACCGTTAAGGCAAAAACCGGCAAAACCGCCAAAGAATATATTCAGTCCAGAATAATAACCGAAGCCAAAAGGTTGCTTTATTTTTCCGATTTGTCGAACAAAGAAATTGCTTATGAATTAGGTTTTAATGAACCGGCCAACTTCAGTGCTTTTTTTAAGAAACAGACCCATGTGTCGCCTTTAAGCTTCAAGAAAAATGAAATGACGACCTAAATGTCGGATTTTTATACGCTTACTCCTTTTTTTCATATTCCCCAAAGAATGAAACTGTTCTACCTTTGCATCCTCATTTAAAGGCAATCAAATGAATCGGAAGCAATTGATTTTAACCGCACTTTTATCCGTTGGAATTGTGGCTATTGCACCACAAATACTCCAAGCAACAAAGGGTAAGCCTCTAAAAGCGATCTGCGATACATGGATGCCACAAGGAGAAAATAATTATTTGCCAAACAAAAAAATGATGAAAACAATAATTCATAGGGCCGAAACAAGAGGACATGCGAATCATGGTTGGTTAGACTCCCACCATACTTTTAGCTTCGCCAATTATTACAACCCCGAAAGAATGCACTTTGGCGTGCTACGCGTTTTGAATGACGATGTGGTGCAAGCAGGCATGGGGTTTGGCACGCATCCACATGACAATATGGAAATTATTTCTATTCCGTTAGAGGGCGATTTGGAGCACAAAGACAGTATGGGAAACGTGGCCGTTATTAAAGAAGGCGACGTGCAGGTGATGAGTGCAGGAACCGGAATCACCCACTCAGAATACAACCCAAACCGAAACAAAGAAGTGAAGTTTCTTCAGATTTGGGTGTTCCCAAAGGTGAAAAATGTAACACCGAGATACGATCAAATTTCACTCAAAGACATCGAAAAAGAGAATCAGTTCTACCAAATTCTTTCTCCTAACAACAACGACCAAGGCGTTTGGATTCATCAAGATGCTTGGTTTCATATTGGAAAATTTACAAAAGGAACTGCTGATACCTACAAAATTAAAAAAGAAGGAAATGGCGTTTATGCTTTTGTTTTGGATGGTGAAGTTGAAATAAATGATCATCAGTTAAACAAAAGAGATGGCATGGGTGTTTGGGATACGGACTCTATTCATGTAAATGCAACAGAAAACGCTCGTGTGCTTCTTATGGAAGTGCCGATGTTAAAATAATGCGTATTTTGTGTCCTTAAAAAAACACACCATGGAAATAGAATTAAAAGAAGATCAAACAAAGGGCTTTGCAATTGCCACAGAAAATGATGTAACAGCAGGCAAAATGACCTACTCCATAGCCTCTGAACATCTTATTATCATTGACCATACCGAGGTGGAGCCCCGGTTCAATGGCAAAGGAGTTGGCAAGCAATTGTTGTATAAAATAGTGGAAATGGCACGAGAAAGAAACATCAAAATTATGCCGTTGTGTCCATTTGCAGTGGCCATGTTTAAGAAGCTCACTGACATTCAAGATGTGTTAAAACAATCATAAAAACACGGTATGAAATTACTAAGCAACTTAAATTGGGCTCGCGCTACTAAAACCAATCTAATTCAAACGATATCAAGAATTTTGCTTGGTGCAGCACTTTTGTTTGCAGGCATTAGCCACCTCAGCTTTAACAGATTAGAATTTGTTGCCCAAGTACCCAACTGGGTACCACTTTCTACAGATTTAGTGGTGGTCCTCTCCGGAATTGCAGAAATCGCACTGGGTTTATCACTCATTGCGTTGTACAATTGGAAAGCATTGGTAGGCTGGGCCACAGCAATATTCTTTGTACTCATATTTCCCGGAAACATCTCGCAATACGTGAATCAGGTAGATGCCTTTTGGGTTAAATACTGACCAAGCACGTTTTATCCGATTGTTTTTTCAGTCGGTATTGGTTGTATGGGCAATTTGGTCAACAGGCGACCTAAAGGCATTCGTAAATAGAAATAAATAATCAAATAACTTTAATAAATAAATAATCAAATAACTTTAATAATAATTAAAATGCAACAGAACACAAAATGGTCAATTGACCCCGCACATTCAGAAATTACTTTCAAAGTAAAACACATGATGATTTCGACAGTAACCGGCCATTTCGATGATTTTCAGGCTACTGTAATGGCAGATGGCGAAAATTTTAAAAATGCCAACATCGCGTTTAGCGCCAAAGCAGCCTCCATCAACACAAAAAACAAAGACAGAGATGCCCATTTGAAATCGGATGATTTTTTCAATGCTGAAAAATTCCCTGAGCTTAAATTTGTTTCAAAATCATTTGATGGCGAGCAGCTCATTGGCGATTTAACCATCAGAGATATTACAAAGGAAATTGCCTTAGATGTTGATTTTAATGGTGTTGCCGTTGATCCTTATGGGCAAACAAAAGCCGGTTTTGAGATTAAAGGTGAAATCAACAGAAAAGATTTCAATCTAACGTGGAATGCCGTTACCGAAGCCGGAAGCATCGTAGTTTCTGACAAGGTGAAGCTGGCTGTTGAAGTGCAATTCATAAAACAAGCCTAAGAAGCTGCAGTTTTACTTTCAAAAAAAATCGGCCAATAAAATTTTATTGGCCGATTTTTTGCTGTCTATTTAACCCATATTTCTTTGGTTTTTAATCCCTCTCTATCCTGATTCATTCCACTTATTAAGCTCTTCAACCACAATATCATCCAGTGATACCTGTCGGCTGATTTTACCAATCATCAGATCAATTCTTTCATTGCGGAGAATATCGCGTACCCCCGCACGGGCATTGGCTATGCGGAGCAAAATGCCCTTTGCTTTTAAATCCAGATAAAGTTGGCCAATCATTTGAGCGCCTGCCCTGTCAACATGGGGAGAGGTATTTAAATCCCATATAACTGTTTTTAGTGATTTTCCGGCCTCATTCACTTTCATCAGAATATGATTTTCGATGTAGTCGGTGTTGAAGTAATATACCGATGATTCTACCCTGAATAAAAAAAGATGTGGAAATAATTCGTTGTCCGGGTTTCTTTCAACATCGGAGTAGCGGCGGGTGTCCGGTATTCTTCCTAATATGGCAACGTGGGGGACAGAAACCGCCTTGATCACCAATACTAAAGTAACAATAGCAGCTATCATAACTCCTTCGAGAATCCCAAATATAAGTACACCAATTACCGCAATGATGGCAATAACCAGTTCTGTTTTATTGGTTTTCCATAGATGAACAAACTCTTTCACATCAACCAGTCCTTTTACGGCCACAATTACAATACATGCCAGAACTACATTGGGTAGGTTCTCTAACAGGCCGGTGAGCAGCAAGAGGCAAATGCCTATTGCTATTGAAGCAATGATGAGTGAGAAAGGTGTTTTTGCCCCGGCTTTGTCATTTACGGCTGTTTGCGACAAACCCCCACTTACCGGATAACTTTGCCCGAATGCCGTGGCCAGATTGGCAATTCCAAGGGCAAGCAATTCTTGTCGGGGATTGATTTTATACCCATGTTTTTGTGCCATTGTTTTTCCCGATGAAACGGTTTCTATATAAGCCAGCAAAAAACAAGCAAAGGCCAGCGGAAATATTTCATACATATCTCCGGCATAGAAAGTGGGGATGTGAAATTGAGGTAAGCCCGCAGGAATCAACCCCACAGTGCTAAAACCAATATTGCCGAGAGGTGTTAACGAAATAACCAGAATAGCAGCAATTACCAACAAAATGGCTATAGGTCTTCCCGGAAAAAACTTCTCTCCCAGAATCAGCAAAACAAGAACGATCATCCCAAAACCAAGTACGTAGTAATTGAATTGTGGCCATTGTTGAATAAGTGCCATCAGCCTGCTGAAAAAGTTGTCGCCCCCTCCAGGAACGCCAAACAATTTTGGCAACTGGGTTGTGGCAATAGCAAGTGCCGCCCCGGCTTTGAAGCCCAACATCACAGTGTCGCTGATAAAATTGATAATGCCGCTCAAACGTAAAAAATAAGCCAAAAGGCTCATCGCGGCAAACACCAGTGCCGTAAATGAGGCTATATCGGCCCAGCGCTGGGGATCGCCATAGGCCATGTTGGCAATAGTGACTCCTATTAGCAACGATATGGCCGATGTGGGGCCAATAGCAAGTTGTCGGCTGCTTCCAAACAATGCGTAAAATATACCACCCAAAAGATAGCCGTAAATCCCATATTGCGGGGGCAGTCCGGCAAGCGAGGCATAAGCCAGTGAAACCGGTATGGCATATGCGGCCAGCGTTATACCTGCAAGAGCATCTTTCCCTAAAAATCTGAAGTTATAATCCCCTAGCCACGTGAAAGCCGGGATATTGTTTTTCCTAAGTATCATTCTTGCGCTTGTGTGTTTTAGCTTCGACAAGATCGCTTTTCCTGTCTGCTTAATTTCTGTTGCATTTCCCGTTTGCAGTTTGTTGATAATAGGGCAGAGCTGCTATCGCCCTAAGGTATCAAGATGGCAAAGATAGGGTAGCTTTTTTGAAGTATTTAAATAAAAATTGGTGCTTGTTTTCAAAAAAAATACGGCCAATAGTTTTTTTATTGGCCGTATCAACTCACCCCACAGATTAATTTAGATTTCTTCAGTTTTTAATAATGCAGGCTTTGATGTTTTCCCATCTTTGGTGATGGAAACATAAAATTCAAAACCTTTTGATTCTAAATATTGCAGATAGGGTTTTACCTTTAGATACTGCTCCGGCGCAACAATACCTGTATGTTGAATAGTCATTATGTTATAATTAGAAATGCAGACTGCTAAGATAAACAAAATAAAAATAGTAAATCTTAAAATTTCATAATATAACTTGTTAATTATGAATATTTTATTATCTTTGTTATGAACGGTACCAATTTACAAACGGATGCTTTGGAGACTTTTATATGCTATAAATAGAGCCTTGTTCAGCTGATTGAATTATTCACCCTTAAATAAAGAAATTATGACACTTATTACAAAAAAAGACATCGTTGAATTGAACGATATAAAGCAAGAAAACTGCATTTCAATTTTTATTCCGACACATAGAGCCGGTAAAAAAGTTTTACAGCAAGAAGATTCACTCGCGTTAAAAAACCAATTAAAAGAGGTTAAAAATAAGCTCACTCAAAAAGGATTTCATGCCGATGTGGTGAACAAAATGACCGCCCCTGTTCAGCAATTGATTGACGATTCTTCGTTTTGGCGCGAACAATCCGACGGCCTCGCAATTTTTATTGCCGACGGGTTTACGAAAATTTACACTTTGCCTATTTATTTCAAGGAGTTTAACTATGTCTCAAATTCCTTTTATTTGAAACCCTTAATGCCGATGTTTGTTGGCGATGGCGATTTCTACCTGTTGATGCTGGAGCGAAGCAATGTGAAATTATACGCGTGTAGCCAACATAGTTTAACCGAAATAATGATTGATGATTTGATTCCGGAAACCAAGCAAGACATTGTTGGCTATGATTATGAACAAAAAAAACTTGCAATTCAGAACCGGACAAGGAACCAGGCAGGCCATGTATCATGGGCAGGAAGCCGCCACCGGAAAAAGGAAAAATGAAATTAAAAAATACTTGAGGGCTATAAATGATGGTCTTGCGCCACTGTTTAGAGAGGAGAACCGACCCATGCTCATCGCGGCCCAAAGGCCTCTTTTCGACATGTATAAGGAAGTAAACAGTTATCCGAATTTGATGGAAGATCATTTAACGGTTGATTTTAGCGACACTTCTATTTTGGATGCCCATGAGCTGGCATGGGAAAGGATGGCTTCCGTATTTGATCAGAAAAGGAAGGATAAAATTGCGCTTTTCCGCGAAGTAGAAGGCACCGGCAAAACAGCCATCGGAATAGATAAAATTATTCCGGCGGCCATTCATGGAAAGGTAGATGCTTTGTTTTGTGAAAATCTGTCAGATATCTATGGCAATTTTACGGAAGAAAACAATTTGATTACTGTAATCCAAAGCGAAGAAAGTGAAAACACAATTTCATTGATGAATGTGGCAGCCGTAAGCACTTTTTTGAATGGTGGCGAGGTGTATTTGTTGGAGAAGGAAGAAATGCCCAATTCCAACTCCAGGATCAATGCGTTGTATAGGTATTGAGTTTGTAATCAGGCTTGAAATCTCATTTCTCTGATAGCATTAAAAAAAAGACCTTATCTGTTGAGGTCTTTTTTTTCGTTTATGGATAAGGGACAAATTCATCTTCGTCGCCTTTCACTTTTTCAAAGCTTTGGTCTTTCCATTTTTGCTTGGCTTCTGCAATGAGTGCTTTGCTTGTCGAAACAAAATTCCAGTCAATCCATCGCTCTTCGGGAAAAGGTTCGCCGCCAAAAATGTAAAGGGTACTGTTGGCGGCAATGGTAAACTGGCATAAACTGCTGTCTTTTGCCACTAACAACTGATTGGACTCATACACATTTTCGTCGCTTTCGATGCTTCCCTCAAGAATATACAAACCCGATTCGCCATAAAGCTGGTTTCCGATATTGACCACCTGCTTTGAAGCGCTTTTGATTTCAATCATAAAGAGCTTGCTGTAAACAGGAACGGGCGACTTTCTCCCCAAAGCCTCACCCGCAATCAGTTTAAAATGCAAGTCGCCTTCGGTCCAGGAGGGAATCTGCTCTTGTTCCACATGAAAAAACTCCGGCTGCATTTGCTCCAAGGCTTTGGGCAATGCCACCCAAATTTGCAATCCGTGCATGGTTTTGGCAGCATGACGTAAATATTCGGGGGTGCGCTCAGAATGTACAATTCCTTTCCCTGCTGTCATCCAGTTTACGGCACCGGGTTTTATTTCAACTGCATTTCCAAGGCTGTCGCGGTGCATGATGCTGCCTTCAAACAAAAAAGTAAGGGTAGAAAGGCCAATATGCGGATGCGGCAACACATCAAAATTTTCGTGCGCATCGAGCTCAGCCGGCCCCATATGATCAATATAAATAAAAGGGCCTACCATGCGTTTTTGCCGAAAAGGCAGCAATCGGCCTACCATAAACTTTCCAATGCTGGCGGCCCTTTCTTCTATGATCAGTTTGATGTTCGACATAATAAAAATAGTATAACTTAATTGTCAGTTTGTTATAAGAATGTTTTTTCCTTCTTTTACTTTATACTTAACCGGCTATAGATCCAATGATCTATTGAAAATTTACCTGCACCTGCTATGGCGATGGCCAAGTAAAGGGTGGCATAAAGCAGCGGCAGTTCTTGTCTTCCGAATCCATCAGTGGCATGAACAATAAAAGCAGCCACCAACATGGTAATCAGCAACGGAAGGGCTGCCAATCGTGTGCCAACTCCAAAAATCAACAGAATAGCACAAAGCACTTCCGAAAAAACGGCAAGGGCCAATGAGGCTGTAGCGCCAACACCTATGGGGTCGGCAAATTGTATGGGATCATCGCCAAATAGCTTTGAAAATTTGCCGATGCCGTGCGTCAACATAAAAATGCCGCCTGCCAGTCGAAGCAAGAGCAACACATAGTGGATGCTGTTGGGGTAAGGGCCTGATTTGAATATGCTTTTAATCATTGGTACTTTGTTTTTTAATTGTCCAGATGGAACCGTTTTTTGTTGTCAATTTATCTAAAATTCCCTTATCGGAAAGATCATTCAATGCCTTTTCGCTTTCTTTTCGAGGCATTCCCGAAAGTTCGGAAAACTCTTTAGCGCTGAGCGATGGGAATTGCGAGAAAAGACTTTCCCAATTTTTACTGTATTCACTTTTGGTGATGTTGGCGTCAAGTTTCAGAATGGCCATTTCATAAAATGGATAAGGTCTGGCGCCATAAACGATTTCTTTATTTCCGGATGCGTCCACAAAGAAGAGGGTTGGAAATCCTCTGACATTTAATTCTCTTCCCAACTTTAAATCGGCTTGAAACAGTGTTTTGGCATGGTTTTCAAAATCGCTTTTAAACTGGCCCATATCCAATCCCACTTTTTGGGCAGCCTCTTTTAGATTTTCCCACTTGGCAATGTTTTTCTTTTGAAGAAAAACCATCTCTCTGATTTCGCGAAGAAACTGAAGTGCTTTTTCAGTATTTTGCATTTGTGCGGCTTTGAATGCGATGGAAGGCGGATAGGAGGATTCCAATGGGTCTTCTAACCACACATCGCCATCAATGGGCATATCGTAATGCACACTTACCTCGTCCCAATGGCCGGCCACGTCGGCGGGTTTGCTGATTCCGCCACTGTTGTAACTCCAGTCGGGCAAAAGGCCACCCATTCTGTATTCAATTTCAATGTGTTGGCCATACTCCAATTTGAGTTTGCGCAACTGAGGTTCAATGCCCCAGCACGACGAACAAATAGGATCGGTGTAATAAATGGCCTTGATGGCTTTTGATGATGGAGGCATTTTGCTTTGTGGTGCAGCAGCAATATTTCCATCAGTTGTTTCGCAAATTCCGGTTTCTATGTCGCACAGCAGCGGATTTTTTTGTTCTTCCATTATTGTATTGTTTTGGGCTTGGCCACTTGTATAACCAAGGATAAGGGTTAAAAAAAGGGTAGTAATTGTTAGCTTCATTTTTGTAATTGGTTATCCGACAAAACTACAACTTTTTTGTTTTGAGCACAAAGGTATGGAGAGCGGAGATCAAATCATCTCAAATCTTTGAATCGTTCAATCCCTTGTGCCCGCTTGGGCTAGCCTGTGATTACGCCGCTTTAAATGCTCAAATTTTACATAAAGCGCTGTCGAAATGTCACTAATCTTAACCAATGAACAAAAAAAACCTTGAAACCTCCCACTGAATGATCCTAACAATAACCGCAATAAAATACGATGATGTTGCAAGAGCGGGTAATGCCTTTATTTTTAAGTATTTACCTGTAGGAAAATATGGTCTAACCTATGGAACGGACGGAGAACTACCCGCTGGCAAAAAAACACACAAAGCAAACCTTAATAAAAATTACAGATAGATAATGAATGGAGTAGCCAAAAAAAGGGTATGTCCCGTATGGGTTTCAGCGGTATTCAAGCTTTCTGGTCCGCTCAAACTTCGGTGTCATCAGGTGGGTAATTATATCGCAATCCTATACGGCACATACGCTCATCCTTTGCATGCAAACCAAAAAACCTCCATCACCAAAACATCAAAATTTATACTGCATAAAGGCAATGAGATGAATACCCATCGCACAGTGGCACATTTGGCTGCCCTAACACACGGACGACCTCTTCCAATCAAAAGAGCCTAGGTTTTGGCAAAGCACCAAGTCCACCTATCACCCTTTAAAACTCGCAGACAAGAATTATTGAAAATAGAAAGATTAACGACTTGAAAAATGTATTTTTGAAACTTAAAAATTAAGAATTTGATATAAATGAAATTATATACAACATTAAAGCAACAACTCAAGAAAGAACCCAACTTTGTGACAGACAACGGAGAACTGAAAAAATGGGTGGTGCTGAACAAAGCACAGAATTTTGACGAAGAACTGATTGGACTGTTGCTCGACAACGCAGACTTGAAAGAGAAGTTTTTTGTAAACGTGAAAGGCACCTTGGTTTTTAACCAAAACTTGTTTGTTCAGTTTCTGGAACAGAAAAACTATCTGAACGACAGCTACACCCAATACAAAAACAAAGTTGGACTAACTATTGACGGCAAATACCTGAAACAACGCAACGAAGTGGCATTGGTTTGGCCATTCAAAGACTGTATTTTGGAAGGCGGACAAAGTCGTGAAGAAGACAAGCGAGAAGAAATTTTCTTCAATGAAATTTTGGCACAGGACGAAATTACCCAGCTTTTAGAGCCAAAAGTGCTGACCAACGCCAAACGTATTGACAAATACGGTGAAAAACCACTTGATCAATTTAACCGAAACGAAAACGGCACTATAACCGATAACCTGATTATAAAAGGCAACAACCTTTTAGCCTTGCATACACTGAAAGAAGAATTTGCAGGACAAGTAAAACTGATTTATATAGACCCGCCATTTAATACAGGAAGTGATAGCTTCAGGTATAATGATTCATTCAATCAATCTTCATGGCTGACATTTATGAAGAACAGACTGGAAGTATCAAAACAACTGTTGAGCAAAGAAGGTGTAATCTATATTCATATTGATGACAATGAAGCTGGCTATCTCAAGGTTCTTTGTGATGACGTATTTGGTAAAGAAAATTTTGTAAACGAAATTATTGTTACCACTAATAAGCCTTTTGGTTTTAAAGGAACCTCTGATAGTTTATTTAAGCAGGCAAATCATATTTACCTATATGCGAAAAATAAACAAGCAATTACATTAAATAGAGTTTGGATAGAAAGGGATTACGATACTGCTTACAATATGGTGTTCAATGATTTTGACAAACCAGAAAATGAATGGACTTGGGAAAGTATTGATATAGCAACTGCAAAATCTTTAGGGTTTGAGAATAAAGCAAAAGTTCTTGAGCATATTTCAAAAGAAGACTTTGAAGATAAGATTGCGCTTTTCGCACTAAATAATGCGGAAAGAGTTTTTCAAACAGCTGGTGTTTCAGGTGGAGCATTTATAAAACGAAAAAAAACAATTGAAAAATCTGCAGAAGTGAGAGATAGGTTGTTTCGCCACCCCAACGATGATATGGATTACATTTTCCTAAAAGGTAGAAGGGTGATCTTTTATAAAGAAAGACTTATTGAACTTAATGGTTCTAAAATACCTGGCTAATTAATTACAGATACTTGGACTGACATTGCAATTGAAGGAATAGCAAAAGAAGGA